>NZ_CAJYES010000111.1 GCF_913773995.1 uncultured Pseudacidovorax sp.
AGAACATGCCCGGCGGCATGATGGGCATGCTGCGCGCCAACGTGCCGGCCATCTACGTCTACGGCGGCACGATCCTGCCAGGCCACTACAAGGGCCAGGATCTGAACATCGTCAGCGTCTTCGAGGCCGTGGGCCAGAATGCGGCCGGCAACCTGAGCGACGAGGACCTGCTGCAGATCGAGCGCCGCGCCATCCCCGGCACCGGCTCCTGCGGCGGCATGTACACGGCCAACACCATGAGCTCGTCCTTCGAGGCGCTGGGCATGAGCCTGCCCTACTCCTCGACCATGGCCAATCCGCACGACGAGACGCAGAACTCGGCCAAGGAATCGGCCAAGGTGCTGATCGAGGCCATCAAGCGCGACCTCAAGCCGCGCGACATCGTCACCCGCAAGGCCATCGAGAACGCGGTGTCGGTGATCATGGCCACGGGCGGCTCGACCAATGCGGTGCTGCACTTCCTGGCCATCGCGCATGCGGCCGGCGTGGAATGGACCATCGACGACTTCGAGCGCATCCGCCAGCGCGTGCCGGTCATCTGCGACCTCAAGCCCAGCGGCCGCTGGCTGGCGGTCGACCTGCACCGCGCGGGTGGCATTCCGCAGGTGATGAAGCTGCTGCTCAACGCCGGCCTGCTGCACGGCGACTGCATCACCATCACCGGCAAGACCATCGCCGAGACGCTGGCCGACGTGCCCGACGTGCCGCCCAACCCCGAGGTGATCCGTCCCATCGACAACCCGCTGTATGCCCAGGGCCACCTGGCCATCCTGAAGGGCAACCTGAGCCCCGAGGGCGCCGTGGCCAAGATCACCGGCCTCAAGAACCCAGCCATCACCGGCCCGGCGCGCGTGTTCGACGACGAGCAGTCGGCGCTGCAGGCCATCCTGGCCGGCAAGATCCAGGCCGGCGACGTGATGGTGCTGCGCTACCTGGGCCCCAAGGGCGGCCCCGGCATGCCCGAGATGCTGGCGCCCACGGGCGCGCTGATCGGTGCCGGCCTGGGTGAGAGCGTGGGCCTGATCACCGACGGCCGCTTCTCCGGCGGCACCTGGGGCATGGTGGTGGGCCACGTGGCGCCCGAGGCCGCGGCCGGCGGCACCATCGCGCTTGTGCACGAGGGCGACTCGATCACCATCGACGCCAAGACGCTGAGCCTGGAACTGAACGTGCCGGAAGAAGAAATCGCCCGCCGCCGCGCCGCCTGGAAGGCGCCGGCCCCGCGCTACACCCGCGGCGTGCAGGCCAAGTTCGCCTTCAACGCATCGAGCGCCAGCCTGGGCGCGGTGCTCGACCGGTTCTGAGCCCTCGCAGGCTCAAGGCTTGCGGCGCGCGGCGCCGCGGGCGCGCGTCGTGAGGCCCAGTGCGTCGCGCTGTCGGTCGAGGCGCGCCTGCTTGCGGGCGTCGTCCCGCTCCATCGCGCGCCGGGCGGTGTAGCCCGACCAGTCCGCGAAAGCCCACCACAACATCGCGGCCGGAAAGGGCAACAGTACGATCCACCAGGCGAGGCCGGCGAAGAAGCCGACCTCGAAGTACTTCAGCCCGATTGACACCAACCCCACGATCAACAGCCACATGTTCCGCTCCTCGTTCCAACAGCCCGCCGCGCGACGCACGAGCCACATTGCAAACGACTGTAACGCCGCCGGCGGGCCAGTGGCAGGTTCCGCGTCCGCGCTGCGCGCCGGTGCGATCGCCGCCCTGGCGCTGGCCGGCGTGCTGCCCGCGGCGCATGCCGACCTGGCCCTTGCCAGCAGCAAGGCGTGCATGGCCTGCCACACCGTGGACCGCAAGGTGATCGGGCCGGCCTTCAAGGACGTGGCCGCCCGCTACAAGGAGCAGAAGGGCGCTGCGGACATGCTGACCACCAAGATCCTCAAGGGCGGCTCGGGTGCCTGGGGACCGGTGCCGATGCCGGCCAACACCCAGGTCAGCGAGGCCGATGCGAAGAAGCTGGCCGCCTGGGTGCTGACGCTGAAGTGACGGCTGCCCGAAACCTCTCCAACCGTTCGCGCTGAGCCCGTCGAAGCGCCGGCCGATGTGCCCCGGCTTCGACAGGCTCAGCCCGAACGGGCAAGGCTGAACGTGCTCAGCCCAGCGGCCGCGTCAGGTACACCGCCTCACGCCCCACGATGGCGTCGCGGGTGGGCATGAAGACGGTGCAGCCGTCGCAGGGCGAGACGATGCGCCGCTCGCCGTCGGTGGCGATCAACTCGTCCTTGGCAAAGGTCTCGAAGCCGACCAGCGGCCGCTCGAAGCGGAATTCCGGCGTGTGCACCATGTGCGTCTGCAGCAGCTCGAAGCGGCGCTGCGGCGCAGGCGGCTGGCGCCCCTCCCTCGGCGCGATCAGGCCGAAATGCGCGATGAAGTCGTGTGCCACCTTCGTGGCCAAGTCCGCCGCGGACTGCGCGAAATGCTGGCCGCACTCCACCACCAGCGCCGTCTGTGGGCCGTCGCCGTCCAGGCCGTGCCGGCCGTACTGGATCAGCGGCGTGCCGGAGCCCAATCCCTGCGGCATCACCAGGTGCACCGGCGGCAGGCCCAAGGCCAGCGCCACGGCCGCATTGCGCGCATAGGCGGGATAGACCCAGAAGGGCTGCACGTCCTGGCTGGTGGAGTGGATGTCCAGTACATGGTCGGCGGCGTCCACCACGGCGCGCAGTTCGCGGGCGCGCCGCAGCTCGGGGCTGTCTTCGCTGCCGTCCAGCATCTCGGCCGACCAGATGCGGTTCATGTTGTGGACCAGCTGGCGGCTGTCGAAGGGGCGCTCGATGTCGAAGCTCTCGTAGGCCGCGACGTTGGAGAAGCTGATGGTCAGCACGCCCGTGACCGGCCGCACGCCGCGGTCGAGCAGATGCGTGGCGGCCACCATGCCGCAGATCTCGTTGCCGTGGGTCAGGGCGTTGATCAGCACATGCGGCCCGGGGTGGCCCGAGTCGAAGCGATGCACATAGTCGATGCCGGTGTTGCCCTGCCGGTAGGCGGACAGGTCGCGCGGCAGGACCTCGAAGGTGGGAAGGGGTGCGGTCATCCGGCCATTGTGGCGAGGCCGCGCCCACGCTGCACGCCATGCGCGACACAGCCTGGATCGGTCGGCGTCGGCCGGCGTCGGCTGGCGTTCAGCGTGCGGCTCTACGTCCGCCGCCCCGCCGTTACCGGCGCCGTGCACTACTCGATCGCGAGGTCCAGCCGCGAAACCAGGGCACGGGTCTGCGCGTTCATGCCCACCACCTCGACCGCGCTGCCATGCTTGCGCAGGCGCTGGCAGACCTTGTCCAACGCATTGACGGCGGTGATGTCCCAGAAATGCGCGCCGGTCAGGTCGATGCGCACTGGCCGGCCATCGATGTCGCGGATGTCGAAGGCCTCCACCAGCATGTCGGCCGAAGCGAAGAAGACCTGACCCGAGACGCGGTAGACCAGCGCCCCGCCCTCCTCCACAGGCTCGACCGCGATCAGCCGCGCCACCTTGAAGGTGAAGAACACGCCGCTCAGCAGCACGCCCACCGCCACGCCCGCGGCCAGGTTGTCGGTCAGCACCGTGACCACCACGGTCGCCAGCATGACGACGCTGGAGAGCTTGGGATGCCGCCACAGCGCCCGCGCCGAGCCCCAGTCGAAGGTCGAGGCCGACACCATCACCATCACGGCCACCAGCGCCGCCACCGGCACCTTCGACACCCAGGGCCTGAGCAGCACCATCAGCACCAGCAGGAAGGCGCCCGCGAACAGCGTCGACAGCCGGCCGCGCCCGCCGTAGCGCACATTGCTGACGGTCTGGCCGATCATCCCGCAGCCGGCGATGCCGCCGAAGAAACTGGCTGCGACGTTGGCCAGGCCCAAGCCAGTGGCCTCGCGGTTCTTGGCGCTGGGGGTGTCGGTCAGCTCGTCCACCACGCTGGCGGTCATCAGCGATTCCAGAAGGCCCACCATCGCGATGGCCAGCGCCGGCAGCGCGATGAGCTGCAGCGTCTGCCACGACAGCGGCACCTGCGGCACGCCGAAGCTGGGCAGGCCGTCGGGCAGCAGGCCCAGGTCGGCCACCGTCTTGAGCGGCAGGTTCAACCACTGGGCCGCCAACGTGAGCACCACGATGCTCACCAGCGGCGACGGCACGAGGGTGGTCAGCCGCGGCAGGCCGTAGATGATGACCAGCCCCGCGCCCACCGCGGCCCAGGTCGCCAGGTTGGCCCCCACCAGGTGCGGCATCTGCGCCGAGAAGATCAGGATCGCCAGCGCATTGACGAAGCCGGTGCGCACCGAGCCCGACACGTAGCGCATCAGCGAGCCCAGCCGCAGCCAGCCGAAGAGCATCTGCACCAGCCCCGCGAACACGCCGGCCGCGAACAGGTACTGCACGCCATGCGAATGCACCAGCGGCGCTGCCACCAGTGCCACCGAGCCGGCCGCTGCCGACACCATGGCCGGCCGGCCGCCCGCGAAGGCGATCACGATGCTGATGACGAAGGAGGCGAACAGGCCCACGGCCGGATCGACCCCAGCGACGAAGGAGAAGGCGATGACCTCGGGAATCAGCGCGAAGGTGGCGACCGCGCCGGCCATGAGCTCGCGCGGAATGCTGGGCGCCCACTCGGCGCGGAAGGGATGGGGGTGTCGGGACAAATGGAAGCTCGCGGAGAACAGGATGCGCAGCAGTCGGCCGATGGCCGTGCACGAATGAGGGGAACGGATTCAGCCTTCCTCGGCCGGTGGGTCGCCCCAGTTCTCGTCCTGCTCGATGGCATCCGCATCGCGCCCGCGCCCCCGTGCGCGCAGGGCTGCGGCGCGCTGGCGTTTGAGTTCGGCCTCGGCCTTGCGGCCGGCCGCCAGCCAGCCCAGGAACTGGTTGACCGTCTCCAGCGTGATGCGGCCGATGACGCCGCCCCGCAGGTCGGTGAGCACCGCCTCGGCGGCCTTCTGCATGTCGATGCGCCCGCCCCCAAGCAGCGCGCCGCGCTTGCGGCCGATGGCGCCCAGGATGTCCTCGTCGGGCTGGGTGCACAGCGCCAGCTGGGCGTTGTCGGCCGGCAGCTTGTAGCGGCCGCGCAGCAGTTCGGTGTACTGGGCCTTGAGGTAGGCCAGCACATCCAGCGCCACCGATTCGTCGTCGTAGGCATTGCGGCCCACGGCGCCGGTGGCGGCCAGGCGCACGCCGCTCTCGGGCACGATGATCTTGGGCCACAGCATGCCGGGCGTGTCGTACAGGTAGAAGTCGTCGGCCAGCAGGATGCGCTGCTCCTGCTTGGTCACGCCCGCCTCGTCGGCGGCCTTGGCCTGGCGCTTGAGGCTCAGGGTGTTAATCAGCGTGGACTTGCCCACGTTGGGCACGCCGCAGATCAGCACCCGCATCGGCTTGGCCAGCCCGCCCCGGTTGGGCGACAGGCGGTGACAGGCCTCGATGATGGCGGCACGCTGGGCCGGCGGCGTCTGGCTGGCGTCCAGCGCGATGGCGCCGGTGGCCTCCTGCGCCTGGTAGTGGGCCACCCATTCGGCGGTGCGGGCCGGGTCGGCCAGGTCCTGCTTGTTGAGGATCTTCAGGCGCGGCTTCTTGGCCGTGATGGCGGCGATGGCCGGGTTGGCGCTGGAGCCTGGCAGGCGCGCATCCAGCAGCTCGATCACGACGTCGGTGGTCTTCATCCGCTCGGTGATGGCCTTGCGGGTGGCATGCATGTGGCCGGGAAACCATTGGATCGTCATGGCGGGAGTCGGGCTGGGAAAACGAGGAAGGCGGCGCGTGCGGCCACGGCGTCGGTGCCAGGACGGGCGCACGGTCGCCGCGGCGCCTGGCATGTGCAGAAGGGCACGGATTGTCGCCGCAGGCCGGCGACCTCGCCTTCGGCCACCCATTGGCCTTCGCCTACGCCGGGCCAGCGCGCGCTGGTGCAGAGTGCATCGCACCGGCTGGCGACTGCCGGCCATCTACAAAAGGAGCCCTTTTTCATGCAGATCCAGGTCAACACCGGCAACGGCATCGAGAACAAGGAATCGCTGGAGCGCTGGGCGGACGCCGAACTGCGTCAGCAGCTGCACCGCTTCGCCGAGGAAGTCACGCGCGTCGAGGTGCACCTGAGCGACGAGAACGCCGCCCGCGGCGGTCAGGCCGACAAGCGCTGCACCATGGAAGCGCGCCTGGCGGGCCATGCGCCCATCGCCACCTCGCAGGATGCGGCAACGCAGGACGCGGCGTTCCACGGCGCGCTTGACAAGCTCAAGCGCGCCCTCGACACCGCCATCGGCAAGCGCACCGACCACCGCGACCGCACCACCATCCGCACCGCCGGCGCCGACGCCGGCCTGGGCGATTGAGCGCTGAGACGCCGGACGTGGCGGCCCACGGGCGCCACGTCTGGGAATTCGCACGTACCGGCGGCGTCGACCAGGTCCTGATCCGACGGGGCGAGGACATCGCCCACATCGGCGAGCTGGACCGCAAGCTGTGGGTCGCCCTGGCCTGCCCGGTGCAGGGCCTGGAATTCGACAGCCGCACCCTCGCGCTGATCGACACCAACGACGACGGCCGCATCCGCCCGCCCGAGCTGATCGCCGCGTGCGAGTGGGCCTGCCGCGAGTTGGCCGATGCCCAATTGCTCATCGCTGGCGGCGATACCCTTTCCCCCCACGACATTGCCGACAGCAGCATGCTGCAGGCCGAAGCGAAGCGGATCCTGCGCATCGTCGGCAAGGACGAAGGGGCGGCCCTCACGCTCGAAGACGTGACCGGCCGCAGCGAACTGCTGGCGTCGCTGCGCTTCAACGGCGACGGCGTCATCACACCGGCGACGGCCGAGGATGACGAGGTCCGCGCCGTCATCGAACAGATCTTGGGGACGCAAGGCAGCGTGGCCGACCGCAGCGGCGGCATGGGCATTCAGCGCGCCCACGCCGAAGCCTTCTTCGAGCAGGCGCACGCGCTGGCGGACTGGCAGGCCAAGGCGGTGAGTGACGATGCCACCATGCCGCTAGGCGAGGCCACGTTGGCAGCGGCGGCCGCCTTCGACGCGGTCGAGGCCAAGGTCGACGACTTCTTCGCGCGCTGCAGCGTGGCGGCCTTCGACCCGCAGGCCGTGCCCGCGCTCAACCCGGCCGCCGCGGCCTACGACGCGCTGGCCGGCAGCGCCATCGACACCCATTCCCCTGCGCTTGCCGCCCTGCCCCTGGCGCCGGTAGCGCCCGGCCGCACCTTGCCGATGGCCGGCCGCGTCAATCCGGCGTGGTCAGAGGCATTGGGCAAACTGCGCGAGCGCGCAGTGGCGCCGCTGCTGGGCGAGGCCCTCGAAGCCATCGACGAGGGGCAATGGGCATTGCTGCGCGAACGGCTGGCTCCGTGCCGCCGCTGGCTGGCCAGCCGCCCGTCCACGCACCTGGGCAGCGCCGCCGACACCCCGCCCGAGAAACTGGAAAGCTGGCTCGCGGCCGAAGATGCGGTGCTGGCCCTGCTGACCCAGGACGAGGCCGAGGAGGCGCACAACAAGCGCCTCGTGGACCTGGAGCGGCTGCTGCGCTTCAAACGCGACCTGTACCGGCTGCTGCGCAACTTCGTCTCCTTCGAGGACTTCTACGCGCGGCGGGGTGCGATCTTCCAGGCCGGCCGGCTGTATCTGGACGGGCGCAGTTGCGACCTGGTGGTGCGCGTGGCCGATGCCAAGAAGCACGCCATGCTGGCCGGACTGGCGAAGACCTGCCTGGCCTACTGCGAGTGCACCCGCGGCAAGGACAAGCAGACCATCGTGGCCGCCTTCACCGCGGGCGACACCGACTTCCTCTTCGTCGGACGCAACGGCGTGTTCTACGACCGCGAGGGCCAGGACTGGGACGCCACCATCACGCAACTGATCGACAACCCGACCAGCGTGGCGCAGGCCTTCGTGGCGCCTTACAAGAAGTTCATCCGCCTGGTCGAGGAGCAGGTGGCCAAGCGGGCCGCCGCCAGCGAGGCGACGGCCCAGGCCAGCCTGAGCAGCGTGGCGACCACGGTGGCCACGGCCGACAAGGCCGTGCCCCCGGCCACCGCCGGCCAGCCTGCGGCGCTGCCCAAGCTGCCCGGCCGCATCGACGTGGGCACCGTGGCTGCACTGGGCGTGGCCATGGGCAGCATCAGCGCGGTGCTGGTGGCGATGTTCACCAAGTTCGTCGACCTGGGGCCGTGGATTCCCA
>NZ_CAJYES010000112.1 GCF_913773995.1 uncultured Pseudacidovorax sp.
GATCGGCCGGGCCGTGCGACTGCTGGAAGAGGGCCTCAAGCCCGGCCTGGATCTGTCGCGCGGCGGCGAGCTGGCGGGTAGACTGCGCGCCTTGTACGACTACTGCATCGGCCGCCTCACCACGGCCAATCTGCGCAACGACGCAGCCATCTTGGCCGAGGTGGCGGCCCTGATCAGCCCGGTCGCCCAGGCCTGGAGTGAAATCGGACCGCAGGCGCATGCAGTGGCATTCCAACCGGCCTGAGGCCGCTATGCAGGAGCTCGCGATGTCTCATCGACTGCTGGACTACTACAAGGCGATCGAGGACGCGAGCGTGCGCATGCTGGACGCAGCCCGCCGCGAAGACTGGGACGAGGTGGTGCGTTGCGAGGGGGCCTGTGCCGTGCTGATCGAACAGTTGCGCTTCAAGGGCCGCAGCGAAAAGCTCGAGCGTACCGAGCGGGCCGAGAAGGCGCGGATCATGCAGCGGATCCTGCGCAACGATGCCGAAATCCGCGTGCTGGCCGAGCCCTGGCTGTCGGACGTGGCTGAGCTGTTCGACCCCCGCCTTCAGACCATGCACTGAGCGCGTGCGGCGCGCTCAGACCTGCATGTTCATGATGTCCGTGTAGGCCTGAACCAGCCGGTTGCGCACCTGCATCGTGGCCTGGAAGCCCACCTGGGCCTTCTGCATGGCCACCATGGTCTGCTCGAGGCTGACCTGCGGGTTCTCCATCTGGACCTCGCGCTGCAGCCGCGACGACTCGTTCTGCGCATTGCTCACCTCGCGTAGGGCGCCCGACAGCGCCGACGAGAAGCCGCCGCCGGGCGCGGCCTCGACATTGGCCGCGGGGCGGGCGCTGCCGGCCGGCCGCAGGCCCGCGGCCGAGGGGGTGACGGTGTTCAGGCGCAGTTCCATGGTGCCGGGATGCTAAGCCCCCCCTCGGCACTTCATGGCGGGAATTGAGGCCGAATATGGGGCCTTATCCAAGGCTTCGCGGCGGCGGGCCTTCGAATAATCGGCGGCCATGCGGAGGCTGTCCCGGCTTCCGCCTTCCAACGCCGCCGTCCGCCCCATGTCCGCCGCTGCCGCCCAGCTTCCCGCCACCAGCCCCTTGCCCGGCACCGCCCTGGTGCCGGCCGGCCTGGCCAGCCGATTCGCGGCCCTGGACCGCAGTCAGCGCCTGAAGCTGGCGCTCGGCGCCGTGCTGCTGGCGGCCGTGGCCATCGCCGCCGTCGTGATGGGCCGCTCGTCCGACTGGCGGGTGCTGTTCTCCAACCTGAACGACAAGGATGGAGGCGCCATCGTCGCGCAGCTGGCGCAGATGAACGTGCCTTACAAGTACACCGAGGGCGGAGGCGCGATCATGGTGCCGGCCGAGAAGGTGCACGACGTGCGGCTGCGCCTCGCTTCCCAGGGCCTGCCCAAGGGATCGGTGACGGGCTTCGAGCTGACCGACACCAACCGCTTCGGCATGACGCAGTTCCAGGAGAAGCTGAGCTTCCAGCGGGGCCTCGAGGGTGAGCTCACCCGCTCGATCCAGGCCCTGGCGGCCGTGCAGTCGGCCCGCGTGCACCTGGCGCTGCCCAACCAGAACGGCTTCTTCCGCGAGCAGCAGAAGCCCTCGGCTTCGGTGCTGCTCACCCTGCACCCGGGCCGCACGCTGGACCGCGCGCAGATCGCCGGCATCGTCCACCTCGTGGCTTCCAGCGTGCCGGAGCTCAGCCCTGCGGCCGTCAGCGTGGTGGACGACAGCGGCAAGTTGCTGTCCGCCACCGGCGATGCCAATGCCAATGGCAGCGTCGATGCGCAGCAGCTGGCCTACGTCCAGCAACTGGAGCAGAGCTACACCCGTCGCATCCTGGACATGCTGGAGCCGGTGGTGGGCAAGCAGAACGTCAAGGCCCAGGTGACGGCCGACGTGGACTTCTCGCAGACCGAGGCCACGAGCGAGGAGCACCGACCCAACCTGTCCCAGGACGCCAGTGCGGTGCGCAGCCAGCAGACCATCGAGACGGTGGGCGCGACGCCGCCCCAGCCTTCGGGCGTGCCGGGGGCCGCGTCGAACCAGCCGCAACCGCCCGGTGCGCCCGCCGCGCCGATCAACGGCCAGGCAGCCCCGCTGGCGCCCAACGGCGCCCAGGCGCAGGCCGCCGCCGGCCAGCGCCCGCCCGGCAAGCGCGAATCCATCACCAACTACGAAGTCGACAAGACCGTGCGCACGGTGCGTGGCGCGGTGGGTAACGTCAAGCGCCTGTCGGCCGCCGTGGTCGTCAACTACCAGGGCGTGGCGGATGCGCAGGGCAAGATCACGCCCACGGCGCTGCCCGCTGCCCAGCTGGAACAGATGACCGCCCTGGTGCGCGAGTCCATCGGCTTCAGCAAGGAGCGCGGCGACTCCGTCAATCTGATGAACGCCGCCTTCATGGCCGACGGCGCAGTCGCGCCTGAACTGCCGCTGTGGAAGCGTCCCGAGCTGTACGAACTGGCCCGCAGCCTGGCCTGGCCGGCAGCGCTGGCGGTGTTGGGCCTGGCCGCGCTGTTCGGACTCGTGCGGCCGGCGCTCAAGGCGCTGAGCCCGCCCAAGCCGGAAGCCGCGAATGACAAGGAGCCGAAGGAGCCGCTGACGCTGGAGGGCGGCCCCGTGGCAGCCGCGCTGCCCGGCCCTGGCGGTGCGCTGGATGCGGTGGTCGGCGACGAGCCCGAGCGTCCTGCGATCGACGGCCCGAGCGCCGAAGCCGGCCCCGAACCCATCGCGCTGCCGCGTCCCGAGTTGCTGCTCGAGCAGGCCCAGCTCGAAGGCGCTCGCGTCATGGCCCGCCAGAACCCCGCCGCCGTCGCCAACATCGTGCGCGGCTGGATCAACCCCGAAGCCGAGAAGGCCTGAGCTGCCATGGATGAACAAGGACTCGAAGACGCCGCCGTGCTGCTCATGTCGCTGGGCGAGCAGGAAGCGGGCGAGGTGCTGCGCCACCTCTCGCCGCGCGAGGTTCAGAAGATCGGCGAAACCATCGCGCGCACGCATGTTGTCTCCCGGGATCGCCTCGGCGCGGTGGCCGAGCGCTTCATCGCCGCCACGTCAGGCCAGGGCCTGTATGCCGCCGACACGCACCAGTACGTGCGCACCGTGCTGCAGCATGCGCTGGGCGAGGAAAAGGCCGGCATCCTGGCAGACCGCATCCTGCAGACCAGCGACCTCACCGGCATTGAGAACCTGAAGTGGATGGACGCCGTGGCCGTGGCCGAGGTGCTGCGCAACGAACACCCGCAGATCGTGGCCGCCATCCTCGCGCACCTGGAGCCCGAGCAGGCCGCCGCCATCCTGGTGCAGCTGGACGAGAACATGCGTGGAGACGTGCTGCTGCGCGTCGCCAAGCTGGAGGGCATCCACCCGGCCGCGCTGGAAGACCTGAACGACGTCATGTTCCGCGTGCTGGCCGGCGGCGGCAAGGTGCGCAAGCCCTCGCCGGGCGGCACCAAGACGGCAGCCGGGATGATCAACCTGCTGGGCGCCGGCAACGACACCACCGCCCTGGATGCCATCCGGATCCAGGACCCGGACCTGGCGCAGGAGATCGCCGACCTGATGTTCG
>NZ_CAJYES010000113.1 GCF_913773995.1 uncultured Pseudacidovorax sp.
GCCCACGCAGGTGGATCTGGCGCCCTTCTCGCCGGAGCGCTTCCGGTGACGGCCGCGCCCTGGTCGCTGGGCGTGGACATGGGCGGCACCTTCGTCGATGCCGTGGCGCTGCATGAGGACGGCCGCAGCGTGGCGATCAAGCATCCGCGCGCAGGGCGGCGGCTGGCCGAGCCGGTGGTCGAGGCGATCGATCGGCTCTGTGCCGAAGCCGGCATCACGCCGCAAGACGTGGGCCGGGTGGTGCATGGCTCCACGGTCATCACCAATCTGCTGCTGGAACTGGACGAGCCGCCCGTCGCCTTGCTGCTGACGCGCGGCTTCGGCGATGTGCCGGTGCTGGCCCGGCAGGACCGGCGGGCGCTGTACGAGCCCGTGATTGGGCCGGCCGTGCCGGAGGCGGCGTTGTTCCCGCCGTCGTTGCGCTTCGAGATCGGCGGCCGCATCGACGCGCAGGGGTACGAGGTCGAGCCGCTGGACCTGTCCGCCCTCGAAGCCGCCGTCGAAGCCATCGCGGCGGCGGGTGTCAAGGCGGTGGCGGTCTGCCTGCTGTTCTCGCACCGCAACCCGGCGCATGAACGGCAGGTCGGCGAGCGGCTCCGGGCCCGGCTGCCGCAGTTGCACATCTCTCTCTCCCACGAGGTCGATCCGGCGCCGCGCGAGTTCGAACGTGGGCTCACCACCGCGCTCGACGCCTATGCCAAGCCGCTGGCGACGGGCTATCTGCAGGCGCTGGCGGCCGCGCTCAGCACGCGCCGCTTGCCGGCGCCGACGCTCATGCATTCCGAAGGGACCGTCCGGCCCTGGCAGGATCTGGCCGCGCGCCCGATCGGGCTGGCGATGTCCGGCCCCTGCGCCGCACTGCGCGGCGTTGCCGCCTGTCTGGACGAAGGCGGGCGGCGCGGCGCCGTGCTCACGCTGGACGTTGGCGGCACCAGCGCCGACATCGGCCTGCTTGATGGTGGCCATCCCGCTTTCGCCGAATCGCTGGAATGCGGTGGGCTGGGCATCCGTCAGCGCTGCGTGGACATCGCCTCCATCGCCATCGGGGGCGGCAGTGTGCTGCAGGTGCTGGCGGGCGGAGCGCTGCGCATCGGCCCGCGCTCGCAGGGCGCCTGGCCGGGACCGGCGGCCTACGGACAGGGCGGCCGGCTCGCCACGCTGAGCGATGCGTTGTGCGTGCTCGGTCGCCTGCCTGTCCGGCTCGCGGGCGCTCTGGCGCTGGACCGCCGCGCCGCTGAGGCCGCCCTTGCGCACGATGTGGTGCAACCGCTGGGCCTGCCCCTTGCGGGTGCCGCCGAGGCCGTCGTGCAGGCCGCCGCCGCCCACATGGCCGAGGCGCTCAAGACCCATGCCTTCCAGCGCGGCCTGGACCCGGCCGACGCGCAGCTCGTGGCCGTGGGCGGTGGCGGCGCGCAGCATGCCGCGGAGGTCGCGGCGCTGGCTGGCATGCCCGCGGTGCGCGTGCTGCCGCAGGCGGGTGTGATGGCGGCGCTGGGCATGGTCCGCGGGCCGGAGGAATCGAGCGCAGCGCCGCTGCGCACCGCGCGCGAGGCCTGGGCCGGCATCGCGCCGCAGGGCCACGGTCCGACAGCGCTCTTCGCGCCCATGACCACCGTCTGGGTGCCGGCCGGCTGGCGCTGGCGCATCGAGGACGATGGCGCGCTGTTGCTGGAGGCGGTGGCATGAGTTCGTCCCCGCGCGATCACCGTGCATCGCTCGAGCCCGCCATCGCAATGCGGATGGAGCCGCTGCGCCTGGCCTTGCAGGGCGCGGCCGACCGCATGCAGTCGGCCATGATGCGCGCCGCCGTCTCTTCCATCGCACGGGAGGGCGGCGACTGCGCGGCAGCGCTGTTCCTGCCCGACGGCCGCCTGCTCGCGCAGGCGCGTTCGCTGCCGCTGCTGTTGGGCTCGCTCATCCCGGCAGTGGCGGGCGTGCTGGCGCGCTTCCCGGCCGGCACCATGCGCAACGGTGATGGCTTTCTGCTCAACGACCCGTGGTCGGGCGGCACCCACCTGCCCGACATTGCGCTCGTCCATCCCGTCTTCGACGGCCGCGAACTGATCGCCCTGGCCGCCACCAGCCTGCACCACCAGGACGTGGGTGGCATGGCGGCGGGCTCCATTCCGCCCGACGCGACCGAGATCCACCAGGAGGGCCTGCGTCTACCACCGGTTCGCTGGCGCGATGCGGCGGGCGTGCTGCCCGACATCGACGCCATCCTGGGCGCCAACACGCGCACCCCCGCCAACCTGCGCGGCGACCTGGAGGCGCAATGGACCGCGCTGGCCCAGGGCGCGCGCGAGCTGCGTCAGATCGCTCGCCACACCGGCGAGCGCTTCGCGGCCGTGTGCGAGGCATTGCTCGCCCAGTCCGCCGACATGACCCGTGCCGCGCTGGCCGCCGCGCCCGATGGCGAATGGCGCTGGCAGGACCAGCTCGACGGCGGCGATGACGCGCAGGCCGCGCCCATCGTCATCGCCGTGCGGCTGCACAAGCAGGGCGAGGCGATCACGCTCGACTTCGAGGGCAGCTCGCCGCAGGTACGCGCACCGCTCAATGCGTCCGCGGCGGCGATGCTGTCGGCGGCGCTGTTCTTCATGCGCACGCTGGCGCCGCAGGCGCCCAACAACGCGGGCTGCCTGGCACCGCTGACGCTGCGGCTGCCGCCCGGCAGCGTGGTCAATCCGGACTGGCCGGCGGCCGTCAATGCCCGCACCGCCACGGTCAAGCTGGCCTGCAACGCCGTCCTCGGCGCCTGGGCCCAGGCCACGGGAGCGCAGGGCGAGGGCGTGGCGCCGCATGCGGGCGTGGCCACCGTGCTCGCGCTCAGCGGCAGCCGCGGCGACGGTCGTCGCTGGATGTTCACCGAGATCATCGCCAGTGGCGCGGGCGCCAGCGCCACGGCGCCGGGCCGCGCCGGCGTCTCCACCGACGTGGGTAACGCGCGCAATACGCCCATCGAGGTGATCGAGGCCGAGGCGCCGCTGCGCCTGCTGCAGTACGCCATCCGACGCGGCTCGGGTGGCGCGGGCGCGCAGGCCGGCGGCGACGGTGTGCGGCGCGAATACCTGCTGCTCGACGGCGAAGGCTGGATCGCCTACCGCGGCGAGCGTCACCGGAGCCAGGCCCGCGGCGCCCAGGGTGGCGGCACGGGCGCGAGTGCCTCGGCACGCCTTCTGCATGCCGACGGGCGTGTGCAGCCGCTGGCTGCCCGCAGCCGGGTGCGCTGGCAGGCCGGTGACCGGCTGCTCATCGAAACCGCCGGCGGTGGCGGCTGGGGTGCGGTGGCCGCGGATGCAGCGGCTGCCGGCGCCGCGTCGCCGTCCTTGATGTCTCCAACGCCTTCTCCATCGTCTTCCTTCCATCCCGACCCACGCCAGGAGTGCCCATGAACCGACCGTCCTTCTTCCTTCGCCGCCGTGCCGGCCTGGCCTTGGTGGCGGCCCTTGCGAGCGGTGCGCTGCTGGCGCCGGCCAGCGGCCAGGCGCAGGGGGCGTATCCGAGCAAGCCCATCCACATCGTGGTGCCCTTTCCCCCCGGCGGCAGCACCGACGTGTTGGCGCGCCGCATCGGCGACAAGCTCGCCAGCGCCTGGGGCCAGCCGGTGGTGGTGGACAACCGCGCCGGAGCCGGCGGCACCGTGGGCGCGGACTACGTGTCCAAGTCCGCGCCGGACGGCTACACGCTGCTGATGGGCGTGACCGGCAGCAATGCCATCGCACAGGCGCTGTACGCCAAGCTGCCCTACGACGTGGTCAAGGACTTCGCGCCTGTCTCGATGGTGGTGAGCGCGCCACTGGTGCTGGCCGTGAATCCGGACGTGAAGGTGCGCACGGCGCAGGAGTTCCTGGCGCTGGCCAAGTCCAGGCCGGGCGGCCTGAGCTATGGCTCGGCGGGCAACGGCACGTCGATGCACCTGACGGGCGAGATGTACAAGCAGGCGGCGGGCGTGTCCATGGTCCACATCCCCTACCGCGGCAGCGCGGGCATGCTGACCGACCTGATGAGCGGGCAGATCCAGGCGACCTTCGGCGACGTGCTGGTGCTGATGCCGCAGATCCAGGCCGGCAAGCTGCGGGCCCTGGCCGTCACGTCGAAGACGCGGCACCCGATGCTGCCGGACGTGCCAACGCTGGACGAGGCGGGCCTCAAGGGCTTCGAGGCCTTGTCGTGGCAGGGCCTGTTCGCGCCGGCCGGCACGCCGCCCGAGGTGGTGGAGAAGCTGAGTGCCGAGGTGAACAAGGCGGTGCGCTCGCCGGATGTGCGGGAGTATTTCGCGTCGCGCGGCTTCATCGTCGAGGGCACGACGCCGGCGGCCTTCAAGGCGCTGATCGAGGCCGAGGTGAAGAAGTGGACGCCGATCGTGAAGTACTCGGGGGCGCGGGCGGATTGAAGTTTGGTGCGCTGTGCCGCTGTGGCGTTGGGTTGGCGCGTTGACGGTTGGTTTGACCTACCTTGGCAACGGGTGCGTTGTTCAGGCGTTCCATTCCTCTGCCCTGGGTGAAGTCCACTCGCCGGCGTTGGCGGATGCTGCTGTTGAGTGGAATTTCCGGGCGCTGGACGGTCCGCCAGCCCCGGCCCGCCCGGCCGCCTCGCCCACAGGCTGCGCCGCGCGCTGAACGCTCGCGGAACCTGCGGTGCTCACCGGATGAGCGCGCGGCGTAACTCGCTCCGCGCTTCGCGCTGCGCTCAGACAAACGCCGCGAGTCAGTCACGACCGGCCCGCGGGGGCCGCGGGCCTCGCTCATCCGGCTGCGCGCCTCGGCGCATCCTGAGGGCGAGGCGGCCGGGCGGGGCGGGGCCGGCTCCTGGGTGATCGGGCGTGGCGCTGCCCTTTGGCGTCCTTGAAGACAACGCAGACCCATTCACCCAACAGCCGTTCGGCCTAAAAAGCGCAGGTCAGCTCACCCAAAAACCTTTCGTGCTGAGCTTGTCGAAGCCAGGGCATGTGGGGATCAACGCACTTCGACAGCCTTAGGGCGAACGGATTGATGGACTCACCGACGGGGCAAGCGTGCTGATTGGGTAAGCACGCGGATGAGCCCCTTGGAACCTGACCAAGGACAACACCCGTCGATCACCCCCAAGCCTGGCGGGAGCGGCCCCCAGGGCGCGGCCGTTGGGCGTGCCGAGGCGCGCAGCCTGGCGAGTGAGGTGCGCGAGCATCGCGCGCCGGCCGTCTCTGACTCGTGGCGCTTGTTTGAGCGGAGCGCGTCAGCGCGCAGCGAGTTGCGCCACGCACTCGCCAGGCGAGCACCGCAGGGGACCCCGAGCGTTCAGCGAGGGGCACGCACATCGGCCGCGCCCTGGGGGCCGCTCCCGCCGGGCGTCTTCGCGGAGACAACGGTCCACAGACCCCTCATGCGACCACGGCGCATCCTTCCTCGCTGCGCGATACCGCGTCCCGAGGGCCCGAGGGTCTGCTTGGCAACCGATGCCAGAAATGGCGCCCCAAAAAAACAGGGCCCCGAAGAGCCCCGTCACCCATTCAGCGGAAGAACCGGATCACAGCCCCGCAGCCGCCTTCAGTGCCGCCGCCTTGTCCGTGCGCTCCCACGTGAACTCCGGCTCCTCGCGGCCGAAGTGGCCGTAGGCTGCCGTCTTGGCGTAGATGGGACGCAGCAGATCCAGCATCTGGATGATGCCCTTCGGACGCAGGTCGAAGTGCTCGTTGACCAGCGCCGCGATCTTGTCGTCGGAGATCACACCCGTGCCTTCGGTGTAGACCGTGATGTTCATCGGCTTGGCCACGCCGATGGCATAGGCCACCTGCACCTGGCACTGGCGCGCCAGACCGGCGGCCACCACGTTCTTGGCCACGTAGCGGGCCGCATAGGCGGCCGAGCGGTCCACCTTCGATGGGTCCTTGCCCGAGAAGGCGCCGCCGCCGTGCGGGCAGGCGCCGCCGTAGGTGTCGACGATGATCTTGCGGCCCGTCAGGCCGCAGTCGCCCTGCGGGCCGCCGATGACGAAGCGGCCGGTCGGGTTGATCAGGTAGCGCGTCTCCTGCAGCCATTCCTTGGGCAGCACCGGCTTGATGATCTCCTCGATCACCGCCTCGATGAAGCTGGCCTTCATCTTGGTGGGCGTCTCGCTCTGGTCCGGGTGGTGCTGGGTGGAGAGCACCACGGTGTCGATGCTGTGCGGCTTGCCGTCCACGTAGCGCATCGTCACCTGGCTCTTGGCGTCGGGCCGCAGGAAGGGCAGGCGACCGTCCTTGCGCAGCTGCGCCTGGCGCTCGACCAGGCGGTGGGCGTAGTAGATCGGCGCGGGCATCAGCTCGGGCGTCTCGTCGCAGGCATAGCCGAACATCAGGCCCTGGTCGCCGGCGCCGGTGTTCAGGTGGTCGTCGCTGGCATGGTCCACGCCCTGGGCGATGTCGTTGGACTGCTTGTCGTAGCAGACCATCACCGCGCAGCCCTTGTAATCGATGCCGTAGTCGGTGTTGTCGTAGCCGATGCGCTTGATGGTGTCGCGCGCGACCTGGATGTAGTCGACATGGGCGTTGGTGGTGATCTCGCCCGCGAGCACCACGAGGCCCGTGTTGGTTAGCGTCTCGGCGGCCACGCGCGAGCGCGGGTCCTGTTCGAAGATGGCATCGAGGATCGCGTCCGAGATCTGGTCGGCCACCTTGTCCGGATGGCCCTCGGACACCGATTCGGAAGTGAAGAGAAAGTCGTTCGCCATGTTCGAGAAAACTCCTGCAAGAAGGATGCGGACCCGGCGTTTGCCGGCACCCTCGGGAGTCTCTGGCGAACGCTTTAGCAGTTGGGTTTAACGTCGCCCTGCAAGTAGTCCTGTAACTCGGCGACAATTTCGATTCTATTCATGCCGGTCTCAGCCCGCTGGGCCGCGCGTCGGTTTTCCACCCACCCGTTTGTCCGACAACTCCTGATGACCGCGTTGTTTCGTCTGCTCGCCCGTGCGCCGCTGCCGTTGATGCATGCGTTGGGTGGGCTGCTGGGCTGGCTGGTCTGGGCGCTGGCACCCGACTACCGGCGACGCTTCCGCGAGAACGCGGCACAGGCTGGCCTCACGCCCACCCAGTGGCGCCCGGCCATCGCGGCCGCCGGCCGCATGGCCGCCGAACTGCCCTGGCTCTGGGCCCGGCCAGCGGGCGAGAGCGTGCTGCCGCGCGTGCGCCAGTGGACCGGCGACGAGGCCCTGGGCGCTGCGCTGGCCTCGGGCCGCGGCGCCATCGTCATCTCGCCGCATCTGGGCTGCTGGGAGCTGCTGGGTCAGGCGTTGGGCGAACGCTTCCTGGCCGGCCACGGGCCGATCACGGCACTGTTCCGTCCGCCACGCAAGCCCTGGATGGCGGCGCTGATGGAAGGCTCGCGCGACCGTCCCGGCCTGCACATGCTGCCCACCGATGTGTCGGGCGTTCGCGGCCTGATGCGCGCGCTCAAGAAGGGCGGCTACACCGGGATCCTGCCCGACCAGGTGCCGCCGACGGGGCAGGGCGTATGGGCGCCCTTCTTCGGCCGGCCGGCCTACACCATGACCCTCGTGCCGCGCCTCGCGCAGCTGACCGGCGCCCAGGTCTTCCTGGGCGTGTGCGAGCGGCTGCCCCATGGCCGCGGCTATGCCGTGCGCCTGCAGCCGCTGCAGGCTGCGGCCCTCGCCGATCCCAAGGCCTCCCCCGAAGAGGCCGCCACCGCCATGAACCAAGGCATCGAGCAACTGATCCTGAGCCTGCCTGGGCAGTACGTCTGGGACTACGCCCGCTACAAGGCGCCGCGCGCCGAGATGGAGACGGCGCGATGAGCGCCGCCCGGCCGCTCCGAAGGCGCTCGCACCCGCAGTGCGCAGCACGGAGGGTTTCGCTGTGAGCTTGTCAGCCCGCATCGGCATTGGCTTCATGCGTGCGCTGGCCCACCTGCCGCTGCCGGTGGTGCGCGGCCTGGGTGCAGCGCTCGGACCGGTGCTGCATGCGCTCGCCAAGCCGCGTCGCCACGTGGTGGACGTCAACTTGGCCCTGTGCTTTCCGGAGAAGACGCCCGAGGAGCGCCGCCGCATCGCGCGCCAGACCTTCGTCTACGTGGCCCAGGCCTGGTTCGATCGCGCCTGGCTGTGGCACGCGCCGGCCGAGGTGATCCGACAGCGCGTGACGCTCAAAGGCGCGCTGGACGAGATCGATGTGGGCGAGCAGCCCACGATCCTCTTCGCGCCGCACTTCTACGGGCTGGACGCCGCTGCCACGCGGCTGACGATGCACACACCCAAGCAGTCCACCACCATCTACACCACGCAGCGCGACCCGGTCATGGACGAGTGGACACGCCAGGGCCGCACCCGCTTCGGCAACGTGACGGTGCTGCACCGGATGGACGGCGTGAAGCAGATCGTGGCCAATCTGCGCCGCGGGGGCCTCTTGTACCTGCTGCCCGACATGGACTTCGGTCCGGCGCATACCGAGTTCGTGCCCTTCTTCCACACGCTGGCCGCGACCACGCCCTCGCTCTCGCGCTTCTCGCGGCTGGCGCGGGCCAAGGTGGTACCGGTGCTGTCGCGGCTGACCAAGGACGGCTACGAGATCGAGGTGCTGCCGTCCTGGCAGGACTTTCCGACAGACGATGCCATCGCGGACACGGCGCGCATGAATGCGCAGCTGGCCGATTGGATCCGCACGATGCCCGCGCAGTATTACTGGGTGCACCGGCGCTTCAAGACACGGCCGCCGGGCGAGCCTTCGGTGTACTAGAGGGGTGGTTCGCTTCCAGGCTTCGACGGGCTCAGCCTGAACGGTGTTGGGTCACTGAACCGCATTCGCGCACCCGCTGGCGCTCAGCCTCTCAGGCGCGGATGCCGCCGGATGAAGGCACCGATGCGTGCCATCACCAGTTCAGGCTGCTCGTGCACCACCCAGTGCGTGGCGCCTTCCAGGCGCTCGATCTCGAGCTGGCGCACATAGTCTTCCAGGCCGTCGAGCAGGCCGGGGCGCAGGGCGATGTCCGCCATGCCCCAGAGCACCAGCGTCGGGATGTCCACCGTCACGCGCTCGCGCGGGATGTCGGGGATGTCGTTGCCGGGCTTGAGCGGCGTGACGCGGTACAGGTTGCAGGCCCCCACGAGGCCCTGCGACCACACGTCGCGGTACTGCGCCTTCACGTCGTCGGAGAGCCAGTTCGCGTTGCCGGCGCCGGCATGCATGGACGACAGCATGCCGAAGAGCCGCGCGAAGTCGTCGCGCGCCAGCACTTCCTCGCTGCCGGGGCGCGCCAGCCAGTTCATGTAGGCGCTGGCCTCCTGCTGTTCGGGGCTGTGCTTCAGCTCCCGCGCGAAGGTGCCGGCATGTGGCGAGTTGATGATCACCAGCCGGCCCACGCGCTCGGGCATGGCGTTGGCCATGCCCCAGCCGAAGGCGCCGCCCCAGTCGTGGGCGATCAGCGTGTCGATATGCCCGCCGGCCGATTCGCTCTCGGCCAGGGTGCGCAGATCCTGCATCAGGCGATGGGCCTGGTAGGCCTCCACCTCCGCTGGCGCGCTGGAGCGCTCGAAGCCGCGCAGATTGGGCGCCACGCAGCGATAGCCGCCGTTCTCCGGCCGGGCGAAATACGCCAGCAGCGGATCCCAGATGAAGGCCGCCTCCGGAAAGCCGTGGAGGAAGAGCATCAGCGGCCGGCCGGGCTCGCCGGCCGCGCGGCAGCTGAGCGTGATGCCATGCGGCAGCGCGCGCTCGAAGGTCTGGATGTCGGTCATCGCACTGGTCTCCTGGTCGTTGGGCCGGCAGACAGGCGTGAAGCCGTGAATGCGCGTCAGCCGGCGTCGGGGTGCGTCCAGCGCCAGATGATCTCGGCCGCTTCGTCCACACCCTGCTTCTTGAGGGCGGAGAAGAGTCTGACCTCGCCGCCGCCGGCCTGCAGTCGCGCAATCGACAGCGCCTTGTTGGCCTCGGCCCGCGTGAGCTTGTCGGCCTTGGTCAGCAGCACCAGGAAGTTCAGGCCCTGTTCCACGCGCGGGCGGATCACTTCCAGCAGCACCTCGTCCAGTTCGGTCATGCCCAGGCGCGGATCGCACATCAGCACCACGCCCGACAGCTGCTCGCGGGTCATCAGGTAGTTGCCCATCACCCGCTGCCAGCGCAGCTTGGCCTCGCGCGGCACGGCGGCATAGCCGTAGCCGGGCAGGTCGGCCAGCACGGCGTCGTCCACCTGGCCCTTGCCTACGCCGAACAGGTTGATGTGCTGCGTGCGGCCGGGCGTCTTGGAGGCGAAGGCGAGGCGCTTCTGCTGCGTCAGGGTGTTGATCGCCGTGGACTTGCCGGCATTGGAGCGGCCGACGAAGGCGATCTCGGGCAGGCCCAGCGGGGGCAGGGTGTCCAGCCGCGGCGAGCTGAGCAGGAAGTGCGCAGTGTGCATCCAGCCCAGGGCCGTGCGGGCGCGCTCGGCGAAGCTGGCAGCGGGCCTTGCCGGTGCTGCGGGAGCGCCGGCGGAGTCGGGAGGACCGGCGTTCTCCGCCGATCCGCTGGCGGGTGCCGCTGCGGCATCGGCCGCGTCATCCGCAGGAGAGGGCGGAAAAGTTTGATCCATTCGGTACAGGGTTCTCAAGGAGGCCGTGGGAAGGGAGGGCGATTGTAGAATTGCCGGGTTTTGCGCCAGTCAGCGCACAAGTGAAGAAGCCCACGATATGAAGTTGTTCGCGCCTTATCTGCTTGCTGCCGTGCTGGGGACCGTTCTGGGGGGAACGGCCATGGCGGCAGATGCTCCGGCCGCTGCTGCCAAGCCGGCCAAGCCCGATCCCGCCAGGGGCGACACCATCTACACGCAGGGCCCCGCCAACGGCGTCGCCTGCGCCTCGTGCCACAACGCCGACGGCAATTCGGCCATCGTCACCAATCCCAAGCTGGCCCAGCAGCATCCCGAGTACATCCTCAAGCAGCTGCACGAGTTCAAGTCCGGCAAGCGCAAGAGCGCGATCATGCAGCCCATGGTGGCCAACCTGAGCGAGCAGGACATGCGCGACATCGCCTGGTTCCTGGGCAGCAAGACCATCAAGCCCGGCTTCGCCAAGGAGAAGGACCTCGTCGTGCTGGGCGAGCGCATCTACCGCGGCGGCATCGCCGACCGTCAGGTGCCCGCTTGCGCCGGCTGCCACAGCCCGACGGGTGCCGGCATCCCTGCCCAGTACCCGCGCCTCGGGGGTCAGCACTCCGACTACACCGAAGGTCAGCTCAAGTCCTTCCGCGACGGCATCCGCGCCAACAGCCCGCAAATGACCGGCGTGGCCGCCAAGATGAACGACCGCGAGATCAAGGCCGTCGCCGACTACATCGCCGGCCTGCGTTGACTTAACGCAAGTCAAAAAACCGCAGAACCAACCGCCGACAATTCCACTCAACAAGGGCGGGCCGATCCCTGGGATCGCCCGCCCTTTTTCCTGCCTATTGCTGCTTTCGTCATGAGCGTCTCCACCCACGGCCTTCGCCTTCGAACCGGCTCGCAGGCCCTGCGCGCCGCCGTGGAACTGCTGTCGTCGATGCGTTTCGCCATCGCGCTGCTGACGGTCATCTGCATCGCCTCGGTCATCGGCACCGTGCTCAAGCAGCAGGAGCCGATCAACAACTACATCAACCAGTTCGGGCCCTTCTGGGCGCAGGTGTTCCGCAGCGCGCGGTTGGACACCATCTACAGCGCCTGGTGGTTCCTGCTGATCCTGGCCTTCCTGGTGGTCAGCACCTCGCTGTGCATCGCCCGCAACACACCGCGCATCATGGCCGACCTGCGCAGCTACAAGGAAGACCTGCGCGTGCAGGGCCTGAAGGCCTTCGGCCTGCGCGCCGAGACGGTGCTGGCCGAGTCGCCCGACGCCGCCGCCAACCGCATCGGCCAGCAGCTGGTGGGCGGCGGCTGGAAGGTCAAGCTGCAGAAGCGCGAGACGGCCGGCGCGCCGGCAGGGTGGATGGTCGCGGCCCGTGCCGGTGGCGCCAACAAGCTGGGCTACATGGCGGCGCACGGCGCCATCGTGCTGATCTGCCTGGGCGGCCTGCTCGACGGCGACCTGATCGTGCGCGCCCAGACCTGGCTGGGCGGCAAGTCGGTCTACACCGGTGGCGGCATGATCGCCGACGTGCCCGCGCAGCACCGCCTGGCGCCGACCAACCCCACCTTCCGCGGCAACATCCTGGTGCCGGAAGGCGCGCAATCGTCGGTGGCCATCCTCAACCAGGCCGACGGCGTGCTGCTGCAGGAGCTGCCCTTCGCCATCGAGCTCAAGAAGTTCATCGTCGACTACTACGCGACCGGCATGCCCAAGCTCTTCGCGAGCGAGGTGGTGCTGCACGACCGCGCCAGCGGCGAGACGAAGACCGCGCGCATCGAGGTCAACCATCCCGCGAGCTGGAAGGGCATCGAGATCTACCAGTCCAGCTTCGACGACGGCGGCTCGCGCGTGAAGCTGCGCGCCGTGCCCATGGGCGCGGCAGCCAAGCCCTTCGAGGTCGAGGGCACCATCGGCACCAGCACCGAGCTGACCAACGGCAAGGACAAGCTCACGCTCGAATACACGGCGCTGCGCGTGATCAACGTCGAGAACTTCGCCGGTGCCAATGGCGGCAGCGGGGCCGACGTGCGCAAGGTGGACCTGGTGGGCAGCCTCGAATCGCGCCTGGGCGCTGCCCACAAGGTGGACAAGCCCAAGGAGCTGCGCAACATCGGCCCGAGCATCGGCTACAAGCTGCGCGATGCGGCCGGCCAGGCGCGTGAATACCAGAACTACATGGTGCCGACGGTGATGGAGGAAGGCGCGCCGCCGGTCTTCCTGCTCGGCGTGCGCGAGCAGCCCGACCAGCCTTTCCGATACCTGCGGGTGCCCGCCGACGACGAGATGGGGATGGCGGGCTTCACCCGCCTGCGCGAGGCGCTGGCCGACCCGGCAGTGCGCGCCCGTGCGGTCGACCGCTATGTGGCCCAGGCCATCGGCGCAGATCGTCCGGAGCAGGCGCAGCAGCTGCGCGCCTCGGCCCTGCGCGCCATCGGCCTGTTCGCCGGCGCCGAGCAACTGCAGGCCGGCACTGCGCGTGCGGACGGGCGCAACGCCTCCGGCTGGCAGGCCATCGCCGAATTCATCGACCAGCAGGTGCCCGAAGCCGAGCGCGAGCGCGCGGGTCAGATCCTGGTTCGCGTGGTCAACGACGTGCTCTTCGAGCTGCTCAACCTGAGCCGCACGCAGGCGGGTCAGCCGCCACTGCAGCGCGACGAGAAATCCCAGGCATGGCTCACGCAGGCCGTGCTGTCGCTGAGCGACGCCGCCTTCTACCCAGCGCCCGTGGCGCTCATGCTGACCGACTTCACGCAGGTGCAGGCCAGCGTCTTCCAGGTGGCCCGCGCGCCGGGCAAGAGCGTGGTGTATCTGGGCTGCCTGTTGCTGATCGTGGGCATTTTTGCCATGCTCTACGTCCGCGAGCGGCGGCTGTGGGTGTGGCTGGCGCCGCGTGCCGACGGCGCAGGCGCAGAGGCCGCGATGGCCCTGTCGGTCAACCGCCGCGGCCTGGACACCGACAAGGAATTCCACCGCCTGCGCGAACGACTGCTGGGCCTGCCCTCGGCCGACGCACCCTCTTCCGCGGAGACCCCATCCCGATGAACACCGTCACCAGCACCACCACGCTGAGCCTCAACGAAGGCTGGTTCACCCGCCGCAGCCTGACCGATTGGCTGTTCGCCGCCTTCGTGCTGGCGGGCGGGCTGTTCGCGCTGGCGCGCTATCACGGCGCCATGGATGTGTACGAGAAGGCTATCCTGCTCGGCACGCTGCCGGCGCTGGTGTGGCTGGGCTGGTTCTGGCGGCCGTTGCAGCGGCTGGGTGTGGTGGTGGCAGCAGCTTCGGTGCTGGCCATCGTGAGCTACCAGGGCGATCTGACGCGGGCCGACAGCGTGTTCTGGCTCAAGTACTTCCTCTCCAGCCAGTCGGCCATCCTGTGGATGAGCGTGTTGTTCTTCATGAGCACGGTCTTCTACTGGCTGGGCTTCTTCGCAAAAAACCAGTCCGACGCCATGGAGCGCATCGGCTCGCGCCTGGCCTGGGCGGCGGTGACGCTGGCACTGATCGGCACCATGGTGCGCTGGTACGAGAGCCACCAGATCGGCCCCGACATCGGCCACATCCCGGTCAGCAACCTCTACGAAGTCTTCGTGCTGTTCTGCTGGATGACGGCGGCCTTCTACCTCTACTACGAGGAGCGCTACCGCACCCGCGCGCTCGGCGCCTTCGTGATGCTGGTGGTCAGCGCCGCGGTGGGCTTTCTGCTCTGGTACACGCTGGTGCGCGGCGCGCACGAGATCCAGCCGCTGGTGCCGGCCCTGCAGAGCTGGTGGATGAAGCTGCACGTGCCAGCCAACTTCATCGGCTACGGCACCTTCTCGCTGGCGGCCATGGTGGCTTTCGCCTACCTCATCAAGCAACAGGCGGCCGAGACGCGCTGGTGGCGCCTGACGCCCATCTGGCTGCTGGGCGCGGCGCTGTGCTTCGTGCCCATCGCCTTCCGTCAGCGCGGCGTGGCCGAGGCCGGTGGTAGTTACTGGGTGGGCTATGCCCTGATTTCGTCGTTGATCGCCGCGGGCATTCTGCTGGGGCGCCGGCGCATCGCGGCCCGCCTGCCCGCCTTCGAGGTATTGGACGATGTGATGTACAAGGCCATCGCGGTCGGCTTCGCCTTCTTCACCATCGCCACGGTTCTGGGCGCGCTGTGGGCCGCCGACGCCTGGGGCGGCTACTGGAGCTGGGATCCCAAGGAGACCTGGGCGCTGATCGTCTGGCTCAATTACGCGGCCTGGCTGCACATGCGCCTGGTCAAGGGCCTGCGGGGGACGGTCGCTTCGTGGTGGGCGCTGGTGGGGCTGGCGGTGACCACCTTCGCCTTCCTGGGCGTCAACATGTTCCTGTCGGGGCTGCACAGCTACGGCACGCTGTAGCCACGGCCGCCGGCCCCCGCGCCGGCGCAGCCCCACCCGCGGCGGGGGCAGGGCTTTTGGGGCAGACTGAAATCCAGCTGGGGCCGGCCTGCGTAACCAAATGGACGTGGGCACCGAACTTCCCTCTGTCCATCTGTGTCTCCCCGCCTGCGAAAGGGCCCCCATGTTGATCCGTTCCCACGATGACGGCTTCGTTCATCCCGTCTCCAGCGAAATCACACCGCGTGCGGTGTACGAGCAGCGCCGCCAGCTCCTGCGCCTGATGGCAACCGGTGCCGCGGGTGCGGCCCTGGCCAGCTGGGCGGGTCGCGAGGCAATGGCGCAGGCTCAGAATTCCGGCGGCAAGCTCGCCCCGCTGCCGGGCGCCAAGTCCAGCGTGCCGGGCGCGCAGGTGATGGAGAAGGTCACCGACTACAAAGACGCCACCACCTACAACAACTTCTACGAATTCGGCACCGACAAGGCCGATCCGGCCAAGAACGCGCACACCCTCAAGACCCGCCCGTGGACGGTCGAGGTCGAGGGGCTGGTCAAGAAGCCGGGCAAGTACAGCATCGAGGACCTGCTCAAGCTCTCCGCCCAGGAGGATCGGGTGTACCGCCTGCGCTGCGTCGAGGGCTGGTCGATGGTGGTCCCGTGGGTGGGCTATTCGCTGGCCGAACTGATCAAGCGCGTGGAGCCGCAGGGCAATGCCAAATACGTCGAGTTCGTGACGCTGGCCGACCCGAAGACGATGCCCTTCGTCGGTTCGCGCGTGCTCGACTGGCCGTATGCCGAGGGCCTGCGCATGGACGAGGCGATGCATCCGCTCACGCTGCTGACCTTCGGCATGTACGGCGAAGTGCTGCCCAACCAGAACGGTGCGCCGGTGCGCATCGTGGTGCCGTGGAAGTACGGCTTCAAGTCGGCCAAGTCCATCGTCAAGATCCGCTTCGTCGAAAAGGAGCCGGGCACGGCCTGGAACAAGGCGGCGGCCAACGAATACGGCTTCTATTCCAACGTGAACCCCGATGTGGACCATCCCCGCTGGAGCCAGGCCACGGAGCGCCGCATCGGCGAGCCTGGCGGCCTGTTCGCCAAGCGGCGCAAGACGCTGCTGTTCAACGGCTACGAGGCGCAGGTCGGCCAGCTCTATGCCGGCATGGACCTGAAGAAGTTCTACTGATGGCGACGGCTGCACAGACGGGTCGCGGCACTGCGGCGCGGCCGGCGGGGGGCAACGTGCTCAACCGCCTGCTGATGCATCCGGCGGTCAAGCCGGCTGTGTTCGTGCTGTGCCTGTTCCCCTTCGCGTGGTTGCTGTACGGCGCCGTGGCCGATCAACTCGGCGCCAACCCGGCGGAGTATCTGCTGCGCGCCACCGGCGACTGGGCCCTACGCTTTCTCTGCATCGTGCTGGCCGTGACGCCGTTGCGTGTGATGGCCAAGCTCACGGTGCTGGCCCGGTGGCGCCGCATGCTGGGGCTCTTCGCCTACTTCTACGTCGTGGTGCACCTGTTGTGCTACTCGTGGTTCGACATGGGCTTCGACCTGCCTGCCATCGTGGCGGACATTCCCAAGCGCCCCTTCATCCTTGTGGGCTTTGCGGCCTTCGTGCTGCTGACGCTGCTGGCCGCCACGTCCTTCAACCGAGCGATCAAGGCGCTGGGCGGCAAGCGCTGGCAGCGGCTGCATCGGCTGGTCTACCTGTGCGTGGGGCTGGGCCTGCTGCACTTCTTCTGGATGCGGGCCGGCAAGAACAACTTCGGCGAGGTCGGCATCTATGCCGTCGTCATCGCGTTGCTGCTGGGCTGGCGCGTGTGGCATGCAGTCGCCACGCGCAGAGCAAGCGCCACGCAGTAGCGCAATGAAAGAAGGCGGCCCTGGCCGCCTTCGTCATTTCAGAGCAGTTGCTCCGCGCGCAACTGGTCTTCGACCGTCTCGCGCCGCCGGATCAGCCGTGCCTCCGACCCGCTGACCAGCACCTCGGCCGCACGGCCGCGCGTGTTGTAGTTGCTGGCCATGCTCATGCAGTAAGCGCCAGCCGAAAGCACCGCCAGCAGGTCGCCCGATTGCACGGCCAGGTCGCGGTCGCGGCCCAGCCAGTCGCCGCTTTCGCACACCGGGCCGACCACGTCGTAGCGCACCGGCTCGGCGTCCGTCTTCAGCACCACGGGTTCGATGCGGTGGAAGGCCTCGTACATGGCCGGCCGTGGCAGGTCGTTCATGGCTGCATCGACGATGCAGAAGTTCTTCTCTTCGCCGGGCTTGGTGTAGAGCACCTCGGTCACGCAGACGCCGGCGTTGCCGACCAGCGAGCGGCCAGGCTCGATGACCAGCTTGCGGTCGCCGAAGCCGCGGGCGTCCAGCCGGGCCAGCAGCTGCCCCCAGAGCGCATCGGCAGCCGGCGGCGTGTCGCCGTTGTAGTCGATGCCCAGGCCTCCGCCGAAGTCCAGGTGCTGCAGGCGGATGCCCTGCGCCTCGATGGCCTCAACCAGATCGAGCACGCGCTCCAGCGCATCCAGGTAGGGCGAGGCCTCGGTGATCTGCGAGCCGATGTGGCAGTCGATGCCCACCACGGTCAAGCCCGGCAGCGATGCGGCATGCCGATACACCTCGACCGCGCGATCGTGCGCAATGCCGAACTTGTTGCCCTTGAGGCCGGTGGAGATGTACGGATGGGTCTTGGCGTCGACGTTCGGGTTGATGCGCAGGCTGACCGGCGCGCGCTTGCCGGCGGACACGGCCACTGCGCTCAGCACGTCGAGCTCGGCTTCGCTCTCGACGTTGAAGCAGGCGATGCCGGCCTCCAGAGCCTGCCGCATCTCCGCGCGGGTCTTGCCGACGCCGGAGAAGATGACCTTGCCCACGTCCGCACCGGCGGCCATCACTCGGGCCAGTTCGCCGCCGGAGACGATGTCGAAGCCGCAGCCGGCCTCGGCGAAGACGCGCAATACGCCCAGCGAGGAGTTGGCTTTCATGGCGTAGCAAACCAGTGCGTCCCGACCTTCGAAGCCACGGCGATACGCGGCCAGTGCGTCGAGCATCCACTGCTTGGAGTAGACGAACAGCGGTGTGCCGTGTTCACGCGCCAGCGCCTGCAGGTCGGCCTGCTCGACACGCAGGACGGCGCCGTCGCGGGCAATGTGGGGTTGGCCCGGCAGTGCGGTGCCGGGAGAGGCGAGGGAAGCGGTCATGGACGGGAGGCAGGAACCGAGGGAGCCGTAGACGCTGCGGGTGCGCTGGAAGTCTCGGCGGGTGCTGGTGCGGTCTTGCTGCCGGAGCCGGTGAGTACCTGGGGAAGCGTGGCACGCTGGGCGGCAGCGGGCTCGGTCGGCAGGTAGAGCGCGCCCTTCTGGCCGCAGGCAGACAGGGTGACCAGGGCTGCGAGCGCAAAGACCTTTGCGAGTTGGCGCAGGGAGGCGCTCACTAGAATTTGCCGAGCATTCAACATCGCGAAATTTTATCCAGTCATGACCGATGCCCAGTACCTCGATCTCGCGGAATCCGCTCTGGCAGCCATCGAACGATGCTGCGACGAGATCAACGAGAACACCGACGCGGACATCGACAACCAGCGCGTGGGCGGCATGATCACGCTGACCTTCGCCAACCGCAGCCAGGTGGTGGTGAATCTGCAGCCGCCGCTGCACGAGATCTGGCTCGCGGCCCGCACCGGCGGCTACCACTTCCGCCACGATGGGCACCACTGGGTCGACACCAAGGGCGGCGACGAACTCTTCGGGCGGCTGTCGCAGGAGTGCAGCCTGCAGGCCGGCCAGCCGCTGAGCTTCACGGCCGGCTGAGCGCGCCGCCGGCAGCGAGCGACCCCAAGGGTCTGCGCCCGCGCCTGAAGCCTGTGCGCCCCCGATCCGCCAGGCGGGCGCGCCGACGGGCTCAGTTGCGGAACAGGTCGAGGATGCGATTGCGCTCCTCGCCGCCCGAAGGTGCAGCGCCGGGGGCACTGCCTTCGATGCCGGGCACCGTCACCGGCTCGACACCGAGGGTGCTCACAGCCCGGCCCGGCGTGTAGTCGTCGTAGTAGACCTCGCCACCGATGTTGACCACGCCGGGCGGCGCCTGGATTTCGCTCACCGGCACGCCCTTGAGGGCCGTCTGCATGAAGCTGATCCAGATGGGAAGGCTCAGGCCGCCGCCGGTTTCGCGGTCGCCCAACTTGCGTGGCGTGTCGTAGCCCATCCACACCACCGCGGTGAGTGTGGGCTGGAAGCCCGCGAACCACGCGTCAAGCGAGTCGTTGGTGGTGCCGGTCTTGCCATACAGGTCGACGCGCTTGAGTGTGGCCTGGGCCTTGGCCGCCGTGCCGCCGCTGGCCACGGACTGCAGCAGACTGTCCATGAGGTAGGCATTGCGCTGGGGAATGGCCCGTGAGGTCTCGCCGCGCAGGGGCGGCTGCACGTCCACGAGCACCCGGTCCTTGTGGTCGGTGATGCGGGTGATCAGGTAGGGATTGACGCGGTAGCCGCCATTGGCGAACACCGAATACGCCGCTGCCATCTGCATCGGCGTGACGGAGCCTGCGCCCAACGCCATCGGCAGGTAGGCCGGGTGCTTCTCGCGCTCGAAACCGAAGTTGGTGATCCAGTCCTGCGCATAGCGGGTGCCGATGGACTGCAGCACGCGGATGGACACCATGTTCTTGGACTTCATCAGCGCCCGGCGCAGCGGCATCGGGCCTTCGAAGTTGCCGTCGTAGTTCTTCGGCTCCCAGGGCTGGCCACCCGTGGTGCCGGCGTCGAAGAACAGCGGGCCGTCGTTGACCACGGTGCTCGGCATGAAGCCTTTTTCGAGGGCGGCCGAGTAGATGAAGGGCTTGAAGCTGGAGCCGGGCTGGCGCCACGCCTGCGTGACGTGGTTGAACTTGTTCTTGCCGAAGTCGAAGCCGCCCACCATGGCCTTGATGGCGCCGTCGCGCGGGTCCATGGCCACGAAGGCGCCTTCCACCTCGGGCAACTGCGTGATCTCCCAAGTGCCCTTGGCAGTCTTCGCCACGCGGATGACGGCGCCGCGGCGGATGCGCACGTTCGGCGCCGCCTTGTCCGACAGGCCGGACTGGGCTGGACGCAGGCCCTCGCCGGTGATCTGCAGCTCCTCGCCACTGGCGCGCACGGCGGTGACCTCCTTCGCGCTGGCCTTGAGCACCACGGCCGACATCACGTCGCCGTTGTCGGGATGCTCGGCCAGGACGTCGTCCACGGCTTCGTCCAGTTCCTTGGGGTCGCTCGGCAGGTCGATGAACTTCTCGGGCCCGCGGTAGATCTGGCGCCGCTCGTAATCCATGATGCCGCGGCGCAGGGCCGAATAGGCCGCCGATTGCTGCGAAGCGACCAGCGAGGTGTAGACCTTCAGACCCCGCGTGTAGGTGCTGTCGCCGTACTGCGCATACATCAGCTGGCGGACCGTCTCGGCCACGTATTCGGCATGCAGACGGTCGGGATCGTTGGCGTTGCGCAGGTGCAGGCGCTCGGCACGGGCCTCCTTGGCCTGCGCCTCGGTGATGAAGCCCGCCTCGACCATGCGGTCGACGACATAGAGCTGGCGCGCCCGGGCACGAGAGGGGTTGTTGACCGGGTTGTTGGCGCCCGGTGCCTTGGGCAGCCCGGCCAGCATCGCGGCCTCGGCAATGGTGATGTCCTGCAGCGGCTTGCCGAAGTACGACTCGGACGCCGCGGCGAAGCCGTAGGAGCGGTTGCCCAGGTAGATCTGGTTCAGGTAGATCTCGAGGATCTGGTCCTTGCTGAGCTGGTGCTCCAGCTTGAAGGCCAGCAGGATCTCGTAGATCTTGCGGGTGAGCGTCTTCTCGGAACTGAGGTAGACGTTGCGCGCCACCTGCATCGAGATGGTCGAGGCGCCCTGGCTCTTCACCCGGTTGAGGTTGGCCAGGCCGGCGCGAATGACGCCCTTGTAGTCCACCCCGCCGTGGTCGTAGAAGCGGGCGTCTTCCGCGGCCAGGACCGCCTCCTTCATCACCTTGGGCACGGTGGCGATGGGTGTGAGGTTGCGACGTTCCTCGCCGAACTCGCCGATCTGGATGCCCTCGGCAGAGAACACCCGCAGCGGAAGTTTGGGGCGGTAGTCGGCGAGTTCCGAGACGTCCGGCAGGTTGGGGTAGGCGACGGCCAGGGCCACGGCTCCGATCAGGAGCACGCTGGCCAGCGCGGCGCCGGCAATGCCCAGCAACCACAGAAGGATTCGCAGCGGCCAACGCAGCCAGGCCGGCCCCTGGGGGCGCTTATGGGCCTTGTCTTCGCGGGAGGAGGGCGCCGGCGCGCGTGAGGAAGGGGGCATGGGACGAGGAACTCTTGGGGCGGGCGATTATAAAAACCGCGTTCCTTTACACCCCTGGTTACACTGATCGTTACTTTGGGTGGACGGCGTGGAGCCTTCCCTTCGTATTCTTTTAACAACTAATGCAATTTCGTTAAAAAAAGCCAACGGCGCTTGTTGGTGCCGGGGGTGTTGCACTGATAGCATCTATTCACACGCATTTTTTGCCAAGTGTTACAAGCACGTGAACGGCTGAGCGTCCTCCGATGGCCCTTGGATCAATTTTTCGTCGACAGCCGCCGCCCCTCCTGGGTCTGGACGTCTCTTCATCGAGCGTGAAGCTGGTGGAGCTCGAGCGCAATCCGGCAGGCAAGCTGGTGCTTCTGCGCTGTGCGATCGAGCCGCTGGAGCGTGGCTGGATCACCGATGGCAATGTCGAGAAGTTCGACGAGGTGGCCGAGGCCGTGCGCCGGGCCGTCCGCAAGAGTGGCGCCAAGACGAAGAATGCCGCCCTGGCGCTGCCCCCCTCGGCCGTCATCACGAAGAAGGTGATCCTGCCAGCCGGGCTGAGCGAGAACGACCTAGAGGTGCAGGTCGAGTCCGAAGCCAACCAGTACATCCCCTTCTCGCTGGACGAAGTCAGCCTCGATTTCTGCGTGATGGGCCCGAGTCCCGGCAGTCCCGAGGACGTGGAAGTGCTGATCGCCGCCTCCCGCAAGGAAAAGGTGCAGGATCGCCAGGGCCTGGCCGAGGCCGCCGGCCTGAAGGCCGTGATCCTCGATGTGGAGTCCTTCGCCTCCCGCCTTGCGGCGGCGCGCCTGATCGAGCAGTTGCCCGGTGAGGGGCGCGATGCCGTCGTTGCGCTGTTCGAGGTGGGCGCCAGCACCACCAGCATGCAGGTGCTGCGCAATGACGAGGTGCTCTACGACCGCGATCAGGCCTTCGGAGGGGCACAGCTGACCCAGCTGATCGTGCGCCAGTACGGCTTCTCTGCCGAAGAGGCCGAGGCGAAGAAGCGCAATGGCGATCTGCCCGAGGACTACGAATCGGCGGTGCTCAAGCCCTTCGTGGCCAGCATTGCGCAGGAGATCGCGCGCGCCCTTCAGTTCTTCTTCACCAGCACGCCGCACAACCGCGTGGACTACGTGCTGCTGGCGGGCGGCTCCGCAGGGCTGCCGGGGCTGACCCATGCGGTGACGCGCCAGACCTCCTTCGCCTGCTCGCTGCTCAATCCCTTCGAGGGCATGGAGTTCGACGCGGGTGTTCGCGCCAAGCGCCTGCAGCGCGAGTCCGCGTCCTACCTCACGGCCTGCGGGCTGGCGATGCGGAGGTTCCTGCAGTGATCCTGATCAACCTGCTGCCGCACCGAGAGGCGGCCCGCAAGCGCCGCAAGGAGAACTTCTACGCCTCACTGGGTGCAGCCGCCCTGGCTGGTGGTCTGATCGCAGGCATCGCCTTCCTGTACCTGCAGGCACTGATCCTGGAGCAGCAGACGCGCAACGCCATGCTGACCTCCGCGAATCAGAAGCTCGACGCCGAGATCAAGGAGATCGCCACCCTGCAGGCCGAGATCGCCGGGCTGCGCGCGCGCCAGAAGTCGGTGGAAGACCTGCAGAGCGATCGCAACCTTCCGGTGCACCTGCTCAACGAACTGGTGCGCCAGCTTCCTGACGGCGTCTACCTGACCAGCATGCGCCAGGAAAACCAGACGGTGACGCTGCAAGGGGCCGCGCAGTCCAACGAACGGGTGTCCGAGCTGCTGCGCAACCTGGGCAACAGCGGTGCCTGGCTGGTCAAGCCCGAGCTGGTGGAGATCACGGCAGGTGTGGTCACGCTCAGTCCCCGCGACCAGCGCCGGGTTTCGAATTTCACGATGCGCGTGGGCGTGCGCCGTCCGACCGAGGCCCAGAAGCCGACGTCGCCGGTGCCCGCCGCATCGACCAAGGGTTGAAAGGGCGAGCGGACATGGCGTCGCGCATTTCCTTGCCACGCGCAGATGTGGGCGCGAGCCTTCGCAATGCTGCCCAGCAGTTCCGTGGGCTGGACCCCAACGACCCCTCCCGCTGGCCGGCCCTGCCGCGCTACACCCTGTGCGTCCTGATCGCGGCGGCCGTGGTCGTCGTGCTCTGGTTCGTGTGGCTGGGCGGCGTCGACGACGAATACCAGTCCGAACTGGGCCGCGAGCAGTCGCTGCGCGAGGACTACCGGACCAAGGTGGCGCGTGCCGTCAACCTCGAGCAGCTGAAGAAGCAGCGCGAGGAAGTGCAGCAGTACGTGCTCGTGCTCGAAAAGCAGTTGCCCAGCAAGGCCGAGATGGATGCCCTGCTCTCCGACATCAACCAGGCCGGCCTGGGCCGCAGCCTGCAGTTCGAACTCTTCCGGCCGGGCCAGGTCGAGGTGCGCGACTACTACGCCGAGCTGCCGATCGCCGTGCGGGTCACGGGCCGCTATCACGACATGGGCGCCTTTGCCGCCGACATCGCCAACCTGTCGCGCATCGTCACGCTCAACAACCTGGCCATCGTGCCGCAGAAGGACAGCGGCGGTTTGACCATGGACGTCACCGCCCGCACCTACCGTTACCTGGACGCCGACGAGCAGGCCGCACAGCGCAAGGCGGCCGCCGCCCAGGCGAAGAAATGATGAAGAAGACCGGCCTCCTGCTGCTGGCCTGTTCGGCAGCCGTCCTGCTCACCGGCTGCCTCGGATCCGGTCAGGACGACCTGGTGGAGTGGATGCGCCAGGAGCGCGCCAACGCCAAGCCGCGCGTCGAGCAGATTTCCGAACCGAAGAAGTTCGTGCCCCAGGCCTACACCGAGGCCGGCGCGGTCGAGCCCTTCGACAACCAGCGCCTGCTGCAGGCCCTGAGACGCGACAACGCCAGCCCCGCGGTGCGCTCCGACCTGATCGCGCCGGAGCTGAATCGGCTGAAGGAGCCGCTGGAAGCCTATCCCCTGGACTCGATGGCCATGGTGGGCAGCCTCAAGCGGGGCGGCCAGCAGATCGCGCTGGTGATGGTGGACAAACTGCTCTACCAGGTGCGGGTGGGCAACCACCTGGGACAGAACTACGGGCGCGTGATGCGCATTGACGAAACGGAGCTGGCCTTGCGCGAGATCGTGCAGGACGCCGCGGGTGAATGGATCGAGCGCACGGCGACGCTGCAGCTGCAAGAGAGGTCGAAATGAAGTCATTGGTCAGCACTCCCGCACTGGGTTGGCTGCGGCGCGCGGGCATGGCGATGCTTTGCCTGGGAGGTATGGCGCTGGCGCACGCGCAGAACGCCATCCAGGCTGTGACGAGTTCCGTGCAGTCGGGCTCGGAAGTCGTGCGCATCGACTTTTCTCGGCCGCTCGCCGCGCCCCCGACGGGCTTCGCGGTACAGAACCCAGCCCGCATCGCGCTGGACTTTCCGGGCACCACCAACGCCTCGGGTCGCTCCGCGGTGGAGGTGAACCAGGGCAACCTGCGTTCGGTCACCGTGGTGCAGGCCGCCGACCGCACGCGGCTCGTGCTCAACCTGAAACAGGCCGCCGCCTACCGCACGGACATCCAGGGCAACTCGCTGCTGGTCGTGCTGAGCCCTGCGCCCGGACAGGCGTTGGCCGCGCCGGCCCAGCAGGTCTTCGCCGAGAACTTCAACCGCGACAGCCTGCCGCTGCGCGACATCGACTTCCGCCTGGGGCCCGACAACACCGGCCGCGTGATCGTTGAGCTGGCCAACAACCAGGTCGGCGTGGATGTGCGTCAGCAGGGCCGCACCCTGGTGGCGGAGTTCACCAAGTCCACGCTGCCCGAGGGCCTGCGCCGCAGGCTGGACGTGACCGACTTCAACACGCCCGTGCAGTTCGTCAATGCCACGCAGGTCGGCGACCGCGTGCGCCTGACCATCGACGCACGCGGCGATTACGAGCACAGCGCCTACCAGAGTGACAACCAGTTCGTGGTCGAGGTGCGTGCGCGCAAGGTCGATCCGACCAAGTTGACCCAGGGCGTGGGCTACACCGGCGAGAAGCTCTCGCTCAACTTCCAGAACATCGAGATCCGCTCGCTGCTGCAGGTGATCGCGGACTTCACCAACTTCAACATCGTCACCTCCGATTCGGTGACCGGCTCGCTGACGCTTCGCCTGAAGGATGTGCCTTGGGATCAGGCCCTGGACATCATCATGCAGGCCAAGAACCTGGGCCTGCGCAAGAACGGCTCGGTGCTGTGGATCGCCCCGAAGGACGAGATCAACGCCAAGGAAAAGATGGAGTTCGAGGCGCGCGCCGCCATCGAGAACCTCGAGCCGCTGCGCACCCAGTCCTTCCAGCTCAACTACACCAAGGCGCTCGTCATTGCCCAGGGCCTGACCGGCACCGGCACGGCGGCCGGGGGTGGCGGTGGCGGCAGCGGAACCGCCACGCGCATTCTGAGTGCACGCGGCAGCGTGATCGCGGAGGCGCGCACCAACCAGCTGTTCGTGTCGGACGTGCCGTCCAAGCTGGCCCAGGTGGCCGAGCTCATCCAGAAGCTGGACGTGCCCGTCCGGCAGGTGATGATCGAGGCACGCATCGTCGAGGCCACCGATACCTTCGGCAAGTCGCTGGGCGCGCGCCTGGGCGGCAGCTTCATCAACAACCGCAGCGCCTTCGGCACCTATCCGACCGTGACCGGGGGTGGCACTACCTCCACCAGCACGACCACAGGCGGCGCCACCACGGTCACCTCGACCACGACGAGCCCGACGGTGAGCTTCGGCACCGCCACGCTCAACAACTTCATCAACCTGCCCGCTGGCGACGCTGGTGGCACGGGCAATGCGGCGGGCGCCTTCACGCTGGCGCTGTTCAACTCCAGCTTCTCGCGCATGCTGAACCTGGAGATCTCGGCGCTGGAAGCCGACGGCAAAGGCCGCGTGATCTCCAGCCCGCGTGTCATCACGGCCGACCAGACCAAGGCGCTGATCGAGCAGGGCGAAGAGATTCCCTACCAGCAGGCCACGTCCAGCGGTGCCACGTCCATCTCGTTCCGCAAGGCGGTGCTCAAGCTGGAAGTCACGCCGCAGATCACGCCCGAAGGCAACATCATCCTGACGCTGGACGTCAACAAGGACTCGCGCGGCGTCAACACCTCCGCCGGACCGGCCATCAACACCAAGCACGTACAGACCGAGGTGCTGGTCGAGAACGGCGGCACGGTGGTGATCGGCGGCATCTTCGAGCTGACCGAATCCAATGACGAGTCGCGCATCCCGGTGCTGGGCGAAGTGCCCGTGGTGGGCGCCCTGTTCCGCAAGCGCGATCGCGTGTCGAACAAGACCGAGATGCTGGTGTTCATCACGCCGAAGATGATCACCGACCGCAACGCGGCGCGTTGATGTTCGCGGCGGCTCGGGCAGGCGGAGGCGCCGGAACCCGCTGATACACTGCCGCGCGTTTTCGCATCCAGCAGGAGCCGTCAGGCTCCTGCGCATCTTCGGTCCCGTGTCCTCCTCCCAATCCATCGCCCTGGTCGGCATGCCCGGCGCCGGCAAGTCGGCGGTGGGCAAGGAGCTCGGCCGCCGCCTGCAGCGTGCCTTCGCCGACAGCGACGTGGTCGTAGAGCAGCGCATCGGCTGCTCCATCCGCGAGTACTTCGAACGCGAGGGCGAGGCCGCCTTCCGGCAGCTCGAAGAGCAGGTGTTGGCTGAACTGGGCGCGCAGGGTTCGGGCGTGGTGGCCACCGGCGGCGGCATCGTGATCCGGCCGGCCAACCGCCACTGCCTGCAGCAGTCCTTTCGTGTGGTCTACCTGCATGCCGCGCCCGAGGACCTCTACCGCCGCCTTCGTCACGACACCAAGCGCCCGTTGCTGCAGGTGGCCGATCCACTGGCGCGCCTGCGCGAGCTCTATGCGGCGCGCGATGGGCTCTACCGCGAAGTGGCCGATGCCGTCGTCGAGACCGGGCGTGCCTCGGTCGGCGCGGTGGTGGCGGACGTCCAGCGGCAGTTGCAGGCAGCCTCCACCGGCAGAGGGGCTGGAGCCGGCCTCTAAACTCGGGGCATGGCCGCTAACCCTTCTCTTGCGCCGGCCGTCGAGCAAGTCCGCATCGACCTCGGCGAGCGCAGTTATCCCATCCTGATCGGTGCCGGCCTGCTGGCTGAGGCCGCCACCTATGCAGCGCTGCCGGCGGCCTCGGCCGCGGTCATCGTGACCAACAGCACCGTCGCGCCGCTCTATGCGAAGCAGCTGCGCGACACCCTGGCGGGCCGCTTCGCGACGGTGCGCATGGTCGAACTGCCCGACGGCGAGTCGCACAAGAACTGGGAGACGCTGCAGAGCATCTTCGACGCGCTGCTGGATACCCATTGCGACCGCCGCACGGTGCTGTTCGCGCTCGGCGGGGGGGTGGTGGGCGACATGACCGGCTTCGCCGCCGCCTGCTATATGCGCGGCGTGCCTTTCGTGCAGGTGCCGACCACGCTGCTGGCACAGGTCGATTCCTCCGTGGGCGGCAAGACGGCCATCAACCATCCTCTGGGCAAGAACATGATCGGCGCCTTCTACCAGCCGCAGCTGGTGGTGTGCGACCTGTCCACCCTGCACACGCTGCCGCCGCGCGAGGTGTCCGCGGGGCTGGCCGAGATCATCAAGTACGGGCCCATTGCCGACATGGACTTCTTCGACTGGATCGAGGCGCACATCGACGCGCTGGTGGCGCGCGATCCTGCCGCCCTGGCCCACGCGGTGCGCCGCAGCTGCGAGATCAAGGCGGCCGTGGTGGGCCAGGACGAGCGCGAGTCGGGCCTGCGGGCCATCCTCAACTTCGGCCACACCTTCGGCCATGCCATCGAGTCGGGGCTCGGCTATGGCGAGTGGCTGCACGGTGAGGCCGTGGGCTGCGGCATGGTGATGGCCGCCCATCTGTCGCAGAAGCTGGGCGGCGTGGACGAGGCCTTCGTCGAGCGGCTGACGGCACTGGTCCGCCGTGCCGGGCTGCCGGTGGTCGGCCCGGCACTCGGCGCGCAGCGCTACCTCGACCTCATGCGCGTGGACAAGAAAGCCGAGGCTGGCGAGATCCGCTTCGTGGTCATCGACCGGCCCGGCAGCGCCCTGATGCGTCCCGCGCCGGATGCCCTGGTGCGCGAGGTGCTGGCCGAATGCGTGGCCGCCTGAGCCCGTGAGCGTTCCTGTCTGGGCCAGCGACCCCGCCCGCAGCCGCGGGCGCCGCTTTGCCGAGCCGCCCGCGCCCACGCGCGACGACTTCCAGCGCGACCGCGACCGTATCGTCCATTCCACGGCCTTTCGCCGGCTGGTCTACAAGACGCAGGTCTTCCTCAACCACGAGGGTGACCTGTTCCGCACCCGGCTGACGCATTCGCTGGAGGTGGCGCAGCTGGGTCGCTCGGTGGCGCGGTCCCTCGGGCTCAACGAGGATCTGGTCGAGGCCATCGCCCTGGCGCACGACCTCGGCCACACGCCCTTCGGCCACGCGGGTCAGGACGAGCTCAACCGCTGCATGGCCGCGCATGGCGGCTTCGAGCACAACCTGCAGAGCCTGCGTGTGGTCGACGCGCTGGAGCACCGCTATCCCGGCTTCGACGGCCTCAACCTCTGCTTCGAGACGCGCGAGGGCATCCTCAAGCACTGCTCGCGCGCCAATGCCGAGCGCCTGGAGGCCCAGGAGCCCGGCGGCATCGGCCGGCGCTTCCTCGACGGCACGCAGCCCAGCCTGGAGGCGCAGCTCACCAATCTGGCCGACGAGATCGCCTACAACGCCCATGACATCGACGATGGCGTGCGCTCCGGCCTGTTGCGGCTGGAGGCGCTGCAGGAGGTGCCGCTGTTCGAGCGTCACCGTCGGCAGACGCTGGCCGAGCATCCGGCGCTGGACGACCGCCGCCTGCTCTACGAGGCCATCCGCCGCATGCTGAGCGAGCAGGTCTACGACCTGATCGACACCACGCGCACCGCGCTCGCCGAGGCGGACCCGCGGCAGCCGGACGCCCTGCGCCGGTTGCCGGCCCTGGTGCGCTTCAGCGAAGACATGCGCGGCCAGTCGGTGGTGCTCAAGCGCTTTCTCTTCGCCAACCTCTATCGCCATCCGCAGGTCATGCGGACCACGAGGCGCGCCCAGGAGGTGGTGCGTGAACTGTTCGCGGCCTATGTCCAGGGCGACCTGAGCCTGCCGGAGCGGCACGCGGGTCGTCCGGACCGTCACCGCGCGGTGGCCGACTACATCGCAGGCATGACCGACCGCTTTGCCGTGCGTGAGCACGAGCGCCTGACCGGGCGCCGGTGGACCGAGGAATGAGGCCGGCTGCGCCTGTCTTACCGCACGCGGCTTTCTTCGTGGTCGCCGGCGGCGTGAGCGCCGCCATCCATCTGGGCAAGCTGCCGCCCGCCCTGCCGGAGCTGCAGGGCGAATTGGGGCTGTCGCTGGTGCAGGCGGGTTTCCTGCTCTCGGTGCTGCAGTTCGCGGGCATGGGCTTCGGCCTGCTGGCTGGCGTGCTGGCCGATGGCCTGGGCGCGCGGCGATGCATGCTGATCGGGCTGGGACTGCTCACCGGCGCCTCGGCGCTGGCAGGCGCATGGGGCGAGCGGGGCATCGGCTTCGGCCCCATGCTCGCGCTGCGGGTCGTGGAGGGGGCTGGCTTCCTGCTGGCGGTGATGCCCGGGCCGGCGCTGGTGCGTCGGCTGGCCGCGCCCGGCACCGAGAAGGCGGCGCTGGGATGGTGGGGCGCATACATGCCGCTGGGTGTGTCGCTCGCCCTCCTGGCGGGGCCGGTGTTCCTGCATGTGGGCGGCTGGACGGGCTGGTGGCAAGGGGCGGCGCTGGTGTCGGCCATGGCGATGCTGGGGCTGGTCTACGCGGTGCCGGCGGACGGCGGCCGGGCGGCATCGGTCGGGGCGGGTTGGTCTGCGCGCCTGGGCATGACGCTGCGCGAGCCGGGCGCCTGGCTGGTGGCCGGCGCATTCTGCGTCTACGCAGCGCAGTGGATGGCGGTGATCGGCTTCCTGCCGACCATCTATGCGTCGGCCGGCATCCCGGCTGGCTGGACAGCCCTGCTCACCGCCGTCGCTGCCGCCGTCAACATCGTGGGCAACGTCACCGGCGGCCGGCTGCTGCAACGCGGACACGCGCCGCAACGCCTGCTGATGTGCGGCTTTCTGGTGATGGCGTCGATGGCCGCCCTGGCCTTTGCGCAGCTCGGCAGCGGCGATCAGGCCTGGACACTGCCCGTGCCGGTGCGCTACCTCGCCGTCTGCGTGTTCTCGCTGGCGGGCGGCATGGTCCCGGCCACGCTCTTCCTGCTGGCAGGACGCGTGGTGCCGCAGGCGGCCTCCACCACGGTGGGGCTGATGCAGCAGGCGTCGTCGCTCGGCCAGTTCCTGGCGCCCCCCGTCGTGGGCTGGCTGGCCCAGCGCGTGGGAGGCTGGCACTGGACCTGGGTGTTCGCGCTCGGCTGCTCGGTGGCGGGCATGCAGATGGCCCGCTGGTTGGGGCGGCGCGCGCAGGCCGGCGCTTGAGAAGGGCGCGGACAATCGGCGGATGCAGGGCCCGCCGCGGTCCGTGCACACCAAAGGAAATTCTTCATGACCATCGATGCCGCGCAGGCCATTGCCGACACGCGCCGCTGGGTCGATCGGGCAGTGATCGGCCTGCAGCTGTGCCCTTTCGCCAAGGCCGTGCAGGCTAAGGGCCAGGTGCATTACGCCGTCCATGCCGGCGACGACCTGGACCTCCTCGCCGATCGCCTGCTGGCCGAGGCCCAGGCGCTGCGCGAGACACCCGCCGACCTCCGTGACACCACCCTGCTGATCGTCCCCGACGCCTTGCACGACTTCTACGACTTCCACGATTTCACCGGCCGTTGCGAGCGCCTGATGCGCCGCGCCGGGCACGAGGGCGAGCTTCAGCTAGCCAGCTTCCATCCGCGCTTCCAGTTCGCCGGGGAGGGCGAGGGCGCGCTGGGCAACTTCAGCAATCGCTCGCCCCATCCCACGCTGCACCTGCTGCGCGAAGCCAGCATCGACCGCGCGGTCGAGGCCTTTCCGGACGCGGCGGACATCTTCGAGCGCAACATCGACACGCTCGAAGCCCTGGGATCGGCGGGTTGGAGGGCGCTGGATGTGGGCGCCGGGGCAGGGGGGCGGCCATGAAGCGCCAGACGGACAAGGGGCAGCGGGCGGGCCCGACCGCCGCGGCAGACGCCGCGCTGGCGGAGGAGCTGCGACCCGGCCAGTCGGTCGAGCTGCTCAAGGAGCTGCACATCCTGACGCGCGAGGGCCGGCTCAACCAGGACTCGCGGCGCAAGCTCAAGCAGGTCTATCACCTCTACCAGTTCATCGAGAAACTGCTGCTGGAGCTGCCGGAGGAAGGCGCTGCCGCGACCGTGGCGGACCACGGCGCCGGCAAGTCCTACCTGGGCTTCATCCTGCACGACCTGTTCTTCAAGGCACGCGGCGGCGGCCATATCTACGGCATCGAGACGCGGGCCGAGCTGGTCGAGCGCTCGCGGGCGCTGGCCGATCGACTGGGCTTTGCGCGCATGCATTTCCTGGCGCTGTCGGTGGCTGAATCGGCGACGGCCACCGAGTTGCCGGCGCAGATCGACATGGTGACCGCGCTGCATGCCTGCGACACGGCGACGGACGACGCCATCGCCTTCGGTCTGGCCAAGCAGGCCCGCTTCATGGTGCTGGTGCCGTGTTGCCAGGCCGAAGTCGCGGCGAATCTGCGGCAGAACAAGGCGCTGTCGCTGTCGCGCACCCCGCTGGCCGAGCTGTGGCGGCATCCACTGCACACGCGCGAGATCGGCAGCCAGCTCACCAACGTGCTGCGCTGCCTCTACCTGGAGGCCTGCGGCTACCAGGTGACCGTGACCGAGCTGGTGGGCTGGGAGCACAGCATGAAGAACGAGCTGATCCTTGCGCGCCGCACCGGCCATCGCAAGGCGAGCGCCGCGCAGCGGCTGCGGGCTTTGTTGGCGGAGTTCGGCCTGGAGGTGCTGGCCGAGCGCCGCTTTCCCTTGCTGCCGCCTGCTTCGCCGGCGGCCGAGGCGGTGCACGAGGCCTGAGCATGGCCCGGCTGCCCCGTTTGGCGCTGGCGGGCCATCCGCATCACCTGATCCAGCGCGGCAACAACGACCAGGCGGTGGTGGTCGACACCGCCGACCGCCAGATGCTCCTCGATACGCTGGGTGAGCAGGCCCAGCGCGCGGGCGTGGCCCTGCATGCCTATGTGATCCTGGAGGATCATTTCCATGTCCTGGCCACGCCGCCCACGGCAGAGGCGCTCTCGCTGTGGATGCAGGCGGTGGGGCGGCGCTACGTGCGCCACTTCAACGACCGCCATGGACGGCGCGGCACGCTGTGGGAGGGGCGCTACCGCGGCACCGTGCTGCAGGCGGAGCGCTTCTTCCTGCCCTGCATGGCCTACATCGACCTGCATCCAGTGCGGGCGGGGCTGGTGGAGCACGCGCGGGACTACGCCTGGTCCAGTCACGGCCACTACGTGGGGCTGCGCACCGATCGCTTCCTGACGCCGCATGCGCTGTACTGGGCGCTGGGCAACACGCCCTTCGCACGCGAGGCCGCGTACGCCGAAATGGTGCATGCGGGGCCGACGCGCGCTGAACAACTGATGCTGACGGAGGCCACCCGCAAAGGATGGGTGGCGGGCGAGGCCGCCTTCGTCGAGCAACTGCAGGCCGATACGCCGCGCCGACTGGCGGTCGGGCGGGCGGGCCGTAAGCCGAAAGATTCCAGCCTTACCGGGGGCTGATGCCTCGCAACGAACACGTCAGATCAATCACTCCCGGTTGATATTGGATCTGTCCCCTATTTCTGAATCGTAAGAAATGGCCGACATGTAAAGGGAGTCTGACCCCAATTAAAACGTTTGGCATTCTTCGTGCAAGTCCCTATGCTCCCCGCATTCCCACGATATCTCCGAGGAGCGTGCCATGACCCTGGCAGCAGAAATCGAACACCTCCAACAAAAAGGCCTGTACGTCACCGCCAACGAGCACGACGCCTGTGGCGTGGGCTTCGTGGCCCACATCAAGGGTGAGAAGCGCCACGACATCGTCACCCAGGCGCTGAAGATCCTCGAGAACATCGACCACCGCGGCGCCGTCGGTGCCGACAAGCTGATGGGCGACGGCGCGGGCATCCTGATCCAGATCCCCGACGCGCTCTACCGCGAAGAAATGGCCAAGCAGGGCGTCACCCTGCCGCCAGCGGGCGAGTATGGCGTCGGCATGATCTTCCTGCCCAAGGAGCACGCTTCCCGCCTGGCCTGCGAACAGGAGATGGAGCGCGCGATCAAGGCCGAAGGCCAGGTGCTGCTGGGCTGGCGCGACGTGCCGGTCAACCGCGAGATGCCCATGTCGCCCACCGTGCGCGACAAGGAGCCGGTGATGCGTCAGGTCTTCATCGGCCGCGGCGCCGATGTGATCGTGCAGGACGCGCTGGAGCGCAAGCTCTACGTCATCCGCAAGACGGCCAGCGCCAACATCCAGGCGCTCAAGCTCAAGCACAGCAAGGAATACTACGTTCCGAGCATGAGCAGCCGCACCGTGGTCTACAAGGGCCTGCTGCTGGCCGATCAGGTGGGCACCTACTACCTCGACCTGCAGGACGCGCGTTGCATCTCGGCCATCGGCCTGGTGCACCAGCGCTTCTCGACCAACACCTTCCCCGAGTGGCCGCTGGCCCACCCCTACCGCTACGTCGCCCACAACGGCGAGATCAACACGGTCAAGGGCAACTACAACTGGATGCGCGCTCGCGAAGGCGTGATGAGCTCCCCGGTGCTGGGCGCCGACCTGGCCAAGCTGTACCCGATCAGCTTCGCCGGCCAGTCCGACACCGCCACCTTCGACAACTGCCTCGAACTGCTGACGATGGCCGGCTACCCCATCAGCCAGGCCGTGATGATGATGATCCCGGAACCCTGGGAGCAGCATGCCACCATGGATCCGCGCCGCCGCGCCTTCTATGAATACCACGCCGCCATGCTGGAGCCGTGGGACGGTCCGGCCGCCGTGGTGTTCACCGACGGCAAGCAGATCGGCGCTACGCTGGACCGCAACGGCCTGCGCCCCGCGCGCTACTGCGTGACCGACGACGACATGGTCATCATGGGCTCCGAGGCCGGCGTGCTGCCGATCCCCGAGGCCAAGATCGTGCGCAAGTGGCGCCTGCAGCCCGGCAAGATGTTCCTGATCGACCTCGACCAGGGCCGCATGATCGACGACGAGGAGGTCAAGGCCACTCTCGCCCACAGCAAGCCCTACAAGCAGTGGATCGAGAACCTGCGCATCAAGCTCGACGACGTCGAGGGCGCGGGCGAGGCCCCGGCCAGCGCCGTCTCGCTGCTGGACCGCCAGCAGGCCTTCGGCTACACGCAGGAAGACATCAAGTTCCTGATGAGTCCCATGGCCGTGGCTGGCGAGGAAGGCATCGGCTCCATGGGCAACGACAGCCCGCTGGCCGTGCTCTCGAGCAAGAACAAGCCGCTGTACAACTACTTCAAGCAGCTGTTTGCCCAGGTGACCAACCCGCCGATCGACCCGATCCGCGAGGCCATCGTCATGTCGCTGGTCAGCTTCGTGGGCCCCAAGCCCAACCTGCTGGACATCAACCAGGTCAACCCGCCCATGCGCCTCGAAGTGAGCCAGCCCGTGCTCGACTTCAACGACATGGCCAAGCTGCGCGACATCGGCACCTTCACGCAGGGCAAGTTCAAGAGCTACACGCTGGACATCACCTACCCGCTCGCCTGGGGTGAAGAGGGCGTGGAAGCCAAGCTGGCTTCGCTGTGCGCCGAGGCGGTGGATGCCATCAAAGGCGGCCACAACATCCTGATCGTGAGCGACCGTGCCATCGCCGCGACGCAGCTGCCGATCCCGGCCGCGCTGGCGCTGTCGGCCATCCACCAGCACCTGATCCGCGAAGGTGTGCGCACCAGCGCCGGCCTGGTGGTGGAAACCGGCTCGGCCCGCGAGGTGCATCACTTCGCCGTGCTGGCCGGCTACGGCGCCGAGGCCGTGCATCCCTACCTGGCCATGGAGACCCTGGCCGCGATGCACCAGGACCTGCCGGTCGACATGTCGGCCGAGAAGGCCATCTACAACTACGTCAAGGCGATCGGCAAGGGCCTGTCGAAGATCATGTCCAAGATGGGCGTGAGCACGTACATGAGCTACTGCGGCGCCCAGCTGTTCGAGGCCATCGGCCTGAACACCGAGACGGTCGAGAAATACTTCACCGGCACCGCCAGCCGCGTGGAAGGCATCGGCGTGTTCGAGATCGCGCAGGAAGCCATCCGCATGCACAAGGCCGCCTTCGGCGACGACCCGGTGCTGGAGTCGATGCTGGACGCCGGCGGCGAATACGCCTGGCGCACCCGCGGCGAGGATCACATGTGGACGCCCGATGCCATCGCCAAGCTGCAGCACTCCACCCGCGCGAACAACTTCAACACCTACAAGGAATACGCGCAGATCATCAACGACCAGAGCCGTCGCCACCTGACGCTGCGCGGGCTGTTCGAGTTCAAGTTCGACACCGCCAAGGCCATCCCGGTCGACGAGGTCGAGTCCGCGGCCGAGATCGTCAAGCGCTTCGCCACCGGCGCCATGTCGCTCGGCTCGATCAGCACCGAGGCCCACTCGACGCTGGCCATCGCCATGAACCGCATCGGCGGCAAGAGCAACACGGGCGAGGGCGGCGAGGATCCGGCGCGCTACCGCAACGAGCTCAAGGGCATTGCGATCAAGCAGGGCGCCACGCTCAAGAGCGAGATCGGCGCGCAGAACGTCGAGGTCGACCTGCCGCTCAAGGAAGGCGATTCGCTGCGCTCGCGCATCAAGCAGGTGGCGTCGGGCCGCTTCGGCGTGACGGCGGAGTACTTGTCGTCGTCCGACCAAATCCAGATCAAGATGGCCCAGGGCGCCAAGCCCGGCGAAGGCGGCCAACTGCCTGGCGGCAAGGTCACCGAGTACATCGGCAAGCAGCGTTATTCGGTGCCCGGCGTGGGCCTGATCAGCCCGCCGCCGCACCACGACATCTACTCGATCGAGGACCTGGCGCAGCTGATCCACGACCTGAAGAACGTGGCGCCGCATGCCTCCATCAGCGTCAAGCTGGTGTCGGAAGTGGGCGTGGGCACCATCGCGGCCGGCGTGGCCAAGTGCAAGAGCGACCACGTCGTGATCGCCGGCCATGACGGCGGCACGGGTGCCTCGCCCTGGTCGTCCATCAAGCATGCCGGCAGCCCCTGGGAGATCGGCCTGGCCGAGACCCAGCAGACGCTGGTGCTCAACCGTCTGCGCGGCCGCATCCGCGTGCAGGCCGACGGCCAGATGAAGACCGGCCGTGACGTCGTGATCGGCGCGCTGCTGGGTGCGGACGAATTCGGCTTCGCCACCGCGCCGCTGGTGGTCGAGGGCTGCATCATGATGCGCAAGTGCCACCTGAACACCTGCCCGGTGGGGGTGGCCACGCAGGACCCGGTGCTGCGCCAGAAGTTCGCCGGCAAGCCCGAGCATGTCGTCAACTACTTCTTTTTCGTCGCCGAGGAAGTGCGCCAGATCATGGCCCAGCTGGGCGTGCGCAAGTTCGACGAGCTAATCGGCCGCGCCGACCTGCTCGACATGCGCAAGGGCATCGCTCACTGGAAGGCGCGCGGCCTGGACTTCAGCCGCCTGTTCGCCCAACCGCAGGTGCCGGCCGATGTGCCGCGCCTGCATGTGGACAGCCAGGACCACGGCCTCCAGAAGAGCCTGGACAACAAGCTGATCGAGAAGTCGCGCCCGGCCATCGACCGCGGCGAGAAGGTGCAGTTCATCGAGACGGTGCGCAACGTCAACCGCTCGGTGGGCGCCATGCTCTCTGGCGCGCTGACCAAGGTGCATCCGGAAGGCCTGCCCGACGACTCCATTCGCATCCAGCTGGAAGGCACGGGCGGCCAGTCCTTCGGCGCCTTCCTGGCCCGCGGCATCACGCTGTACCTGATCGGCGAGGCCAACGACTACACCGGCAAGGGCCTGTCGGGCGGCCGCGTGGTGGTGCGCCCCAGCCTGGATTTCCGCGGCGAGGCGGCGCGCAACATCATCGTGGGCAACACGGCGCTCTACGGCGCCACCACCGGCGAGGCCTTCCTGGCTGGCGTGGCGGGCGAGCGCTTCGCGGTGCGCCTGTCCGGGGCCACCGCGGTGGTCGAGGGCACGGGTGACCACGGCTGCGAATACATGACGGGCGGCACGGTGGTGGTGCTGGGCAAGACCGGTCGCAACTTCGCGGCCGGCATGAGCGGCGGCGTGGCCTTCGTCTACGACGAGGACGGCCAGTTCGCCTCGCGCTGCAACATGGCCATGGTCACGCTCGAAAAGGTGCTGACCACCGGCGAGCAGACCGCCGGCATCGACCGCAAGTTCTGGCACAACGCCCAGACCGACGAGGCCCAGCTGCGCAAGCTGCTCGAAGAGCACCACCGCTGGACCGGCAGCAAGCGCGCCCGCGACCTGCTGGACGACTGGGCTCTGTCGCGCACGAAGTTCGTGAAGGTCTTCCCGAACGAATACAAGCGCGCCCTGGGCGAGCTGCACGACCGCAAGATGATGCTGGCCAGCACCGGCAACGACGCCAAGGCCGGCCTGGAGCCGCATGCCGTCTCCGCCGCCGCAGCCGGCTGAGCCGACGCGCCACGAACCAGAACGAGGAACACACGATGGGAAAAGTCACCGGCTTCATGGAATTCGAGCGGCTCGAAGAGGGCTACCGCCCGGTCGATGAGCGACTGAAGCACTACAAGGAATTCGTCGTCGCGCTGGACGACCAGCAGGCCAAGATCCAGGGTGCGCGCTGCATGGACTGCGGCACGCCCTTCTGCAACAACGGCTGCCCGGTCAACAACATCATTCCGGACTTCAATGACCTGGTGTATCGCCAGGACTGGAAGAACGCCTTCGCGGTGCTGGACTCGACCAACAACTTCCCCGAGTTCACCGGCCGCATCTGCCCCGCGCCCTGCGAAGCGGCCTGCGTGCTGAACGTGAACGACGACGCGGTCGGCATCAAGTCCCTGGAGCACGCGATCATCGACCGCGCCTGGGCCGAGGGCTGGGTCAAGCCCCGCCCGGCCAAGCACAAGACCGGCAAGAAGGTCGCCGTCGTCGGCGCCGGCCCCGCCGGCCTGGCCGCGGCCCAGCAGCTGGCCCGCGCCGGCCACGACGTGACGCTGTTCGAGAAGAACGACCGTGTCGGCGGCCTGCTGCGCTACGGCATCCCCGACTTCAAGATGGAGAAGTCGCACATCGACCGCCGCGTCGAGCAGATGAAGGCCGAAGGCGTGGTCTTCCGCACCGGCGTGGTCGTCGGTGCCGCCAAGGACGCGCTGGGCAAGGGCTCCAAGGTCACCAACCTGGCCAAGGAAACCGTCACGCCCGAGCAGCTTCAGGCCGAGTTCGACGCCGTGCTGCTGACCGGCGGCGCCGAGCAATCGCGCGACCTGCCCGCGCCCGGCCGCGACCTGGACGGCATCCATTTCGCAATGGAATTCCTGCCGCAGCAGAACCGCGTGAACGCCGGCGACAAGGTCAAGGGCCAGCTGCGGGCCGACGGCAAGCACGTCATCGTGATCGGCGGCGGCGACACCGGCTCCGACTGCGTGGGCACCAGCAACCGCCATGGTGCCGCCAGCGTGACCCAGTTCGAGCTGATGCCCATGCCGCCCGAGTCGGAGAACAAGCCGCTGGTCTGGCCCTACTGGCCGTACAAGCTGCGCACGTCCTCCAGCCATGAGGAGGGCTGCGAGCGCGAGTTCGCCATCTCGACCAAGGAATTCATCGGCGAGAAGGGCAAGGTCACCGGCCTCAAGACCGTGCACGTGGAATTCAAGGACGGCAAGTTCGTCGAGGTGCCGGGCACCGAGAAGACCTACAAGGCCGATCTGGTCCTGTTGGCCATGGGCTTCGTGAGCCCGGTCTCGCCGGTGCTCGAAGCCTTCGGCGTCGAGAAGGATGCGCGCGGCAACGCCAAGGCGACGGTCGACTTCACCGGCGGCTACGCCACCAACGTGCCCAAGGTGTTCGCGGCCGGCGACATGCGCCGCGGCCAGTCGCTGGTGGTGTGGGCCATCCGCGAAGGCCGCCAGGCAGCGCGCGCCGTCGACGAATTCCTGATGGGATTCAGCGACCTGCCCCGCTGAGATGAAACCACACCGTTTGGACTTCCTCACTGCGTGGGGAAGTCCAATCCCCCTCAAGGGGCGCACCCTGCGGTCGGGCCAGGCCCGTTCTGCAGGTGCAATGGCTTGGTCTGCTCCGCAGCCCTTCGATAAGGAGGGTGGCGCCGGTTCGATGCGCTGCGGGCGGCGCGTCAGCGCAATCGACCACTGACACGCCAGGAGGCGGCCGCCTTACAGCGGCGTGCCGGCGCACCGACAGCGCCTCGTACGTGCTTTCCCTTATCATCGGTCGCCCAAGCCGGGATGCCAGTCAGGTGCCCGGCTTGCTCTTTTTTTGAGAATCCGCTTTCCCACGCCTTCCTTTCCCCCATCTTGTCCGCTGCCGACACCGCCCCCTTCGTCGAGTTCCGTGATGTGCGCTTTGGCTACGGCGAGCGCGCCATCCTGGACGGCGTCTCCTTCGCCGTGCCGCGTGGACGGGTGACGGCGTTGATGGGTGCCTCCGGCGGTGGCAAGACCACGGTGTTGCGCCTGATCGGCGGCCAGGTACGGGCCAATGCGGGCGAGGTGCGCTTCGACGGCAAGGATGTCGGACGCATGGATTCCGCCGCGCTGTACACCGCGCGGCGACGGATGGGGATGCTCTTCCAGTTCGGCGCGCTGTTCACCGACATGACGGTGTTCGACAACGTGGCCTTTCCCCTGCGCGAGCACACCTCCCTGCCCGAGCCGTTGATACGCGACATCGTGCTCATGAAACTGGACGCCGTGGGCCTGCGCGGTGCCCGTGGGCTCATGCCCAGCGAGGTTTCCGGTGGCATGGCGCGTCGCGTGGCCCTGGCCCGGGCCATCGCGCTGGACCCCGAGCTCGTGATGTACGACGAGCCCTTCGCCGGGCTCGACCCGATCTCGCTGGGCACATCCGCACGCCTGATCCGACGGTTGAACGATGCGCTCGGACTGACGAGCCTGATCGTGTCGCACGATCTGGACGAAACCTTCCGCATTGCCGACCACGTGGTCATTCTGGCCAATGGCAAGGTCGCGGCGCAGGGCACGCCGGAAGAGGTGCGCGCCAGCACCGATCCGCTCGTACATCAGTTCGTCAATGCCGAGTCGGAGGGCCCGGTGCGCTTCCACTATCCCGGTCCCACGGTGGACGAGGATTTCGGCCACATGCACGGAGGCCGGCCATGAGGTGGTGGCATCCGGCAGACGTCGGCTTCGCCGCACGTCGCAAGCTGGCAGACCTGGGCTATGGCGCCCGGCTTTTCATGCGCCTTCTGGCCGACCTGGGGCCCTGCCTGCGGCGCTTTGGCCTCGTTCGCGACCAGATCCACTTCCTTGGCAACTATTCGCTGGCGATCATCGCGGTGTCCGGTCTGTTCGTGGGGTTCGTGCTCGGGCTGCAGGGCTACTACACGCTGCAGCGCTACGGCGCTTCGGACGCACTGGGGCTGCTGGTGACCTTGTCGCTGGTGCGCGAACTGGGGCCGGTCGTCGCGGCGCTGTTGTTCGCCGGACGCGCAGGCACGTCGCTCACGGCGGAGGTCGGCCTGATGAAGGCGGGCGAGCAGCTCAGCGCCATGGAAATGATGGCCGTCGACCCCGTGCGGCGGGTCCTGGCGCCGCGTTTCTGGGCCGGTGTGATCACGCTGCCCCTGCTGTCGGCCGTGTTTAGCGCCGTGGGTGTGCTGGGTGGCTGGGTCGTGGGTGTGCTGATGCTGGGGGTGGATTCCGGCGCGTTCTGGGGGCAGATGCAAAGCGGGGTGGATGTGCTGCGCGATGTCGGCAACGGCGTCATCAAGAGCGTCGTATTCGGCTTTACCGTCAGCTTCGTCGCGCTGCTCCAGGGCTTCGAGGCCCTGCCGACGCCCGAGGGCGTTTCCCGCGCCACCACGCGCACCGTGGTGGTGGCTTCGCTGGCGGTGCTGGGGCTGGACTTCCTCCTCACCGCCATGATGTTCAGCCTCTGAGGTAAACCAATGCAACGTTCCCGCAGCGATCTCTGGGTTGGCCTGTTCGTGCTCATCGGCGCGGCGGCGCTACTCTTCCTGGCCCTGCAGTCGGCCAATCTGCTCAGCCTGAATTTCCAGAAGACCTACCGGATCACGGCCCGCTTCGACAACATCGGCGGCCTGAAGCCGCAGACGGCCGTCAAGAGTGCCGGTGTAGTGGTCGGGCGCGTGGAATCGATCGGCTTCGACGACAAGAGCTTCCAGGCCCGCGTGACGCTGGCGCTGCAGGAGCGCTACCACTTTCCCAAGGACAGCTCGCTGAAGATCCTCACCAGCGGTTTGCTGGGCGAGCAGTACATCGGCATCGAGGCGGGTGCCGACGACAAGAACCTGGAGGCGGGCGACACCATTTCGTCGACGCAGTCGGCGGTGGTGCTGGAGAACCTCATCAGCCAGTTCCTCTACAGCAAGGCTGCGGATGGCAGCTCGCCGGGCGGCGAAGCGAACAAGACACCAGAAGGGAGCAAAAAATGAAGACATTCCACGGCGCGACACCACCGCGCGCTCTGCCGCGCTGGACCTTGGCGGCTGTCTTGGCCATCGGTCCGGCGTTTGCATGGGCTCAGGCGCCGGCCAATCCCGCACCTGCCGCGGCGGCGAGCGGCGCGTCCGACAGCGCGGGCACCGACGATGCCTCCCCGACCCGCAACCCCGCTGATCCGTTCGAGCCGTTCAACCGCGGCGTTTTCCGCTTCAACAAGGGGCTGGACGACAAGGTGCTGAAGCCGGTGGCCACCACCTATCGCGACGTCGTGCCATCGATCATGCGCAGCGGTGTCACCAACTTCTTCGGTAACCTGGGTGATGTCTGGAATTTCGCCAACAACGTGCTGCAGCTCAAGGCCCAGAACAGCGCCGAGACCTTCATGCGGCTTAACGTCAATACCTTCTTCGGATTGGGCGGTCTGCTGGACGTTGCCTCTGACCTGGGCATCGAGCGCCACAGCGCCGACTTCGGCCAGACGCTGGGCTATTGGGGCGTGCCCGCTGGTCCCTACCTGATGCTGCCGTTGCTGGGGCCGTCGACCGTGCGCGACACGGCCGCCCTGCCGCTCGATCGCAAGGGCGACCCCGTCGCGTACGTCAACGACGCTGGCGGGGAGGTGTTCCTGTCTGGCTTGCGCATCGTGGACAAACGTGCACGCTATCTGCGCACCACCAGCCTGCTCGAGGATGCGGCGCTCGACCCGTACAGCTTCGTTCGTGATGCTTATCTGCAGCGTCGCAAGGCGGAGATCGGTGGCGTTCGCGGGCGTCAGGACGACGACGAATGATCGCCTGCCAGCGGCGCTTGCAGTTGGTTGCAAGTGCTGCGCACGCATCGGAACCGGTGCCGTATCGGCTCCTCCAACGGCGATCCGCGGACGCCGCACAACGATTGAAGGGAATCTCATGACTTTTGCCATCCAACGACGCACGCTCGGCCGCTGGGCCACCCTCGGCGCGTTCGTCTTCGCACTCGGCGCCGCCAGTGCCCCGGCCGTGGCGGCCGACGAGGCACCGGATGCACTTGTCAAGCGCCTGTCCACCGAGGTGCTGGACACCATCAAGGCTGATAGCTCCATCAAGGCCGGCGACATCCCCAAGATCATGGCGCTGGTCGACGCGAAGATCATGCCGAACGTCAACTTTCAGCGCATGACGTCTTCCGCCGTCGGTCCGGCCTGGCGTCAAGCCACGCCCGACCAGCGCAACCGCCTGCAGCAGGAATTCAAGACGCTGCTGGTTCGCACCTACGCCGGCGCGCTTGACCAAGTCAGCGACCAGACAGTCACCATCAAGCCGTTCCGCGGCTCGGCTGACGACAAGGAAGTGCTGGTGCGTACCGAAGTCCGGGGATCCGGCGAACCCGTGCAGATCGACTATCGGCTCGAGAAGACGCCCGGTGAGGGCTATGGCTGGAAGGTCTACAACCTCAATGTAATGGGCGTGTGGCTGGTCGACACCTATCGCACGCAGTTCGCACAGGAGATCAACGCCAAGGGCATCGACGGCCTGATCGCGACGCTCGCGGCGCGCAACAAGTCGAACGCCCGCAGCTGAGGGCGTGCCAATGGCGCTGGATGCTCTCACGCTGATGCTGCCACCGCGCCTGACACATGACGAGGCGCCGGCCTGCATGCGGATGTTGCAGCAGGGTCTCACGGCGCAGGCCGGCTCGTCGGCTGTTGTGGATGCGAGCGCTCTGAGCCAATTCGATTCTTCGGCGCTTGCCGTGCTGCTGGAGTGCCGCCGCGAGGCGGCTGCATTGGGCCGCGGCTTTGCGGTCAAGGGGCTGCCGGCCCGTCTGCGGGAGTTGGCGATGCTATATGGCGTTGCCGGCTTGCTGCCATCTGCTCCCTGAGCGAAGCTCGGCAGGGCCCGCTTTCGGCCAGCGCGCCACAGCGCGTCGAAGCCTTGCTCGGCCGGGGGCAAGGGGAAGAACCTAGAATCCCCACCCCCTATGGCCGCCGTCTCCTTCCAGTCCGTCTCCAAGACCTATCCTCCGTCCCGCGCGCAGCGGGCTCATGGCAATCCAGGTCTGCGGGCGTTGGAAGACGTCAGCTTCGACATCGAGGAGGGCGAGTTTTTCGGCCTTCTGGGCCCGAACGGCGCGGGCAAGACCACCCTGATCAGCATCCTGGCCGGCCTCTCCCGGCCGACCGCAGGTCAGGTGAGCGTGCACGGCTTCGACGTGCAGACGCACTTCGCCGATGCCCGCCGCCAGCTCGGCATCGTGCCGCAGGAGCTGGTCTTCGATCCCTTCTTCAATGTCCGCGAGACGCTGCGGCTGCAGTCCGGCTACTTCGGCATCGCACGCAATGACGACTGGATCGACGAGCTGCTCACCAGCCTGGGTCTGGCCGACAAAGCCGACGCCAACATGCGCCAGCTCTCCGGCGGCATGAAGCGCCGGGTGCTGGTGGCGCAGGCGCTGGTGCACAAGCCGCCGGTGATCGTGCTCGACGAGCCCACTGCCGGCGTGGACGTGGAACTGCGCCAGACGCTCTGGCAGTTCGTCGCCCGCCTCAACCGTGAGGGCAGCACCGTGCTGCTGACCACGCACTACCTCGAAGAGGCCGAAGCCCTGTGCAACCGCATCGCCATGCTCAAGAAGGGCAGGGTGGTGGCGCTGGACCGCACGAGCGAGCTGCTCAAGGCGGCGGCCAGCAACGTCCTGCGCTTCAAGACCGATGCCGAGCTGCCCTGGGAGCTGGCCCGCAACGCCCGCATCACCGGCCGCATCGTCCAGCTGCCGGCGCAGAACGCGCTGGAGGTGGAGCAGTTGCTGTCCAACCTGCGCCAGGCCGGCGTGCCGGTCGAGGACGTGGAGATGCGCAAGGCCGACCTGGAGGATGTCTTCATCGACCTGATGGCCGGCGAGCAGACGCCGCTGGAGGTGGCGCGATGAGAGAGATGCTGCTGTCGCGCGCCATGGGCTGGCGCGCCCTGCTGGCCAAGGAGGTGCTGCGCTTCTGGAAGGTCGCCGGCCAGACCGTCGGCGCGCCGGTGCTGACCTCGGTGCTCTACCTGATGGTCTTCGGCCATGTGCTGGAGGACCACGTCCAGGTCTACGGCCGCTTCAGCTACACCGCCTTCCTGATCCCGGGGCTGGTGATGATGAGCGTGCTGCAGAACGCCTTCGCCAACAGCTCGTCGTCCATCATCCAGAGCAAGATCATGGGCAACCTGGTGTTCGTGCTGCTGACGCCGTTGTCCCACTGGGGCTGGTTCTTCGCCTATGTGGGCTCGTCGGTGGTGCGCGGCCTGGTGGTCGGCGCGGGCGTGCTGCTGGTCACCATGTTCTTCGCCGTGCCGCCCTTCGCGCAGCCGCTGTGGATCGTGCTCTTCGCCCTGCTGGGCGCGGGCCTGCTCGGCACGCTGGGCCTGATCGCCGGCCTCTGGGCCGAGAAGTTCGACCAGATGGCGGTGTTCCAGAACTTCCTGATCATGCCCATGACCTTCCTGTCGGGCGTGTTCTATTCCATCGGCTCGCTGCCACCCTTCTGGCAGGCGGTGAGCCACCTTAACCCCTTCTTCTACATGATCGACGGCTTCCGCTACGGCTTCTTCGGCATGTCGGACGTGTCGCCCTGGCTGAGCCTGGGCGTCGTGGCCGGTGCGCTGGCCGTGGTGAGTACCGTGGCGGTGCACCTGCTGCGTACCGGCTACAAGATCCGAGGCTGAAGAAGGCCTGCCATTTCGAGGCCGCGACTGCCTTTCGGCCGCTGCTGCATCCAACGACCGCCCCGCGCCCCACCATGACCGCCCAAGAACTCCAGGCCCTGATCGAGGCCGGCCTGCCCTGCCAGCACATCACGCTGGAAGGCGACGGCCGACACTGGTTCGCCACCATCGTCTCGGCCGAATTCGAGGGCAAGCGTCTCATCCAGCGCCATCAGCGGGTCTATGCCACCCTCGGTGAGAAAATGCATACCGACGAAGTGCATGCGCTGTCGATGAAGACCTACACGCCTGCCGAGTGGGCCAAGCAGAGCGCCTGAGCCCGTTGACCGAACGGCCCAGCCGCCGTTCCAAGGAATCCTGATGGACAAACTCCTCATTCGCGGCGGGCGCAGGCTCGGCGGCGAAGTCACCATTTCCGGCGCCAAGAATGCGGCGCTGCCCCAGTTGTGCGCCGCGTTGCTGACCACCGACCCGGTGGTCGTGCACAACGTGCCGCGCCTGCAGGACGTCTCCACCATGCTCAAGCTGGTGCGCCACATGGGCGTGACCGCGCAGCGCGACGACAACGGCACCGTGAGCCTCGACGCCGCCGACCTGACGCAGCCCGAGGCACCCTACGAGCTGGTCAAGACCATGCGCGCGTCGGTGCTCGCGCTGGGTCCGCTGGTGGCGCGCTTCGGCCATGCCAAGGTGTCGCTGCCCGGCGGCTGCGGCATCGGCTCGCGGCCGGTCGACCAGCACATCAAGGGCCTGCGCGCCATGGGCGCCGAGATCGACGTCGAGCATGGCTACATGATGGCCCGGCTGCAGCCTGGCCTCACGCGCCTGCGCGGCGCGCGCATCACCACCGACATGGTCACCGTGACCGGCACCGAGAACCTGCTGATGGCCGCCACGCTGGCCGAAGGCGAAACGGTGCTGGAGAACGCGGCCCAGGAGCCGGAGATCCCCGACCTGGCCGAGATGCTCATCAAGATGGGCGCGAAGATCGAAGGCCACGGCACCAGCCGCATCCGCATCCAGGGGGTGGAGCGCCTGCACGGCTGCGAACATGCGACGGTGGCGGACCGCATCGAGGCCGGCACCTTCCTGTGCGCCGTGGCGGCCACGGGCGGCGACGTGCTGCTGCGCGGCGCCCGCGCCGATCACCTGGATGCCGTGGTCGAGAAGCTGCGCGATGCCGGTGCGCAGATCACCGAGGAGGCGGGCGGACTGCGCATCCGCTCGCAGGGTCGCCTCAAGGGCCAGAGCTTCCGCACGACCGAGTACCCTGGCTTTCCGACCGACATGCAGGCGCAGTTCATGGCGCTGAACGTCATCTCGGAAGGCGCATCGACGGTCACCGAAACGATCTTCGAGAACCGGATGATGCATGTCAACGAACTGCTGCGGCTCGGTGCGCGCATCCAGACCGATGGCCGCACGGCCGTCATTGAAGGCGTGCCTCGCCTGTCGGGGGCCTCGGTAATGGCCACCGACCTGCGTGCCTCTGCCTGCCTGGTCATCGCCGGCCTGGTGGCCGACGGCGAGACCCTGGTGGACCGCATCTACCACCTGGACCGCGGCTACGACCGCATCGAACGCAAGCTCGGCAGCCTGGGCGCCGACATCGAACGCATTTCCACCGGAGCCGCCGCGTGATCACGCTCGCCTTGTCCAAGGGACGCATCTTCGAAGAGACGCTGCCGCTGCTGGCCGCTGCCGGCATCGAGGTGACCGAAGACCCCGAGAAGTCGCGCAAGCTGATCCTGCCGACGACCCGCCCCGATGTTCGCGTGGTGCTGGTGCGCGCATCGGACGTGCCCACCTACGTGCAGTACGGCGGCGCCGACCTGGGCGTGACCGGCCTGGACGTGCTGCTGGAGCATGGCAGCGAAGGCCTGTACCAGCCGCTGGACCTGCGCATCGCCCGGTGCCGCCTGAGCGTGGCCGTGCGCGCCGACTACGACTATGCCCATGCGGTGCGCCAGGGCGCGCGCCTGGCCGTGGCCACCAAGTATGTGGGCCTGGCCCGCGAGTTCTTCGCCCGCAAGGGCGTGCACGTGGACCTGATCAAGCTCTACGGCAGCATGGAACTGGCGCCGCTCACCGGCCTGGCCGATGCCATCGTCGACCTGGTCTCCACCGGCAATACGTTGCGCGCCAACCACCTGGTGGAGGTCGAGCGCATCATGGACATCAGCGCCCGCCTGGTCGTCAATCAGGCTGCGCTCAAGCTCAAGCGCGAGCCCATCCGCCGCATCATCGACGCCTTCGCGTCGGCCCTTCCGCAGAACTGACCGATTCTTCTCCCACCCTGCCGCTGCCATGACCCTGCAAGCCACTCCATTGCGTCTCGCCACCTCCGCGCCCGATTTCGAGGCCGCGTTCAAGGCGCGTCTGCATTGGGCGGCGGACACCGATGCGGCCATCGAGCAGCGCGTGGCGGACATCCTGGCCGACGTGCAGCAGCGCGGCGACGCCGCGGTGCTGGATTACACCCGCCGCTTCGATGGCCTCGAAGCGGATTCGCTGTCGGCGCTGGCGCTGGATCCGGTCGAGCTGAAGGCCGCCTTCGACGCGCTGCCGGATGCGCAGCGCAACGCCCTCGAAGCCGCCGCCCGCCGCGTGCGCAGCTACCACGAGGCCCAGAAGAAGGCGAGCGGCGAGAGCTGGACCTACCGCGACGAGGACGGAACGCTGCTGGGCCAGAAGGTCACGCCGCTGGACCGCGTGGGCATCTATGTGCCGGGCGGCAAGGCGGCCTATCCGTCGAGCGTGCTGATGAACGCCATCCCGGCGCACGTGGCCGGCGTCGGCGAGATCGTGATGGTGGTACCCACCCCGCGCGGCGAGAAGAACCCGCTGGTGCTCGCAGCCGCCCACGTGGCGGGCGTCACACGCGCCTTCACCATCGGCGGTGCACAGGCCGTGGCCGCGCTGGCCTACGGCACGGCGACGGTGCCGGCCGTGGACAAGATCACCGGCCCGGGCAATGCCTACGTGGCGGCCGCCAAGCGCCGCGTTTTCGGCGCCGTGGGCATCGACATGATCGCGGGCCCCAGCGAGATCCTGGTGCTGGCCGACGGCAGCACGCCGCCCGACTGGGTGGCCATGGACCTGTTCAGCCAAGCCGAGCATGACGAGCTGGCCCAGAGCATCCTGCTGTGTCCGGACGCCGCCTACATCGACGCCGTGCAGCGCGAGATCGACCGCCTGCTGCCCACCATGCCGCGGCGCGAGATCATTGCGGCCAGCCTCAACGGCCGCGGCGCGCTGATCCACACGCGCGACATGGAAGAGGCCTGCGCCATCAGCAACCGGATCGCGCCCGAGCACCTGGAGGTCTCCAGCCGCGAACCGCAGCGCTGGGAGCCGCTGCTGAAGCACGCCGGCGCAATCTTCCTGGGCGCCTTCACCAGCGAAAGCCTGGGCGACTACTGCGCCGGTCCCAACCACGTGTTGCCCACCTCGGGCACTGCGCGCTTCTCCTCGCCGCTGGGCGTGTACGACTTCCAGAAGCGCAGCAGCCTGATCGAGGTGAGCGAGGCCGGTGCGCGTGCGCTCGGCCCCATTGCCGCAGAGCTGGCCTATGGCGAGGGCCTGCAGGCGCATGCCCGCGCGGCCGAACTGCGGCTGGAAGGACGGCCGTGAACGCCGCGCGCCAGGCCCTGCTGGCGCTGGCGCTGCTGGGTGTCGCCGCAGCGGCTTCGGCCATGAGCCTGCGCGAGTTCCGCACGCTGGAGGCCGCAGGCAAGGAAGGCCCCAACTACGCCAGCTATTACCTGGTCGGCGTGGTCGAGGGCCTGCGCGAATCGGCCGAGGCGACGCAGCGCAGTGGCCAGAAGCCGCCCTTTTGCGTGGCAGGCCGCCGGCTGGAGCCCTCGATGGCGCGATCCCTGTTCCAGGGCGAGCTGGCGCGCAATGCCCAACTCTACGAGGCCGACATGCCGGTGCAGCTGGTGCTGTCGGCGGCCCTGCAGAGCGCCTACCGCTGCAGCCCGTGAGCGGCCGATCGTCCGCGTCCGAACGTCCTACCGTCATGACCAACTCCTCGACTCCCGACCTGACCCGCCGCGCCCTCGAACGCATCCGCCCCGACGTCCGCGACATGCATGCCTACGTCGTGCAGTCCGCCGAGGGCCTGCTCAAGCTCGACGCGATGGAGAACCCCTACGGCCTGCCGCCCGAGTTGCAGGCCGAACTGGGCGCCCGCCTGGGCGCGCTGGCCGTCAACCGCTATCCCGGTGACGAGGCCCAGCGGCTCAAGACGGCGATCGCGGCCCATGTGGACCTGCCGGTCGGCCAGTCGCTGGTGCTGGGCAACGGCTCGGACGAGCTGATTTCGCTGCTGGCCATCGCCTGCGACCAGCCGGGCGCCACCATCCTGGCGCCGCTGCCCGGCTTCGTGATGTATGCGCTGAGCGCGCAGCTCCAGGGGCTGCGCTTCGTCGGCGTGCCGCTGGATGCCGATTTCCAGCTCGACGAGGCCGCCATGCTGGCCGCCATCGCCGAGCACAAGCCTGCGCTGCTTTACCTGGCCTACCCCAACAACCCGACCGCCAACCTGTTCGACGCCGCCGTCATGCGCCGGCTGATCGCCGCCCAGGGCGAGCAGGGCGGCCTGGTCGTGATCGACGAGGCCTACCAGCCTTTCGCCGCCCACAGCTGGCTGGACGAGATCCGTCGCGATCCTGCCGGCCACGGCCATGTCGTGCTGATGCGCACCCTCAGCAAGTTCGGCCTGGCCGGCGTGCGCCTAGGCTACCTGCTGGCGCCCGAGGCGCTGGCGGCCGAGATCGACAAGGTGCGCCCGCCCTACAACATCAGCGTGCTCAATGCCGAATGCGCGCTTTTCGCGCTGGCGCATGCCGAGGTGTTCGAGGCGCAGGCCCGCGCGATCCGCGACGAGCGCAGCCGGCTGGTGGAGGCGCTGAAGGCGCTCCCGGGCGTGAAGGTGTGGCCCAGCGAGGCGAACATGGTCCTGCTGCGCGTGCCCGATGCCGATGCGGCCTTCGCCGGCATGAAGGCGCGCGGGGTCCTGATCAAGAACGTTTCTAGAATGCACCCGCTGCTGGCGAACTGCCTGCGCCTGACGGTCGGCACCCCCGACGACAACGCGCGCATGCTGGCGGCCCTCCAAGCCTCCCTATGAACACCCCCACGGCTCCCGACGCCATCGTTGCCGCCGCCGGCGGCGCCACGCCCCCGGCGCGCATCGCCGAGGTCGCCCGCAACACGGCCGAGACGAAGATCCGCGTGCGCGTCGACCTCGACGGCAGCGGCAAGGCCCAACTGGCCACCGGCATCGGCTTCTTCGACCACATGCTCGACCAGATCGCCCGCCACGGCCTGATCGACCTGGACGTGCATTGCGAAGGCGACCTGCACATCGACGGCCATCACACGGTCGAAGACGTCGGCATCACCCTGGGCCAGGCGGTCGCCCGCGCGGTGGGCGACAAGAAGGGCATCCGCCGCTACGGCCATGCCTATGTGCCGCTCGACGAGGCGCTGTCGCGCGTGGTGGTCGACTTCTCCGGCCGCCCGGGCCTGCACATGGATGTGCGCTTCACCAGCGGCATGATCGGCGGCTTCGACACCCAGCTGACCTTCGAGTTCTTCCAGGGCTTCGTCAATCACGCGGGCGTGACGCTGCACATCGACAACCTCAAGGGCGTCAACGCGCACCACCAGTGCGAGACGATCTTCAAGGCCTTCGCCCGCGCCGTGCGCGCCGCGCTCGAACTCGACCCCCGCTCGGCGGGCGTGATTCCCTCCACCAAGGGATCCCTGTAAACCTCCCTACCGGCGCACTGTCGCCCGACCGGTCCTTTCCGACCCGAATGACTCCGATGAAGAACAGCGTCGCCGTGGTGGACTACGGCATGGGCAATCTCTGGTCCGTGTCCCAGGCCGTGTGCCACGCGGCCGATGCCGCGGGCGTGGAGGTGCACGTGACCGCCGACCCCGAGGTCGTGCGCGCGGCCACCCGAGTGGTGCTGCCCGGCCAGGGCGCCATGCCCGACTGCATGCGTGAGCTGCGCGAGTCCGGCCTGCTGGCCTCGGTGCTCGAAGCCGCTGCGAGCAAGCCGCTGTTCGGTGTGTGCGTCGGCATGCAGATGCTGCTGGGCCGCAGCGAGGAAGGCCCCAGCGAGGGCCTGGACCTGATCCCCGGTGAGGTGTTGCGCTTCCAGCTGGCGGGTCGCCTGCAACCCGACGGCAGCCACTTCAAGGTGCCGCAGATGGGCTGGAACCAGGTCTCGCAGGCGCGGCCGCATGCGATGTGGAAGGGGATTCCCGAGGGTGCGTGGTTCTATTTCGTCCACAGCTTCTATGCCCGTCCGCAGGACGCGGCGCACAGCGTGGGCGAGGCCGACTATGGTGGCCGCTTTACCGCGGCGGTGGCCCGCGATAACATTTTTGCGACCCAATTTCACCCGGAGAAGAGCGCCGACCACGGTCTGCAGCTTTACCGGAACTTCCTCCACTGGACTCCCTGAATCGGCCAGGCCGATCACCGCGGTTGCGGTGGGCGCCCGCGCGCCCCGCAGCCGCCTGAGACGGCCGGTTCGGATCGATTCGTTTCGCTTTTCTCCTCCTTCGTTCCTGGCACTCTTCAGCGCCTCATCATGCTCCTCATTCCCGCCATCGATCTCAAGGACGGCCATTGCGTTCGGCTCAAGCAGGGCGACATGGACCAATCGACCGTCTTCAGCGAAGACCCCGCGGCCATGGCGCGCAAGTGGGTGGAGGCCGGCGCCCGCCGCCTGCACCTGGTGGACCTGAACGGTGCCTTCGCCGGCAAGCCGCAGAACCATGCAGCCATCAAGGCGATCCTGCGCGAGGTGGGTGACGACATTCCGGTGCAACTGGGCGGCGGCATCCGTGACCTGGACACCATCGAGCGCTACATCGACGACGGCCTGCGCTACGTGATCATCGGCACGGCGGCGGTGAAGAACCCCGGTTTCCTCAAGGATGCATGCGTGGCCTTCGGCGGCCACATCATCGTGGGGCTGGACGCCAAGGACGGCAAGGTCGCCACCGACGGCTGGAGCAAGCTCACCGGCCACGAGGTGGTGGACCTGGGCAAGAAGTTCGAAGACTACGGCGTCGAGTCCATCATCTACACCGACATCGGCCGCGACGGCATGCTGTCGGGCATCAACATCGACGCCACGGTGCGACTGGCGCAGGCGCTGACCATTCCGGTGATCGCGTCGGGCGGCCTGTCCAACATCGCCGACATCGAGCAGCTGTGCGCGGTGGAAAGCGAGGGGGTGGAGGGCGTGATCTGCGGGCGCGCGATCTACTCGGGCGATCTGGACTTCGGCAAGGCACAGGCCCGGGCCGACGAACTGGCCGATGCGGCCTGACGCCGCCCGTCGCCTTCCCGCCTTCAGTGGTCGCATGAGGACTTTCGGATGAGCTTGCGCGAGATCACCGTCCACGGCCAGCCGGCCGTCGAACTGTCGGCCACCACGGGCGACCAGGTCACGGTGGCGTTGCATGGCGGGCATGTGCTGTCCTGGCGGAGCGCGGATGGCACGGAGCGGCTCTACCTGAGTCCTTTGGCCGTGTTCGATCGACGTGCGGCAATTCGTGGCGGCGTTCCGGTCTGCTTTCCGCAGTTCAACCAGCGGGGTCCGCTCGTCAAGCATGGCTTCGCGCGCAACCTGCCCTGGCAGGTGGTGCCTGGCGCGGCCGCCGACACGGTCGTCCTGAGCCTGAAAGACAGCGAGAAAACCCGCGCCACCTGGCCCGAGCAGTTCGAGCTGCGCCTGAGCGTGCACGTGCCCGAGGCCCATGTGCTGCGCATCGAACTGCAGGTGCGCAATTCCGGCACCACGCCCTGGTCGTTCACGGCGGCGCTGCACAGCTACCTGCGGGTCAACGATCTGGAAGATGCGCAGCTTCATGGGCTGAAGGGTACGGCCCGCTGGGACGCGGTGCGGGACGAGCGTTCGACCGAGAGCCGCGACGCACTGCGCTTCGGCGAGGAATTCGACAGCGTCTATGCTTCGCCCGCCCATCCCCTGGTGCTGCGTGCACCGGCTGGCGAACTGCGCATTGCCGCCTCGTCCACCTGCCCGGAGACGGTCGTGTGGAACCCCGGTCCCGCGCTGTGCGCGCGGCTCGCCGACATGCCGGCCGACGGTTGGCGCCACATGCTCTGCGTCGAGGCTGCGGCCATCGACACGCCTGTCGAACTGGCGCCCGGCACCGATGTTCGGCTGTGGCAGCAACTCGACGCCCGGCCTTCCTCCTCTTCGACTTCCTGATCCTGCCATGCTCGCCAAACGCATCATTCCCTGCCTCGACGTCACCGGGGGCCGGGTGGTCAAGGGCGTCAACTTCCTGGAACTGCGCGACGCGGGCGATCCGGTGGAAATCGCTGCCCGCTACAACGCGCAAGGCGCGGACGAACTGACCTTCCTGGACATCACGGCCACCAGCGACGACCGCGACCTGATCCTTCCGATCATCGAGGCCGTGGCCTCGCAGGTCTTCATTCCGCTGACGGTGGGTGGCGGCGTGCGCACGGTGGAAGATGTACGCCGGCTCCTGAATGCCGGCGCCGACAAGACCAGCTTCAATTCCGCCGCCATCGCCAATCCGCAGGTGATCGACGATGCCTCGTCCAAGTACGGGGCCCAGTGCATCGTGGTGGCCATCGACGCCAAGCGGCGCACGCCCGAGGAAGCCGTGAAGCGCGGCGAAGGCTGGGACGTCTACAGCCATGGCGGTCGCAAGAACACCGGCCTGGATGCCGTGCAGTGGGCCACCGAAATGGCGCGCCGCGGCGCTGGCGAAATCCTGCTGACCAGCATGGACCGCGATGGAACCAAAAGCGGTTTCGACATTGCGCTGACCCGTGCAGTGAGCGATGCAGTGAGCGTGCCCGTGATTGCCTCGGGCGGCGTCGGCTCCCTGGCCGACCTGGCCGACGGCGTGCAACAGGGCGGCGCGGACGCCGTGCTGGCCGCCAGCATCTTCCACTATGGCCAGCACACCGTGGGCGAAGCAAAGGTGCACATGGCCGAGCGCGGCATTGTGGTGCGTTGTTGACGTTTTGGCGCGGATGCGGTTTCAAAGCCGAATATCATCGGCCGCAGTTTTGCTCTCTGCTGCAGCCGGTGCGCGTGCGGCCTCCGCGGCCTGTTCCAGGCCACTCTCCATGATCCAAACAGGGTAGTTGACTTGAAATTCCCAGCGAATGTGCCGGCCTGGACGGTTTTGGCGGTAGCCGCGGCTCTCCAGGGTTGCACGGTGATTCCGGGGCCGGGGCCCGTTGGCCCCTATTCGGACCAGAGTGAGCTGCCGCCGAAATTCCAGTACGTGCCCGATGAGGCACCCGAAGGCCGCATCACGCCCATCACGACAGCGCTGGTGCGCACCCTGCAGCAACTGGCGCCGACGGGCTTGCCCGCAGACGTTCGCGCCTTGTTCGGCAAGCCGGAGCCCTACACGATCGGGCCAGGTGACGTCGTCGGCGTGATCGTTTACGACCATCCGGAACTGCTGCCCAATGCGGGTGCCGTCATCACGCAATCGGTCGACCCCACCGGTGTGAGTGTGGCACCCGGCTTCATCGTCGGCGGCAATGGCGAGATCTCTTTTCCCTATGTCGGCCGCGTGAAGATCGAGGGCATGACCGAGTCCGAGGCGGGCGATCTGATTGCGCGCCGCCTGGCACGCAACATCCAGAGCCCTCAGGTTACCGTGCGCATCCAGTCCTTCCGCAGCCGTCGTGCCTATGTGGAGGGCCAGGTCCGCGCGCCCGGCTCGCAGATCTTCACCGACCTGCCGATGACCATGGCGGAAGCCATCAATCGGGCGGGCGGCATCACCGACGCTGGGGACCGGTCGTCAATCACGCTTACGCGCAGTGGCCGCACGGTGCGCATCGATCTGCCCGCCTTGCGCGAGGCCGGCTACGACCTCAACGACATCCCCTTGCGCAACAGTGACACCATCACGGTGGGGACGCGCGAGGACACCAAGGTCTACGTGATGGGCGAAGTGCTGCGCCCCATGGCGCTTGCGCTGCGCGGCTCCGGACGCCTGACGTTGAACGAGGCGCTGGGCGAAGCGGGGGGGCCGACGCTCGACACCTCCAATCCCAGCCAGATCTACGTGATCCGCAAGGGAGCGACCGGCTCGCCGGCGATCTTTCAGCTGGATGCCAAGAACCCGGCCGCCTTCGCCCTGGCGAGCCAGTTCCCGATGCGTCCCCAGGATGTGATCTACATTGATCCGATCCCACTGGTGCGCTGGAACCGCGTGATCAGCCTCATCCTGCCGTCTGCAGCGGCGGTCAATACGGGCAGCGAGACCATCGATCGCGCGCGGGGCTGGTAAGTCGCCGCAGGCGGCTGGCAGCCGGTCTTTCAACGCCAATGACAAGGGCCGCCCGAGGGCGGCCCTTGTCATTTCTCACCCACGCGCGTTTGGGGGCTGGCCGCGCAAGGCGGCCCACCTCGCTTCAGGACTTGTACTTGTATTCGGTATAGCGGTAGCCGCCGTAGCGATAGCCCTGGCTGCCGTAATGGCGGCGCGTCATGTCCATCGCGTTGAACACCACACCCGCGGGCACGATGTTGGCCTGGCGCAACCGCTTGTTGCTTTCCACCAGCTCGCCCATCTGCGTCTGGTCGGCACGGGCCACCATCAGCACCACGGCAGCGTGGGCACCTGCCGCAGCGGCGTCGGCGGCCACCAGCACTGGCGGGGCGTCCATCACAACCAGATCGTATCGGGCCGAAAGCGTGTCGAGCAGGCGTCCAAAGGTGTCGGACATCAGCATGTCCGAGGGATTCGGCGGGTAGCGGCCGGTCGTTATTACGTCCAGGTTGGGCAGCACCTGCGCATGAATCGCCTGTTCCAGCGTGAGATCGCCAAGCAGCAGTTCGGAAAGGCCGCCCTCCCGCTTGAGGCCAAACTGCTTGTTGATATAGCCCTTGCGCATGTCCGCATCGAGCAGCAGCACCCGCTTGCCTGCGGCGGCCATAACGGCCGCGAAGTTGGACGACACGAAGCTCTTGCCGATCCCTGGCGTTGGGCCGGTGATCAGAACACGGTTGTTCTCGGCTTCCAACAAGGCGAACTGGAGCGCGATGCGCAGGCTGCGCACGCTTTCCACCGCCGTGCTTTCCGGGTTGTCGGCGGTGAGGATGTGCACGCCCTTCTGGCCTGCGGCGATGCGTGCCTCCAGCACGCCCTGCTCGAGCGTGTACGGAATGACCGACATCACGCTCATGCCCGTGTGGTTCTCGATCTCCTGCGGATTGCGGATGCCGCTGAAGAACATGCTGCGCACGAATGCGAGGGCCACGCCGGCGAGCAGGCCCAGCACGCCCGCAAGCGCCACGATCAGGCTCTTCTGGGGCTTGACCGGCAGGCGCGGCGGAACGGCCGGGTCCAGCAGCCGGACGTTGCCGGTCTTGCCCTCCTTGACGAGGCGTAGCTGCAGCGAGTTGTTGAGCAGCGACTGGTAGAGCTGGCTGCCCACGCGCACGTCGCGTTCGAAACGGAAAGCGTCCTGCTGGATGGTCGGCATACGCCCGACTCGCGCATTGAGGGCGTTGATGTCCTTCTGGATCAGCGCGATCTGCTGGTCGATGGTCTGGATGCGCGGATGGTTGCCCGTGTACAGCGCCGCCAGTTCGCGGCGCTTCTGCTGGGCTTCGAGCAGCTTGCCCTGCAGTTCGACGATCTGCGTCAGGGTTGCCTTGGCTTCCTCGTCGAACGCCACGGTTGAGTTCTGGTTGCGGAAGCGGGTGTAGGCGTCCTCGGAGCGCTCGAGCTGACGCTTGAATTCCGGCAACTGCTGGTCCAGGAAGCCCAGCGTACGTTCGGCCTCGGCGGCCTTGCGCTCGCGGTTCTGATCGACGTAGGTGGCGGCGATGGCGTTGAGGATCGAGGTCAGGCGCGTGCGATTGCTTTCCTCGAGCGCGACGCTGATCACGTTGGACTGACGTCCCTGCTCGCTCGCCTGCAGGCGGCGCTGCAGGTCTTCGATGGTGCGCAGGCGCGAATAGCGCTGCACCACGAACTTTGCGCCGGCCTCGCCTTCCAGCGTGTCGATCTTGATCTCGATCTCGCCAAAGGGCGTCTTGTGCTCCAGTTGTTCGCCCACGCGACCCGGCAGGGGCTGGTCGAGGTCCGGATGTTCCAGCTCGTACCGGCCCTGACCGAGCGCCGTGACGATGAAGGGCTTCTGGTCTTCCAGCTCCGCCGGAACGACGAACCGGCTGACGTCGATCTTCTCGGTGCCGTACACGCGCCCGCCCAGGCCGGGCAGGGACATGGGTTTGGAAAGGGACTTGGCGCGCCGCGACAGCCATTCGCCGACCAGGGGCACGTAGTCGGGCCGGGCGTCGATGTAATAGCGCGTCGCATCGACGGCGCCACCCAGGACCAGGCGGGAGCGAAGCACCTGGATTTCGCCGGTGGCGGGCGTCTTCACTTCGAAGAGGCTGGATGCATCGCCCAGGAAGCCCTTGGCGTCGGGTGCCGCATCCTCGACCTGGATCAGCAGGTTGGATTGGTAGATCGGCGTGGACAGCAGCGCATAGGCGGCCCCGATGATCAGCGCCAGCGCGGTGATCGTCGCGACAAGCCACCGGTTGTCCACCAGGATGTCGAAGTACTCGGCCAGATGGATCTCGTCATCGTCTTTCTCTGGCGGCGGAACGTGAGCGGGGGAAGTTTGCATGGGGCTGGCCGCGTGGGCTGAAGACTTCATGAGAGTTTGCGGATCCGCTCAGCCCAGATCTGGACACCGGCGTCGATGAGGCGCAAGGCGTTCTCGAACGCATCGCGGCCTTCCTTGTAGGGGTCGGGGACGTTTACCTTGGCGGCTTCGCCGATGCGGTAGACCCTGCCTCGGGTGAACGTGTAGCTTTGTTCGATGAAGCGCTTCTGGGCGTCGTCCATGGTGAGAACCAGGTCGACCTCCTGACACATGGAGCGATTCACCTGGCGGGCGCGGTGTTTGGCGATGTCGATGCCGCGTTCGGCCATCAGGGTCTGGGCCATGGGATCGGCCGGGTGGCCGATGAGTGCGCCCACGCCGGCAGAGCGTACATGCAAGGCAGGCAATTTCTGTGCAAGCAAGGCCTCGGCCATGGGACTGCGGCAAATGTTTCCCACGCAGATGACGAGGATGGACTTCATTGATAACAGCGGGGAGAGGATCCAGAGGGCGTCGGCAGGGCATCACGGTGCCGATCCGGTGAAGTGGGTACGCGGTGCGCCAGGCCTTGGATGCTAACTGTGTCGATGCGCTCATCGCTTGGCGTCGAAGTCCAGAATGTTGTCGCCTGCCCGGGGCTTGCCATCTGGCGACGGGCCGAAACGGAATGCCTCGGGGTCGCGGATATACGTCAAGTCGTAAAGCGGGACGGCGCGGCCTAGCCGGGCGCCGCCATCGCGTGTCAGCGGCGACCAGTTGAAGCCGACCAAGGCGCGGCTCGAGCGGGGCAAGAGGGCGTCCAACGGGATCGCCAGATAGATGCCCTTGTCGAAACTTCCTTCGCCAAACTGGGCTGCCGACACATTCGTCTTAGTGGCATAGGCGCCTACTGTGAGTCCGTTGTCGAAACGCCGGGCAACTTCAAGCGAGACGCCCCGGTCGCCTGCCAGGTATTGGCCCGCGCTGACGCGCACCAGGACGCCGTTCCAGCCGGTGTTCCAGTAGAGCGAGGCATGGCCGGTGTTGACCTGGTAGTCGCGCAGGGCAAAGTGCTGCGCGTACTCGCGCTGGCGGACATGGTTGACGTCGATGCCGAATGCGACGCGGCTGCCCCATGGTCGGTACAGCCATTCGGCCCCCACACCGGCGAACATCGGCTCCAGATACCCGCCATAGACGCTGTAAAACTGGTTGTCGCTCAATTGACCCACATGCGTGAGCTGCAGGTTCGGAATCGTGACCCGGCTCGTGGTTAGGTAGAGTCGCTGGTCAGTCCGCACTCGGGGCAGCCCGCTGGGTGCGTCGTACGTAAAGCTGTTGTAGTTGTCAGCCAGACGAAGGTTCACTTGGCCTTGCAGCCAAGTCTGGCGCGAGAAGTTGTACTGGGCGTTGGCCTTTGCACCCAACTCCACCAGTGCGAAATTATTCGGGCCGCCGATCACCTGGCTGAAATTTGGGGACAGCCCATACTCGAAAGTATCTGCGGACCGCCGCCACGCCCCGTTCGGGCCTGAGAGGCTCGCGGCCTCCTGGGTTGCCGAAAGGGCTGCGCTGGGAGCTGTCGGCGAATTGGCGACGAAAGTCGCATGGACGGAAGGAAGGCTCGCCTCGGCCACGTCTGTGGGGGCGTAGTCACTGCGTGTCACATCCCGGGCCAAGTGCGGGGGAAGCGGCTGAGCTTTGGCCCGCACCCATTCGTCCCGGACGATGGCCTGTGCGTGCAGCGGAATGCCCCGCTCTTCATAATTGATGACGAAAACGCGTATGGCAGCGGGAGCGGCGGCATGCAGCACAGCCACCGCGCGCTCTGTTCGGGCGGCCCGATAGACGGTGTTCGCGTCCATGACCCACACGTGAAGAACATCATCCTTGGGTGCGATGCGCAGCACGCGCCAACCCGTCTGCGCCTCGATCTGAGACGCAGTGTTCTGCCAGTCAGGTGCTGTGTCGGGCGCATTCGGCGCAAAGTTGGGCGGTGGCGGATCTAGCACCTTTGGCACCTTGGCCGCAGCGAGATTGCCGCCCAGCGTAAAGCCGATCATGAACTTCTCGCCCCGCTCGACGCCTGCGGACAGTGTGACGTTCTGATTTATCCGGTAGGACAGGCCCACGTTGATGGGGGTGCGCCGCGGCAATGGATTGGCCAGCGGCTCGTTCTGGTAGTTGTTGCCGTCGTACTCGATCTTGAGAGCGAGGGGATCCCAGGGCGTGCGCCACTGCACACCCCCGAACACGGCGGCGGGACCGCGGAAATAGCTGTTGAAGTTGGCAGATCCAGCAGCGCCCCCGCTGTTACTACTCACGGGACGCGTCTCAAAGCGGCTACTGAGCAGCGCGAGGGGGTTTCTGACATTGCCGCTGGAGCCTAGATAACCCCATCCAAGTCCGAGGCTGAAATCGAAGTCGCCGAGACGCTTGTTGGCAACCAAGTATTCACTCGAGAAAAGACCAGTGCCGCCGATGTCGCGAAACCCAAGTGCAACCTCAGGAACGTAAGCTGACTCCCCAAGGAGCCGAAACTTGACGTCGATGCTTTTGTCTTTGTACGCCTGGGTGCTGATCTCTGGACCGTACTCGCGGTTGGAAATGCTGGTGTAGCGAAAGCCGGCTTCCATCCAGTCGAAGGGCTGGAACATCACATTCAGCCGGCTGTAGGGCCAAACGTTGCTATAGGACGTCCGGAATTCGCCGGCAGGGCTCATCCGGGCGCTTGGCGTCTGCAGTAAGCCGACTTCCCCCCAATCGTTCGCACTGATATCGAGTGGTCTGGGAGCAGGCGCAGCAATAACGGGCAAGGTCCCGGCATTCTGGAACGCTGCGGTCGATGAGCTTCGGGTGGGCGCTGCGTCGTCCCCTCGTGGCGCGGCCGGTGCGGGCCCCTGTGTGGCGAGAAAGCGGACTAGGCCTTCCGACGCGGCGACCAAGTCAGTCATCGCCCGAGGCGGCGCCCAAATCCATGCGCCCGGCGCTGCTTCCATACCTGCCGAACGGTTCCATAGCGCCATGCCTAGGCGGGCCGTCCGGCCATCCGGCTGGGCGATCCAGGCCCAATCGACACCAGAAAAGCTCCCGCAGGCGCGAAGGTAGTCCCCCACCCATCGCCCTGCCGCGTGCGGTACATGGCAAAGCGTTCCGTCTGGCTGAACGACCACAACATCGCGACCGGATTGGCGGGGAAGGACGAACTGCGCGCGGTCTCCCGCGACGGGGTCTTCGCCAGGATTCACCTCTAACCAACGAGGATCGACATTGCCGAGGGCCACACGGCCTGTTGCAGGCATTCCGTGGAGTCGCGCCAGAAGCCCTTCCCGAATGGTCCTGTCCTGACCGGACCTTGCCGCGGCGGACCGCTCGAGGTGGATCAGCAGTACGTTGCGCAGGTACTGCTGAGGAAGTTTCTCTTGCGGTACGAGCCAAGCCAAGCCGGGGTCTGCAGGTTCCGTAGATTGGTGCAGCAGCCACTGGCTCAGTCGTTCGCCCTCAAGGGTTGGGACAACGGATTCCTTGGCGCTTGTGGTGGCCGTCTGTGCAAGTGCCATGTGCGCGCCGCCCCAAAACAGCGCTGCAAGCAAGTGGACCGTAAAAAGGCGGAGGCGAAATGTGGACGGGCCGTTCGTCATGAGCCGGCCGCCGCTGCCGCAGCGGTCGCAGGAGGCGCTTGCAGGCGCTCGAAGGAATAACACACGTCGGCGCTCAGACACTGTTCCGAATAAACCACATATGGGGAGCCGTCATCAGCGACTGCTACGCCGAAGCGGGAGGGCGGCAATGACGCTGCACCTGGAACAAGAGATTCCGCATGCTCCTCGAACCACGTCAGGCTCGCTGATGGATGGCTTTGTAGTGCTATAGGCTTGTATGAGGCGAGACGAACGATACGTATCTGTTCATCGATGCCAAACTGGTACGTTGGCTCGATATCCCTCGTCCGCCGGTAGCTAGCCTCTTGCTGCGTCAACATAAGAGTTTGCCATGAGGGCAAACCAACGGTTTGACTGGCCCGCCAATCGAGGTCGAGTCCTGTCGTGCCGACTAGTCGTCCATTGCGCAACCGCAAAACCTCCCGGCGAGCGCTGTACCAGACCTCAACTGAGCCCGACGGTGTTGAATCGACGTAGCCGAGAACCAGATATGCAACAGCACCACCTTTGGTCGCGCGCAAATAGGATAGAGCAGGATCAAAGGACGGAGTGGAGCTGTCGGTACGACCGAAGAAGTCGTTGAAGAGATAGCGTCCGCTTTCTGTGATCGCACCACCACCTGTTGAGCATGCGGTGAGCAGAAGCGCGGTGAAAGCGCAACAAAACGGCCTTGGATTCACAATCAAAGGCCGCATGAGAACTTCGGGTCGCACCCTCCTTTTAGGGAGGATGCCGTGCGTCACCGAGTCGTGCCGGTAGTGCCCGTGGTGCCAGTCGTCCCAAAGCCGACGAGAGGCACATTACCGCCGCCGCCACCGCCACCGCCGTTGGCAACGCCAAGGCCGACGCCCGCCGCGACAACGATTCCAGCAACGCCGAGGGCTCCAAGGCCACCGGCTGCGGCGCCGGCTGCGGCAGCTCCGCCTGCAGCGCCAGCACTAGCAGCACCAGTCGTAGGTGCGGCACCTGCGGCGGCGCCAGACTGTGCGCCGGCGACCAGCGGTGCGGAGAAGACGGCCGCAGCAGCGACCACGGAAACAAAGCGAGCAAAGTTCATAGCAGTTCCCCAAAAAAACCGATAGAAACGGCCTCGCCGACATGGCCAACGAGCGTTTGTGGCGGAGTTTACCGGCACTTGTGTGGAAGACCAACACATTACTGCGTTGCGTTCGAGTCACAATCTCACTATGACGACTTGGCTGGACGAAGTGAGATGGGACGCCAGCGGGCTAGTCCCGGTGATTGCGCAGGAGCGAGGCAGCAACGATGTGCTGATGTTCGCCTGGATGAACCGGGATGCGCTGGCAAAGACGATCGAGACGGGCCGCGCGGTGTACTTCAGCCGCTCGCGAGGAAAGCTCTGGTTCAAGGGCGAGGAGTCGGGCCATGTACAGACTGTCCATGAGGTTCGTCTCGACTGTGACAAAGACGTGATTCTTCTGATGGTCACGCAGCAGGGCCATGATCCCGGCATCGCGTGTCACACCGGCCGTCACAGTTGTTTTTTTCAGACATATGCGGATGGGCGATGGGTGACCGTCGAGCCGGTGCTCAAGGATCCATCTTCCATCTACAAGTGACGACCTCTGCCTTCTCTTTCGCTGTGACTGAAACCTCTCCTACGTCCGACACCTTCGACCGTCTCGCCGCCGTGATCGAGAGCCGGCGCCCTGCCGAGGGTGGAGACCCCGATCGCAGCTATGTGGCCCGGCTATTCCACAAGGGCCCCGACGGCTTCCTCAAGAAGATCGGGGAGGAAGCCACGGAGGTGGTCATGGCCTGCAAGGATGCCGACCACGGCGCCGGGCGCGAAAAAATAGTGAACGAAGTCGCCGACCTCTGGTTCCACTGCATGGTTGCACTCGCGCATTACGGCCTTTCTCCACGGGATGTGGCAGCTGAACTGGCGCGCCGCGAAGGGATGAGCGGCATCGAGGAGAAAGCCCTACGCAAGGCCGAGGCGCGCGAGGCAGCAGGCGATTGACGACCTGGTGCCCTGGGGCCATTGAATTGAGCAGGAACATGGAATGAGCAAGGACATCATCGAAGTCGGTGGCAGCGATTCGCTCCGTGCTGTGGGCTGGGTGAGCTATGTGCTGCACCTCATCGTCGCCATTGCGGCCGTCGTGCCCGGCGCCCAGGTGTCTGTGCTGTTGCTGCTCATTGCCCTGTTGATCGACTTCGTCAAGCGCGACGATGCGGCTGGGACCTGGCAGGCCTCCCATTTCACATGGCGCATCCGATCGGTGCTGTGGGCGGGATTGCTCTACGTCCTGACCTCGTGGCTCTGGCTGCTCTTTCTCGTGCCGGGATGGATCGCCTGGAGCCTGATCTCGCTGTGGTTCCTGTACCGGATCGTCAAGGGCATGGTCCGGATGAATGCCGGCCGACCCATGGACGCCTCTGCGGTGACCTGAGCGCCTTCGTCACCCCCGAATTTCCAGACCTCCAAGACAACACAGAATGGCTGAGCCCGACTGCATCTTCTGCAAGATCGTCGAAGGAAAGATCCCTTCTCGGAAGGTGTACGAAGACGACAACCTGTTTGCCTTTCACGATATTGCGCCCTGGGCGCCCGTGCACTTCCTGATCGTCCCTAGGCGGCACATTGCGTCCATGGCGCAGCTCACGCCCGAGGATGAGTCGTTGATGGGCCGCATCATGACCCTGGCGCCGCGCCTGGCACTGGAGCAAGGCTGTGGCGCGTATCCCGAGGGCGGCTTCCGCGTGGTGGTGAACACCGGCAAGGAAGGCGGGCAGGAGGTGCACCATCTCCATGTCCACGTCATGGGCGGTCCTCGCCCCTGGCTCAAGGGCTGAGCTGGCCTGCAGTCTAAAATTTGAACATTGTTAGGAGTCTTCCATGGGTTCGTTTTCCATCTGGCACTGGCTGATCGTGCTGCTCATCGTGGTCATGGTCTTCGGCACCAAGAAGCTGAAGAACATCGGTTCTGATCTCGGCGGTGCCGTCAAGGGCTTCAAGGACGGCATGAAGGACGGGTCGTCCGACGCCCCCGCCGCGGGTACGCCCACACAGCAGGTGACCGGCCAGCCCTCGGCCGACAAGTCCACCATCGACGTCGAGGCGCGTCAGAAGTCCTGAGTGCTGCGCGCAATTCCTGAGCGAGGAGCACGCCGGTGATCGATCTGGGCATTTCGAAGATGGCGCTGATCGGCGCCGTTGCACTGGTCGTGATCGGCCCCGAGAAGCTGCCGCGCGTGGCGCGGACGGTTGGCACGCTGCTCGGCAAGGCGCAGCGCTACGTCAACGACGTCAAGGCAGAGGTCAACCGCTCCATGGAGCTGGATGAGCTGCGCAAGATGAAGGACAGCGTCGAAGGCGCGGCGCGCGACGTAGAGCAGAGCATCCGCGACGGCGCGCAGGACGTGCACAACGACCTCTCCGGTCTGGACACCGTCACGCCGGCCACCTCGTACGAGGCAGCGCCTGTCTATCCCGTCTACCGCCATCCGAAGAAGAACTGGCGCCTCAAGCAGGGCGCCGTTCCCCACTGGTACAAGGCGCGCAACAAGGTTCGCAGCCGCGCGCAGTCCGGCGCCGCTCGCGTGGCCCGTCATCGGCCACGGCCCGGCGCCTGAACCGCGAAGCCCGCACGGTACCGACCCGGCTCCGCGGCTTTATTCTTTTCCGTTCATTTGTGCGCCCGATTCCGGCCACGCGGTGACCTTGATGGCTGACTCTCCCTCCCACGACAAAGAAGACGAGCTTGCAGGCACGGAGCAGCCTTTCGTTGCCCACCTGACCGAACTGCGCGACCGGCTGCTCTACTGCATCTACGGCATCGCGCTTGCCGCGGCACTTCTGGCGGTCTGGCCGGGACCCGGGGGGTTGATCGACTGGATCGCCATGCCCATCAAGGCGCACATGCCGCCCGATGCCAAGCTGATCGCCGTCGGTGTGTTCTCGCCCTTCTTCGTGCCCCTGAAGGTGCTGGCCATGGCCGCCGTGCTGTTGGCGCTGCCCTGGCTCATGTACCAGGTCTGGGCCTTCGTGGCGCCGGGCCTGTATAGCCATGAGAAGCGCTTTGCCCTGCCGCTGATCATCTTCGGTAGCTTCCTCGCTTACACGGGCATCGCCTTCGTGCAGTTCTTTGTGCTGGACAAGATGTTCGCCTTCATCCAGCGCTTCACGCCTGCATCGGTGGCTGCGACGCCAGACATCTCTTCGTACGTGGAGTCCATCCTTTCGCTGTACATCGCCTTCGGCCTTGCATTCCAGGTGCCCATCGTGGTTATGCTGCTGGTGCGATTCGAGATGGTGACCATCGAGAAGCTGCGCAGTTTCCGTGGCTACTTCATCGTGCTGTCCTTCGTGGTGGCCGCAGTCGTGACGCCGCCGGACGTCATCTCGCAGCTGGCACTGGCCGTGCCGATGTGTGTGCTGTACGAAATCGGCATCGTTGCCGCGCGGTACTTCGCCAACGCCACGCGGGCGCACGAAGAGACCGAGGCCGCGAGCGAAGAAGCGAAGTCGGCCGGTCAATAGACCCGGCGTTTCGGCGGCGCGCGGTCCCTGCCGTCTTGGGAAGCACGCCTGGCGCCAACGGGTGATCGAGGTGGCGGCGCGGACGCGCCGTCGACCCGATCAGCTTCCCTCGATTCGCTCCCCCGCTACTCGGCCTGGCGCCGCCGCACCGGCGTGGCGGGCCTCGTTCCGGCGGTGACGTCGACTTCGATTCGATCATTGCCACGCTGGACCTGGAAGCGGCTGGCCGTTCCCGGCTTGAGTCCGGCCACCGCGGTCAGCAGTTCCTGAACGTTGCCGATGGCCTTGTCGCCCACGCCGGTGATCACGTCGCCCGGCCGGATGCCGGCCTGCGCGGCGGGCGCGTTCTGCAGCACGCCGGTGATGATCACGCCCTGCGTCGCCTTGACGCCGAAGGTCTCGGCCATCTCGGGCGTGAGCGTGGCGGGCTCCACGCCGATCCAGCCGCGCGTCACACGCCCATCCTTCACGATTCCTTCGAGCACCTGCTTGGCCGTGGACACGGGAATGGCGAAGCCGATGCCCATGCTGCCGCCCGAGCGCGAATAGATGGCGGTGTTGATGCCCTGCAGATTGCCCTCGGTGTCGATCAGCGCGCCGCCGGAGTTGCCGGGGTTGATGGCGGCGTCCGTCTGGATGAAGTTCTCGAAGGTGTTGATGCCGAGCTGGTTGCGGCCCAGTGCCGAGACGATGCCGCTGGTCACCGTCTGTCCGACGCCGAAGGGATTGCCGATGGCCAGCACCTGATCGCCCACGAGCAGCGCGTCGGAGTTGCCCAGCACGATGACCGGCAGTTTGTCCAGCGTGATGCGGATGACCGCCAGGTCGGTGTCGGGGTCGGTGCCAATCAGGCGGCCGCTCGCATGCCGGCCGTCGTTCAGGGTGACCTCGATCTCGTCGGCGCCCTCGACCACATGGTTGTTGGTCAGGATGTAGCCGTCCGCGCTGACGATCACGCCGCTGCCCAGGCCGACCTGGGGCTGTTCGTTGTCCTGGTCGCCGAAAAAGAAGCGGAACCAGGGATCGTTCGAGCGCGGATGCCGCGGCGCTGCCTTGCTGGTGTTGATGCTGACGACCGCGGGCGCTGCCTTTTGGGCGGCGGCGGCGAAGCTGCCGGGCGCCGGCGTGGTGGGCGCCGAGGCGGGCGCCTCGATGATGGAGACGACCCCGCCCAGAGAGGTGCTGCCCCGCCGGACCCAGTCGGGCTTGAGGGTGGCGACGACGAAATAGCCCGCCAGCAGGACGGTCACGGCCTGGGCAAAGAGCAGCCAGATGCGCTTCATGAGGAGAGAGGAGGGGTGCAGTGGCAGAGGGAAGGCGGAGGGTTCCGCAAGGCCGGGAATTGTCTCCCAACGGCCAGAGCCGGCTTTTGATTCGGCGTCGGACAAGACCCCGTCGCAGCTCGGTGCTGGGGGTAAACCCTAAAATCTTGGGCCGCGTCCAACCCGGTCGCCCGCGACAGTGGCCCCGCGCTACCCATCCGGTTGTCTGCGTCTCGCGCCTGTCCACGCCCTCGCTGTTTCTCATCTCCCGCCCCCCGTCGGGCGCACCGGCCGGCGGCCGTCTCCGCCGCTTTGCTCTGCCATGTCCTCTGCCTTTCCTTCCGCCGACCCGCGCGCGCTCACCGCGCGCGACTACAAGACGCTCGCCCTCTCGGCGCTGGGCGGCACGCTCGAGTTTTACGACTTCGTCATCTACGTCTTCTTCGCCACCGTGATCGGGGCGCTGTTCTTCCCGGCGGAGATGCCCGACTGGCTACGCCAGCTGCAGACCTTCGGCATCTTCGCGGCGGGCTACCTGGCCCGTCCGGTCGGTGGCATCGTCATCGCGCATTTCGGCGACCTGCTCGGCCGTAAGCGGATGTTCACGCTGTCGATCTTCCTGATGGCGGTGCCGACGCTGGTGATCGGCCTGTTGCCCACCTATGCCGCCATCGGCGTGGCGGCACCGCTGCTGCTGTTGCTCATGCGCGTGCTGCAGGGCGCCGCGATCGGCGGTGAGATGCCGGGCGCATGGGTCTTCATCGGCGAGCACGTACCGCCGCAGCGCTACGGGCTTGGCGTGGGCACGCTGACGGCCGGCATCACCGGCGGCATCCTGCTCGGCTCGCTGGTGGCCGTGGCCATCAACACCCATTACGTGCCGGCGGAGGTGAGCGACTTCGCCTGGCGCATTCCCTTCATCCTGGGTGGCGTGTTCGGCCTAGTGTCGGTATACCTGCGCCGCTTCCTGCATGAGACTCCGGTGTTCCAGGAGCTGGCTCAGCGTCGCCATGTGGCAGCCGAATTGCCCCTCAAGACCATCGTGCGCGACCACCGCGGCCCCGTCTTCTTCGTGGCGTTGCTGACCTGGGTGCTGTCCGCCGCCATCGTGGTGGTGGTGCTGTACACGCCCACCTACCTGCAGAAGGTGCACCACGTTCCCGCCGCCATCGCGCTGGAAGCCAACGCGCTCGCCACGCTCATGCTCACGCTGGGCTGCGTCATCTTCGGCTGGGCCTGTGACCGCTTCGGCACGCGCGCGACGATGCTGGTCGGCTGGGCGGGCCTGTTCATCACGGCCTACCTGTTTTACACGGACCTGCCGGGCACCACCGCCTCGCTCTTCTGGCACTACGGCCTGGTCGGCCTGTTCGTGGGCACCATTGCCACCGTGCCGATCGCCAGCGTGCGGGCCTTTCCGGCACCGGTGCGCTTTTCGGGTCTGTCGTTTGCCTACAACATGTCGTACGCCATCTTTGGCGGGCTGACGCCCGTGATCCTGACGCTCTGGTTGCAGCGCGACCTGATGGCGCCCGCCCACTATGTCGGGGCCCTCGCGGTGCTGGGCTTTGTGCTGGCATTGTTGCCCCTGGCCGCCCGCGGCCACGCCATGCGGCCCGCGACAATGCGCGCATGAGCATCTCGCGATCCGCCCTCCTGCACGCCTTCGACCAGCTGCTGTCCCCTGAAAGGTTCAAGGATTACGGGCCCAATGGCCTCCAGGTGGAAGGGCGGGGCGAGATCCGCAAGATCGTCTCCGGTGTCACCGCCAGCCGCGCCTTCATCGAGGCAGGCATCGCGGCAGGAGCGGATGCCTTGTTCGTCCACCATGGCCTGTTCTGGCGCGGCCAGGACGGGCGGGTGACCGGCTGGATGCGCCAGCGCCTGGGCCTGCTGATCGGCCATGAGGTGAATCTCCTTGCCTATCACCTGCCGTTGGATGCCCATGCCGAGCTGGGCAACAACGCGCAGTTGGGCAGGCAACTGGGGCTGATCCCACAGCCGCAGCGATTCGGCGACCAGGACCTGGGCTGGCTCGGCGCCCCGGGGGCAGGCCTGCAATTCGAGAGCGCGCAGCAACTGGCCCTGCACATCGAGGCGCGGCTGGAGCGGCGCGTCACCGCCATCCCTGGCGATGGCCGGCCGCTGCGGCGGATCGCCTGGTGCACCGGCGGCGCGCAGGGCTTCTTCGAGGCGGCCATCGCCGCCGGGGCCGATGCCTTCATCACCGGCGAGATCTCGGAGCCCCAGGCGCACTACGCCCGGGAGTCGGGCGTGGCCTTCCTCGCCTGCGGCCACCATGCGACCGAGCGCTACGGCGCCTCCGCCGCTGCCGCCCATGTGGCGGCGCAACTCGGGCTGGCGCATGAGTTCATCGACGTCGACAACCCGGCCTGAGTCGCACGCCATGCTGGCCTCTGATCCGTCTTCCATCCTGGCGATCACCCAGGGCGACCCGGCCGGCATCGGTCCGGAAATCATCGTGCGTGCCTGGCAGGAGGCGCCGGAAGCGCTGAGGCATTGCTTCGTCGCCGGCGACGTCGCCGTGATGCGTCGTGCCGCGCTGCTGGTGGCGGACCCGCAGGGTGTGGCTTGGCCTGTCGCGCAGATCGATCGGCCGGTCGACGCGTTGGGGGTGCCGCCTCGCTGCATTCCCGTGATGCAGGTAGGCATGCCGCTGGTGCCGCCCGACTACGGACGCATTTCGGCCGAGGCAGGTCGCAGCGCGGGCGCTGCGGTCGAATGGGCGGCTCGCGCGGCACTGCGCCACGAGATCGCCGCCATGGTGACGGCTCCCCTGCACAAGGAGGCGCTGTCCGCTGCCGGCTACGGCTTCCCGGGCCACACCGAATTGCTGCAGGCCGAGGCCGCGGCCTTCCAGGGCGTCGGCATCGAGCAGGTCCCCGTGCGCATGATGTTGGCCAATGACGAACTGCGCACCGTGCTGGTCAGTATCCATGTGTCGTTGCGCGAGGCGATCGACCGCCTGACCCATGCAAGCGTGCTGCAGACGCTGCGCATCACGCATGCCTCGCTGGCGCGCATGCTCGGTCGCGTGCCGCGCATCGCCGTGGCGGGCCTCAACCCGCATGCGGGGGAAGGTGGGCTGTTCGGCCGGGAAGAAATCGAGCGGATCGCCCCGGCGGTGGCCGACGCACGAACCGAAGGCATCGAGGCTTTCGGCCCCTTTGCGCCGGACACGGTGTTCATGCGCGCCCGCCGTCGGCCGGGCCAGCCCACAGGCGAGTTCGACGCCGTGATCGCGATGTACCACGACCAGGGCCTGATTCCGGTGAAGTACCTGGGCGTGGAGACCGGCGTCAACGTGACGCTGGGATTGCCATTCGTGCGCACCAGTCCCGACCACGGGACAGCCTTCGATATCGCCGGTCAGGGCGTCGCCAGCGCCGACAGCCTGATCGCCGCGGTGCGGATGGCGCGCAGCCTGGCCGGTTGCTGAGCAACTGGCCGTCGACCGGCAGTGTTGCGGCCCGGAGATCCCGGCCGCCCGCGGGTGGCCGGGGGGAGCGGGTCTTCAGCGACGTGCCAGGCTGTCGCGGATCTCGCGCAGCAGCACGATGTCTTCCGGCGGCGCGGCAGGCGCGGCGGCGGCCGGTTCCGCCTTCTCGCGGCGCAGCCGGTTGATCTGCTTGACCATCATGAAGATCACGAAGGCCAGGATGACGAAGTTGACGACGATCGTCAGGAAGTTGCCGTAGGCCAGTACGGGAACACCGGCTTTCTTGAGATCGGCCAAGGTATTCGCGACGCCGGCAGGTATCGTGCCGAGCACGACATAGAGGTTGGAGAAATCGAGTCGTCCAAAGATCAGGCCGACCAGCGGCATGATCACATCGCCCACCAGAGAGTCGACGATCTTTCCGAATGCGCCCCCGATGATCACGCCCACGGCCAGGTCGACCACATTGCCCTTGACCGCGAACTCGCGGAACTCGCTGAAAAAGCTCATGAAACGTTTCTCCTTTCCCATGTGCGTTAACACTTTAGAGGAAAGTATAGGGAGTCGGATGGGCGTTGAACCCCAGGCCAGGACTGAATCGATGCGGCAGCCGACGCGCCTTTTTTGCTCGGCGACGGGCGGCCGAGGGGCTTGGATATCGGGGGTGTCCCGCGTTGAAGCACCTAAAACCCCTCCGCTAAAATTGTTTGTTGACCCGGCACAGCCCACAAGTACATCGAGGAACCCCCATGAGTGATATCCCGGTCGGCCCGAAGCGGGTCGACGCCAGCAAGCGGACCTGGCTGATTGCATCCGGCTGTGCCGGCGCTGTGGGTGGGGTTGCCACAGCGATTCCCTTCGTGAGCACCTTCCAGCCGTCCGAAAAGGCCAAGGCGGCTGGCGCCCCCGTCGAGGTGGACATCGGCGGCCTGCAGGTCGGCGAGAAGATCACCGTCGAATGGCGCGGCAAGCCGGTCTGGATCCTCAAGCGCTCGCCCGATCAGGTGGCCGAACTGCCCAAGCTCGATCCGCTCCTGGCCGACCCTCAGTCGCAGCGCAATCCCTCCGAATTCACGCCCAAGTACGCCCAGAACGAGAACCGCTCGATCAAGCCCGAAGTGCTGGTGGTCGTGGGCATCTGCACGCACCTGGGCTGCTCGCCCACCGACAAGTTGCAGGCCGGCCCTCAGCCCTCGCTGCCCGACGACTGGAAGGGCGGCTTTCTGTGCCCCTGCCACGGCTCGACCTTCGACTTGGCGGGCCGCGTGTTTAAGAACAAGCCCGCGCCCGACAACCTGCCCGTTCCTCCGCACAAGTACCTGTCGGACACGCGCTTGTTGATCGGCGAAGACGGCAACGCCAACGCCTGAGCGGGAGGAGACACCCATGGCCGAATTCAAGGACATCTCGCCCAATGCGCCCGCCGGCGCCAAGCTGGGCAACTGGCTGCACAACCGCTTCCCGACCGCCTTCGACGCCTACCGCGTCCACATGTCGGAGTACTACGCGCCGAAGAACTTCAACTTCTGGTACATCTTCGGCTCGCTGGCGCTGCTGGTGCTGGTCATCCAGATCGTCACCGGCATCTTCCTGGTGATGCACTACAAGCCGGATGCCACCCAGGCCTTCGCCTCGGTCGAGTACATCATGCGCGACGTGCCCTGGGGCTGGCTGATCCGCTACATGCACTCCACCGGCGCCTCAGCCTTCTTCGTGGTGGTGTACCTGCACATGTTCCGCGGCCTGCTCTACGGCAGCTACCGCAAGCCGCGAGAGTTGGTCTGGATCTTCGGCTGCGCGATCTTCCTGTGCCTGATGGCCGAGGCCTTCATGGGCTACCTGCTGCCCTGGGGCCAGATGTCGTACTGGGGCGCGCAGGTGATCGTGAACCTGTTCTCCGCCATTCCGTTCATCGGCCCCGACTTGGCGCTGCTGATCCGCGGCGACTATGTGGTGAGCGACGCCACGCTTAACCGCTTCTTCAGCTTTCATGTGATCGCGGTGCCGCTGGTGCTCCTGGGTCTTGTGGTGGCGCACCTGCTGGCGCTGCACGACGTGGGCTCTAACAACCCAGACGGCATCGAGATCAAGGCCAACAAGGACGCGCAGGGCCGGCCGCTGGACGGCATTCCATTCCACCCGTACTACACGGTGCACGACATCTTCGCGGTCGTCATGTTCCTGATCGTGTTCACGGCGGTGATCTTCTTCGCGCCTGAAATGGGCGGCTACTTCCTGGAGTACAACAACTTCATTCCCGCCGACCCGCTGAAGACGCCCAATCACATCGCGCCGGTCTGGTACTTCACGCCCTTCTATTCGATGCTGCGCGCCATCACCAGCGAGATGATGTATGCGCTGATCGCCTGCGTGGTCGGTGCGGCTGTCTTCGGCGTCTGGAAGACGCGGCTCGCGCGCGTCGTCAAGATCGCGATCGTCGTGGCTGCCGTCCTCGCCTGCGCAATGATGCTGTCGATCGACGCCAAGTTCTGGGGCGTGGTCGTCATGGGCGGCGCCGTGATCATCCTGTTCTTCCTGCCCTGGCTGGACAAGAGCCCGGTCAAGTCGATCCGCTACCGTCCCTCCTGGCACAAGTACCTCTACGGCGTCTTCGTGGTGGTCTTCGTGGTGCTGGCCTACCTGGGCGTGCAGCCGCCGTCGCCCCTCGGCGAGCGCGTGTCGCAGGTGGGCACCCTGTTCTATTTCGGCTTCTTCCTGCTCATGCCGTGGTGGACCCGCCTGGGCGAGTTCAAGCCCGTGCCCGAGCGCGTGACCTTTGCCGCGCACTGACCGAGCCGCCGGAGAAGCATCCCCATGAAGAAACTGATCCTCTCGCTGATGATGGCGCTGGGCGTGGCCACGGGCGCCCTGGCGGCCGAAGGCGGCATCGCCTGGGACAAGGCGCCGGTGCGCACCAATGACCTGGCTTCGCTGCAGAACGGTGCCAAGCTGTTCGTCAATTACTGCCTCAACTGCCACTCGGCCGCCTTCATGCGCTACAACCGCCTGCAGGACATCGGTCTCTCCGAACAGCAGATCAAGGACAATCTGCTGTTCACCACCGAAAAGGTGGGTGACACGATGAAGGCCAACATCGATGCCCGACAGGCCAAGGAATGGTTCGGCGGCACCCCGCCCGACCTCACTTTGGTGGCGCGTTCGCGCGCAGGTCACAATGGCACCGGTGCCGACTACCTCTACACCTACCTTCGCACCTACTACCGCGACGACACCAAGGCGACCGGCTGGAACAACCTAGCCTTCCCGAGCGTGGGCATGCCCAACGTGCTCTGGGAGCTTCAAGGCGAGCGCCGTCCGGTCTACGACAAGGTGGAACAGCACGGTCACGAAACCGAGGTGCTCAAGGGCTGGGAACAGGTCAAGCCGGGCAAGATGACGCCCCTGCAGTTCGACCAGGCCGTCGGCGACCTGGTCAACTACCTGCAGTGGATGGCAGAGCCCGCGCAGAACACCCGCGTGCGCGTCGGCGTGTGGGTGTTGCTGTTCCTGGCGGTGTCGCTGGTCTTCGTCTGGCGTCTCAATGCCGCGTTCTGGAAGGACGTGAAGTAGAGAGAAAACGCGGACGGCGTTGCCCGGGCTTGCCGGGTGCGTGAACGTACAGAGTGGGCTGCTCAAGCGGCCCACTCTTTTTTGATTTTTTGGAGCCTTTCGCCATGATGGTGCTGTATTCCGGAACGACCTGCCCTTTCTCCCACCGCTGCCGCTTCGTGCTGTTCGAAAAGGGCATGGACTTCGAAATCCGTGACGTCGACCTCTACAACAAGCCCGAGGACATCAGCGTGATGAACCCGTACGGTCAGGTACCGATCCTGGTCGAGCGCGACCTGATCCTGTATGAGTCGAACATCATCAACGAGTACATCGACGAGCGCTTCCCGCATCCGCAGCTGATGCCCGGCGACCCGGTCGACCGCGCCCGCGTGCGCCTGTTCCTGCTGAACTTCGAGAAGGAGCTGTTCGTCCACGTCTCTACGCTCGAGAACCGCAGCGCCAAGGGCAACGACAAGGCCATCGAGAAGGCCCGCTCGCACATCCGCGACCGCCTGACGCAGCTGGCGCCCGTGTTCCTCAAGAACAAGTACATGCTGGGCGAGAACTTCTCCATGCTCGACGTGGCCATCGCCCCGCTGCTGTGGCGCCTGGACTACTACGGCATCGACCTGAGCAAGAACGCCGCGCCGCTGCTGAAGTACGCCGAGCGCATCTTCTCGCGTCCCGCGTACATCGAGGCGCTGACGCCCTCCGAGAAGGTGATGCGCAAGTAAGCGCAGCGAGGCCGGAAGAGAGAACGACGCGCCATCATGATCAGCGCCCTCGAATCCACATCGTTGCGGCCTTACCTGTTGCGTGCGCTCTACGAATGGTGCACCGACCATGGCTTGACGCCGTACATCGCGGTCTTGGTCGACGAGACCGTCCAGGTGCCGCGCGAGTACGTGAAGAACGGTGAGATCGTGCTGAACATCAGCTACGACGCGACCAGTTCATTGAAGATCGGTAACGACTTCATCGAGTTCAAGGCCCGCTTTGCCGGCACGGCGCGCGACATCATCGTGCCCATCGGGCGTGTGGTCGCCATCTATGCACGCGAAAACGGCCAGGGCATGGCCTTTCCGCCGCTGGATGCGCAGGCAGGCGGGGCGGGTGAGATCGTCGCGCCCACGGCTGTGCAGGCGACCCCGGATCCACGTCCTGGCATGCATCTGGTGGGCGAGGGCGCCGAGTCCGAGTCCGACGTGCTGGCGGCCACCGATCGCCCGGAGGACGAGCCGCCACGGCCACCCGGCGGCGGCCGTCCGGCACTTAAGCGGGTGAAGTGACCGCCATCGCCCATCCGATAGAATCCTCGGCCTCGCCGCTTTAGCTCAGTTGGTAGAGCACCCGCCTTGTAAGCGGTAGGTCGTCAGTTCGATTCCGACAAGCGGCACCAACTCAACGTTCATGCGTCCTGCCATCCGGCTGGCCGCCCCCGAAGCCCCTGAACCGCCCCGCGGCCAGGGGCTTTCTTCATGGCGCCTTCCGTTGTGGATGCCTGCTAAATGGGCAATCTGACGCGAGGGCACGGCGCAGCGCGGCTTGGCGGCTTCCTCCACGACCTATGCCCAGGTTTATCCACAGAAAGCCGGGACAACCTGCGCACGCCGGCCCACTTGTCGTTCCATGTGCGTAAACGCACCGACGTGCGGGACGGGCGGGCAGAGACTGCATGCATCGATCGCTGCATGGCAGGACCTGCGGGATCGATCGCTCCAACCCGACCTTCGAAAGGATACGCCATGAACAAGACCGCTCTCCTCGCCGCCGCCCTGTTGACGCTGGCCGCCGGCGCCGCCTCTGCCGAAACGCAGGAGGACTACATCCAGCAGAACCGCACGCCGGTGCACAGTACCCTGTCGCGCGCCGAAGTGCAGCAGCAACTGGTGGCCGCCGAGCGCAGCGGCGACGTGGCCGCCATCGGCGAAGCGAGCAGCTTCGGCCAGCCGCCCGTGTTCGTCAGCGCCCGCACGCGCGCCCAGGTGCAGGCCGAGGCGGTGGCCGCCGCCCATGCGCCCAACCAGAACCTGGACCCGCGGGCCTTCGTCGACAGCCGCCTGCCCGCCAACATGCAGCGTGAGCCGCAGCGTCAGCAGGCCTACGGCGCCGTCCAGCAACCCCTGTGAGGCCCGCCATGTCCTACGCTTCCTCCGAGACGGGCGCCGTGTTGCTTCCCCGCCATGACGATGCCGGCAAACTGGTGCTGCGCCTGGCGGTCGGCGTGCTGGTGCTGCTGCACGGCATCTTCAAGCTGGGCACGGGCCCGGGCTTCATTGTGAAGATGCTGGCCGCCCATGGCCTGCCCGGGGCGATCGGCTACCTCGTCTACGTGGGCGAAGTGCTGGCGCCGGCGCTGATGATCCTGGGCCTGTGGACCCGCCCGGCCGCGGCCGTGGTCGTGATCAACATGATCGTGGCCTTCCTGTTGGTGCATACCAGCCAGTTCTTCTCGCTGACCGGCCAGGGCGGCTGGGCGCTGGAACTGCAGGGGCTGTACCTGTTCGGTGCCCTGGCGGTGATGCTGCTGGGCGCGGGCCGCTATGCGGTCGCCGGCCCGCAGCGCGGGCTGAACTGAGCAGAGCGTGAGGCGGCCTCAGGCGCCGCCGTCGCCCATCACCTCGGCGACCACCCGAGCCAGGCGGGCCACATCGGTGACGACGAGGGCGTCGCCCTCCTTGCGCAGCAGCCCGGCTCGCACCAGCGCATTGAGTTCGCGGGTGACCTGCTCGCGATTGGTGCTGATGCGGCTGGCCAATTCGGCATGGCGAGGTGTCGGCGCCAGCCGCACCTCGCCGGCAGTGGCCTCCGGACTGGCGGTCCGGGCCAACCGCAGCAGTTCCGCATGAAGGCGGTTCTGCACGCCCAGCGTGCTCAACTCGATCACCCGCTCCGACAACTGGCGCACCAGCGTCGTCAGACGCTGCATCTGGCGCCGGGCCACAGCCGGTTCCTCCTGCAGCAGGTCCAGGAAGACCTCACGGTCTAGCACTGCCACCAGACTGTCTTCCACAGTCATCACGTCCGCCGAGCGGGGTTGGCCGTCCAGCGCGGCCAGGTCGCCAACGATCTCGCCGGCGCCCAAATCGCGGAAGGTGACCTGCCGGCCATTGGCGCCATAAGTGGTCACGCGTACCGCGCCGTCGATCACCAGGTAGACGTCGGCGCGCGGCTGGCGCCGCAGCAGCAGCGGCTGGCCGGCGGCCACCCGGCGCCAGGCGCAGCGGCCCGCCAGTGCGTCCAGGCGCGCCGGGGGCAGGTCGTCGAAGAGGGCGAAGCGCCGAAGCGCGAGACTGGAGGGCCGGTCGCTCATGGGCGCGCGATTATGCTCAGCCGCCCATGAGCCCGCCTCCGCCGGTCGCCGCACCGGCCGCCCCTGCCCCCTTCTCCCTCCGTTCGCGCCGCGACCTGCGTTGGGCCAGTGGCCTGGTGCTGATGGCCTACGTGACGCTGCACTTGCTCAACCATTCGCTGGGGCTCGTCTCCCTCCGCGTGGCCGAATCGGCGCTGGGACCGCTTCGCGCCTTTTGGCATTCCTGGCCGGGCACGCTGCTGCTCTATGGCGCGGTGGCGGTGCACCTGGCGCTCGCCTTCGGGGCGCTGTGGGAGCGGCGCAGCCTGCGCATGCCGCCTTCGCAGGGACTGCGCATCGTGCTGGGCTTCGCCTTGCCGCTGCTGCTGGCCTCGCACCTGGCGTCCATGCGCGCCGGCTACACCTTGTTCGGATTGAACGGCAGCTATGCGCGGGTGGTCGAGGGCCTGTGGGCAAGCGCGGGCGGTGCCTTCCAGATCGTCGCGCTGGTCGCCGCCTGGCTGCATGGCTGCATGGGTCTGCATTTCGCCCTGCGTGCCGACCCGCGGTGGCGGCGGGCGCAGCCGCTGCTGCTCACGGCGGCGGTGTTGCTGCCCACGCTGGCGGCGCTGGGCTTCGTGGCCATGGGGCGGGAGTGGCAATTCGCGCCAGGACCGGTGAATGCGCCCGACGCCGTCCAGGCTCACCGGCTGGGCATGCTCGCCGAGCATGGCCAGGACCTCTACGTCACGCTGCTGGCGGCATGGCTGCTCGCCCGCCTGACACGAGGGCGGCTGCACCGGCTCTCCGGCGCCCGCATGCTGACACTGCGCTATCCGGATCGCAGCGTACAGGTGCCTGTCGGCTGGAGCGTGCTGGAGGCCAGCCGGGCCCATGGGATCGCGCACCTGTCGCTGTGCGGCGGCCGGGCGCGCTGTTCCACCTGCCGTGTGCGGGTGGCGGGGCCGGCCGACCATTGCCCGGCCCCCGGCCCCGATGAGCAACGCACCCTGGCCCGCGTGCGCGCGGGCGCCCAAGTGCGGCTCGCCTGCCAATTGAGGCCGACGGGCGACCTGGCGGTCTCACCCCTGCTGGGAATCGGCGCCGCTGCCGAAGGCCACCGCCCGCGGCTGGACGGCGAGCGGGAGGTGGCCGTGCTCTTCGTCGACCTGCGTCGCTGGTCCGGCCTGGCCGAGCGCCAGTGGCCCTTCGATCTCGTCTATGTACTCGACCGCTACTTCGCGCTGGTCGGCCAGGCGGTGCGCGAGGCGGGCGGCGTGCCCAACCAGTTCGTCGGCGACAGCGTGATGGCCCTCTTCGGCCTGGAGGAAGGGCTGGATCTCGCTTGCCGACGGGCCTTCCGCGCGGCGGCGCTCATCAGCGCCCGGTTGCGCGCGTGGAGCGCCGAGTTCGAGCGCGAATTCGGCCAGTCCCTCGATTTCGGCATGGGCCTGCATGCCGGCACGGCCGCCGTGGGCGAGGTCGGCCACTTGGACGTGCAGAGCTTCACCGCCGTTGGCGAGGTCGTGAACACCGCCAGCCGGCTGCAGGAGCAGACCAAGGCGGCGGGCGCGGCGCTGGTGGCCTCGCGCTTCGCGGTGCGGCAAGCGGGCCTGTCGCCGGCCGGCGGGGAAATGCGGCGCATCGAGGTTCGGGGCCGCCGCGAGCCCATCGAGGTGGTCGCCTGGTCGGCCGAGGCGCTGGCCGTGGCCGTGCAGGGCCAGGGTGCATCGCCGCTTTTGTAGAATCCGCGGCCAACCGAGGAGCGTTGCAGCGCCGTCAGGCGTGAGGCTCGGAATTCATACGCAACCACGCTCACCCGCATCGCGCCGTGGTGAGTGCTTTCTCTCCCTCCCCCGACGTGCAGCGGAAACCCTGAAACCCGTGTTCTGGAGCATTGCATGAGCGCCGTTCTCAAAGCCGACTCGTCCGCCGACCTGGCGATCGCTGACATCTCGCTGGCCGACTGGGGCCGCAAGGAAATCAAGATTGCCGAGACCGAGATGCCCGGTCTCATGGCCATCCGCGAGGAATTCGCTGCAGCGCAGCCCCTGAAGGGCGCCCGCATCACCGGTTCGCTGCACATGACCATCCAGACGGCGGTGCTGATCGAAACCCTCAAGGCCCTGGGCGCGGACGTGCGCTGGGCCTCGTGCAACATCTTCTCGACGCAGGACCATGCCGCCGCCGCCATCGCCGCGGGCGGCACGCCGGTGTTCGCCGTCAAGGGCGAGTCGCTGGAAGACTACTGGGACTACACCCACCGCATCTTCGACTTCGGCCCCAAGGGCTCGAAGGGCGAAGGCCCGAACATGATCCTGGACGATGGCGGCGATGCCACGCTGCTGATGCACCTGGGCCAGCGCGCCGAGAAGGACCTGTCGGTGGTCGCCAACCCGTCGAGCGAAGAAGAGCGCATCCTCTTCGCCGCCATCAAGGCCAAGATCGCCCAGGACCCGACCTGGTACAGCCGCAAGTCGGCCGAGATCATCGGCGTGACCGAAGAGACCACCACCGGCGTGCACCGCCTGAACGAGATGTCCGCCAAGGGCACGCTGCTGTTCCGCGCGATCAACGTCAATGACTCGGTCACCAAGAGCAAGTTCGACAACCTGTACGGCTGCCGTGAATCGCTGGTGGACGGCATCAAGCGCGCCACCGACGTGATGATCGCCGGCAAGGTCGCCGTGGTGGCGGGCTACGGCGATGTGGGCAAGGGCTGCGCCCAGGCCCTGGCCGCCCTGCGGGCCCAGGTGTGGGTGACCGAGATCGACCCCATCAATGCCCTGCAGGCCGCGATGGAAGGCTTCAAGGTCGTCACCATGGAATACGCCGCCGACAAGGCCGACATCTTCGTGACCACCACCGGCAACAAGGACGTGATCCGCCACGAGCACATGCTGGCGATGAAGAACGAATCCATCGTCTGCAACATCGGCCACTTCGACAACGAGATCGACGTCGCCTCGATCGAGAAGTACCAGTGGGAAGAGGTCAAGCCCCAGGTCGACCACGTGATCTTCCCGGACGGCAAGCGCATCACCCTGCTGGCCAAGGGCCGCCTGGTCAACCTGGGCTGCGCCACGGGCCATCCCAGCTTCGTGATGTCCTCCTCCTTCGCCAACCAGACCATCGCGCAGATCGAGCTGTTCACCAAGCCCGACGCCTACGAGGCCGGCAAGGTCTACGTGCTGCCCAAGGTGCTGGACGAGAAGGTCGCGCGCCTGCACCTGAAGAAGGTCGGGGCCCAGCTCACCGAGCTGACCGACGCGCAGGCCGCCTACATCGGCGTCGCCAAGACCGGGCCGTACAAGCCCGACACCTACCGCTACTGAGCAAGCGCCGGGCTTCGTGCCGCCGCTGCGGGTGCCCGTGCAGGGCGCGCGAAGGCGGTGCGCCGGAGCCGGTGGCCGCGGCGCCTCGCACGGGGCGAGCCGGCCTGCTCCCGTTTTCTCCCATGCGCGCTGACCAGCTGCTTGTCGAACGCGGCCTGGCTGCTTCACGCTCGCAGGCGGCGCGTCTGATCGCGAGTGGCCTGCACTGGCGGCTGCACGCCGGCCAGCCTTGGCGTGCGGTCGCCAAGAATGGCGACGACGTGCCGCCCACGGCCGAGCTCGAACTGGCCGACGCTGCCGAGGCCCGCTACGTGTCGCGCGGCGGCCTGAAGCTCGAAGGCGCACTCGATGCGGCGGGGCTCGATGTCGCGGGCCTGCGTTGTCTGGACGTGGGCCAGTCGACCGGTGGCTTCACCGACTGCCTGCTGCAACGCGGCGTCGCCGCCGTAGTGGGCGTGGATGTGGGCCATGATCAGCTGCACGAACGGCTGCGGGCCGATGCTCGCGTGCAGGCGCTGGAGAAGGTCAACGCGCGCCATCTGCAGCCGGCGCAGTTCGCGCCGGTGGGGGGCGCGGATTTCGGGTTGGTCGTCGGCGACCTGTCCTTCATCTCGCTGACGCTGGTGCTGCCCGCGCTGGTGCCGCTGATGGCCCCGTCGGGGCGCCTGCTGATGCTGGTCAAGCCGCAGTTCGAACTGCAGCCGGCGCAGATCGGCAAGGGCGGCATCGTCCGCGATCCGGCGTTGTACGCCGAGGTCGAGGCCCGGCTGCGGCAGGGCTGCATCGATGCCGGTATGCGGCTGCTCCAATGGCTGGACAGCCCCATCACCGGCGGCGACGGCAATCGCGAGTTCTTCATCCACGCGGCGCCTTCGGCGACCGCGCACGACAACTAGACGACAAGAAAAGGGTTCCCCATGGCGCTGCCGATCAGTTTCGAGTTCTTCCCGCCCAAGACGCCCGAAGGCGCGGTCAAGCTGCGGGCCGTGCGGGCGCAGTTGCGTGCCCGCGCGCCGCAGTTCTGTTCGGTGACCTACGGCGCGGGCGGTTCCACCCAGGCGGGCACTTTCGCCACGGTGAAGGAGATCCTGGAAGAAGGCACCGACGCCGCCTCGCATTTCTCATGCATCGGGGCCACGCGCGAAACGGTGCGCGATCAGCTCGGCCAGCTCAAGGCGATGGGCGTGCGGCGACTGGTGGCGCTGCGCGGCGACCTGCCCAGCGGCTACGGCATCGGCGGCGAGTTCCAGTACGCGAGCGACCTGGTGGCCTTCATCCGTGCGGAGACCGGCCGCGATTTCCATCTGGAGGTGGCCTGCTATCCCGAGGTGCATCCGCAGGCCCGCTCGCCCCAGGCCGACATGCAGGCCTTCGCGACCAAGGTGCGTGCGGGCGCCGACTCGGCCATCACGCAGTACTTCTTCACGCCCGAGGCCTATTTCCGCTTCGTCGACGAGGCGCGCGCCGCCGGTGCCGATGTGCCGATCGTGCCGGGCATCATGCCTATCACCAGTTCGACGCAGCTGATGCGCTTCTCGGATGCCTGCGGTGCGGAGATCCCGCGCTGGGTGCGGCTGCGACTGCAGGCCTTCGGCGACGACACGGCCTCGATCAGGGCCTTCGGCCTGGACGTCGTGGCCGCCCTTTGCGAGCGCCTAGTGGCGGGCGGCGCCCCGGCGCTTCATTTCTACACGATGAACCAGGCCGCGCCCACGCTGGCGCTGCTGGACCGGCTGGGCCTGGGCGAATGAGCGTCTGGGCAACGGCGCGGGCCGCTGGCGCGGCACTCGCGACGCTGCTGGCCGTGGCCTGTGCGCCACTGCCGACGACGCCGGATGCAGGTTCCGGGGGTGCCGAGCCGCCAGCGGGCGCTGCCGCCGTCACTGGCGCTACCGGGGCGGCAGCATCCGCCGCCAAACCGCGGCCCCATCTGATTCCATTGGATCGGCAGGCACCGGCGGCTGCGGAGGCGCCGCGCTCACGCGTGGTCCAGATCTTTCCCGATCTGAGCGAGACGCCGGACGGCCCGCCCGACGACCTGCAGGTCGAGGAATTCGAGCGGGGCGGCGGCTCCTGGTACGGCGTGCAGTTCCACCGCCGGCGCACCGCCAGCGGCGAGCTGTTCGACATGACCAGCTTCACCGCCGCCCACAAGACGCTGCCCTTCGGCACCAAGGTGTGCGTGCGCAGCCTGGTCAACGGGCGGGAGGTGCTGGTCTACATCAATGACCGCGGTCCCTTCACGCCGGGCCGCATCATCGACCTGAGCCAGGCGGCGGCGGAGCAGATCCAGCTGACCACCATCGGCTTCAAGCAGGTATCGCTGACGGTGATTCCGGACGAGGGGGGACGCTGCGCGGGCGAGCGGGTCGAAGGTGGCCTCGCGTCCATCAACGTGGCGGCGGTGCCGCGTCCCGCACCGACGCGCCGTGCGCCGGCGCGCGTCGTCAAGGTCAACAAGGGCCGGCGCTGAGTGCGGGCGTGGCCTGCGCGCACGAAGCCCGTCCGGCCGCCGGGGTGGATCAGCCGCCGTGCTCGAGCGTGAAGGCGGCGTTCGCGTCCTGTGCCAGCAGCTGCACCATGCGGGCCAGGCTGGGTCGCAGCCGCGCGGCCAGGGTATGCGGCGGATTGATGATGAACATGCCGCTGGCGGGCAGGCCAGGCCGGCGGCTGGTTTCGCCCGGCAGCGCGGCAGCCATGCGGCTGGACTTGACCGTGAGGCTGGCGTTGAGCCAGGACTTGCCGGCCTTGGTCGCCAGCGTCTTGAGCCGGCGCGGCAGTTCGTGCGCTTCCGGCCGGGGAATGATCGGATACCAGACCGCATAGACGCCCGTGGCGAAGCGCTTGAGCGCCTCGCCCACGTAGGCGGCGGTGCGGCCGTAGTCGGTCTTCATTTCGTAGCTCGGATCGGTGAGCACGAGCGCGCGGCGCGAGGGCGGCGGCAGGAACTTGGTGGCGCTGCCGAAGCCGTCCTCGCGCAGCACGGCGATGCGGCGGCCCGCGTCGAGCTGGGCCACGTTGCCGGAAAGCGTCTTGCCGTCGATGGGATGCAGCTCATAGAGCTTGAGGCGGTCCTGCTCGCGCAGCAGCTGATGGGCGACGAAAGGCGAGCCCGGGTACACGCGCAGCGCCTCGCCGCGATTGAACTCGCGCACCAGCGCCAGGTAGCGACCGAGCGCATCGGGCAGGGGGGTGTCGGACGCGGCGGCCGCCTCGGCCAGCCGCAGCACGCCCTCGGCGGCCTCGCCGCTCTTGCCGGCATAGTCACCATCCAGGCGATACAGGCCGGCACCGGCATGGGTGTCGACCATCGTGAGGGCCGTGTCCTTCTCCAGCAGGTAGTCGAGCACGGCGATCAGCACCGTGTGTTTGAGCACGTCGGCATGGTTGCCGGCGTGGAAGGCATGGCGGTAGCTGAACATGGGGCGATGCTAACCGCGGGAGCGTCCAATTGGCGCGTCTCTGTAGGCTGTGCATATAATAGAGGGCTTCGCAGCGTTTTCCCCGAGCCCCGCGGCGAAGCGCGGTACCTGCCGCATCTACCACCTAAGAGCCTTCCTCCAGAGAAGGACCGACCGTGGAAAAGGGCTCTTCCAAACCTCCTTCCCAAGGAAATCTCATGTCTACGTTCAGCGCCAAGCCCGCTGACGTGAAGCACGAGTGGTTTGTGATTGACGCAACCGATAAGGTTCTCGGTCGGGTCGCCAGCGAAGTGGCCCTCCGTCTGCGCGGCAAGCACAAAGCCATCTACACGCCTCACGTCGACACCGGTGACTTCATCGTCATCGTCAACGCGTCCAAGCTCAAGGTCACCGGCACCAAGAGCCTCGACAAGGTCTACTACCGTCACTCCGGCTTCCCGGGTGGCATCACCGCCACCAACTTCCGCGACATGCAGGCCAAGCACCCCGGCCGCGCGCTCGAGAAGGCCGTCAAGGGCATGCTGCCCAAGGGTCCTCTGGGCTACGCCATGATCAAGAAGCTGAAGGTCTACGGCGGCGCTGAGCATCCGCACAGCGCCCAGCAACCGCAGCCGCTGGAAATCTGAGGAGTCCCGAGATGATTGGTGATTGGAACAACGGCACCGGCCGTCGCAAGTCCAGCGTCGCCCGCGTGTTCCTCAAGAAGGGCAGCGGCAAGATCACGGTGAATGGCAAGCCGATCGAGCAGTTCTTCGGCCGCCAGACCTCGATCATGATCGCGAAGCAACCGCTCGCGCTGACCGAGAACCTGGAGACCTTCGACATCCAGGTCAACGTGCACGGCGGCGGTGAATCCGGCCAGGCCGGCGCCACGCGTCACGGCATCACCCGTGCGTTGATCGACTACGACGCGGCCCTCAAGCCGGTGCTGAGCCAGGCTGGCTTCGTCACCCGCGACGCCCGTGAAGTCGAGCGTAAGAAGGTCGGTCTGCACTCTGCACGCCGCCGCAAGCAGTTCTCGAAGCGCTGAGCGTTTCTCCTGCTTCAAAAGAAAAACCGCCCTCGGGGCGGTTTTTCTTTGCCTGCGTTAGCATCCTTCCCCTTGGCTGCGCCCGCCGGGCTCGGCCCTCCACGGAGATTTCCCATGACCGCAGTTGCCGAAACCACCGCGCCCGCCGTGCAGGCGATGCCCGAGCCGATCGTGTTCACCGATTCCGCCGCCGCCAAGGTGGCCGACCTGATCGCCGAGGAAGGCAATCCCGACCTGAAGCTGCGCGTGTTCGTCCAGGGCGGCGGCTGCTCCGGCTTCCAATACGGTTTCACCTTCGACGAGGTGACCAACGATGATGACACGACCATGACCAAGAACGGTGTGTCGCTGCTCATCGATGCCATGAGCTACCAGTACCTGGTCGGTGCCGAGATCGACTACAAGGAAGATCTGCAAGGCGCCCAGTTCGTGATCAAGAACCCCAACGCCACCACCACCTGCGGCTGCGGGTCGAGCTTCTCGGTCTGATCCGCCGCACCGTGCGACAACAACGCCAGTCGCCGCCATGAAAGCCGCCTTCGGGCGGCTTTTTGTTTCCCTTTGCGCCCGAGCCCGCCCTTGACCGCCTCCCGACCCGAAGCTGCCCCAGCGGCCACCGACACCTCGCAACGCATCCTGCTGTGGCTGGTGGCCATCGGCTTCTTCATGCAGACGCTGGATGCCACCATCATCAACACGGCCCTGCCGTCGATGGCGCGCGCGCTGGGTGAAAGTCCGTTGCGCATGCAGTCCGTCGTGGTGTCCTATTCGCTCACGATGGCCTTGCTGATCCCCGCCTCGGGTTGGCTGGCCGACCGCTTCGGCACGCGGCGCATGTTCATGGTCGCCATTGCCTTGTTCACGCTGGGTTCGCTGGCCTGCGCGGCGTCGCGGCACCTGGACGAACTGGTGGCGGCGCGTGTGCTCCAGGGCCTGGGTGGTGCGCTGCTCCTGCCGGTGGGTCGGTTGACTGTGCTCCGTACCTTTCCCCGCGCGCAGTTCCTGCAAGCCATGAGCTTCGTGGCGATTCCTGGCCTGATCGGCCCTCTGCTGGGTCCGACGCTGGGCGGTTGGCTGGTCGAGTACGCCTCGTGGCACTGGGTGTTCCTGATCAACCTGCCGGTGGGGCTGATCGGCCTGGCTGCGACCCAGCGTTTCATGCCCGACGTGCGGGCCGATGCGCCCGGCCGCTTCGACCTGCTGGGTTACGTGCTGCTGGCCTTCGGCATGGCCAGCCTGTCGCTCGCCATCGAAGGTGCAAAGGGCCTGGGGCACGCCGGAGCCCTGGTGCTGGCGGTGTTCGGCTTCGCGGCCGTGGTGGCCTATTGGCTGCATGCCGTCCGGCATCCGGCGCCGCTGTTTTCCACCCACCTCTTCCAGGTGCAGACCCTCTCGGTCGGGTTGCTGGGCAACCTGTTCTGCCGGCTGGGCAGTGGCGCCATGCCCTTCCTGATCCCGTTGTCGCTGCAGGTGTCGCTGGACTACTCGCCGATGCAGGCCGGCATGATGATGCTGCCGACGGCGCTGGCCGGCATGGGCATGAAGCGGGTTGCGGCCCAGTTGATCCTGCGGTTCGGCTACCGGAACCTGCTGACGGCCAACACCTGCATCATCGGCCTGCTGATGACCAGCTTTGCGCTGGCCTCTCCCGGCGAGCCGCTGTGGCTGCGGCTGCTGCAGTTCGCGCTGTTCGGTGCGTTCAATTCGCTGCAGTTCACGGCCATGAACACCCTCACCCTCAAGGACCTGGATGGGGCCAGCGCCAGCAGCGGCAACAGCCTCTTCTCGATGGTGCAGATGCTCGCGATGAGCCTGGGGGTCGCCATGGCCGGCGCCGTTCTGTCGGGCTTCAGCAGTGCCTTCGGCGATCACGCCCTGCCGGCCTTCCAGGCCACCTTCGTGACGGTGGGGCTGGTGACCGTGGCCTCGGCCTTCATCTTCTGGCAGGTGCCGCCCGAGGCGCGCTCGCCCCAGCTGGAAGAACCGGACGCGGCCGGCCGGCACTGAGGCCGGGTGCCCGCCCGGCTCCAGCCATGGAGGGCGCCCTCCGCTGTTCCGCTTCGCGGCCGCGCCGCCGTGCATTCTTGCGGGCGCTCAGGCCGGGTAGAGCGCGCCCAGCACCCTCAGGCCACGTGCGCCCGTGACCGTGGGCAGATTGCCGGGTTCGCCGGCCACGAGGCGCTGTGCCAGCCAGGCAAAGGCGGTGGCCTCGACCTGCTGCGGCGGCAGACCGTGCGCGGCGGAGCTGTCGATGGCGACGCCCGGCAGTTGCCGCGCCAGTCGACCCATCAGGTCTTCATTGGCGGCGCCACCGCCGCAGACGATCAGCCGTCGGACCTCCGGCGCATGCAGTTGCAGCGCCTCGGCGCAACTGCGGGTGGTCAGTTCCGCCAGGGTGGCCTGCACATCGCATGGATTCGCCGCCAGGTCGTCGGCCTGCAGATGCTGCGCGAGCCACTGCGGATGGAACAGGTCGCGCCCGGTGCTCTTGGGAATGGGTTGGGCGAAGTAGGGTTCGGCCAGCAGGCGCTGGAGCAGCGCAGGGCGGACCGAGCCCGAAGCGGCCCAGGCCCCGCCGGAATCGAAGGCAGTCCCTCGGTGCAACTGGCACCAGTGGTCGAGCAGGGCGTTCGCCGGGCCGCAATCGAAGCCGCGCACCGGCCCGTCATCGCCCGGCAGCAGGCTGAGGTTGGCGATGCCGCCCAGGTTGAGCGCCGCGCGGGCCTCGCCCGCGCGGCCGAACAGCGCGGCATGGAAGGCCGGCACCAGGGGGGCGCCCTGGCCCCCCGCGGCCACGTCGCGCGAGCGGAAATCGCAGGCCACGGGCAGGCCCGTCAGCTCGGCCAGCAGTGCCGGGTTGCTCAGCTGCAGCGTGTAGCCCGTGCCGTCGAAGGCGCCTGGCCGGTGACGCACCGTTTGGCCATGCGCGCCCACGGCGCGAATCGACCCTGCGGCCCGATCGGACTGATCGAGCAGTTGTCGCACAACCTTGGCGTAGTGGCGCGCAAGGCCGTTGGCGGCGAGTGCGGCCCGGTGCAGTTCGTCCACACCCTGTGGCTGATTCAGCGCCAGCAGTTCGGCGCGCAGGTGGGCGTCGAAGCCGACGCTCGCATGGGCATGCACCATCACACCGCCATCGAAGGAGGCGAGCACGCCGTCCACGCCATCGAGGGAAGTGCCGGACATCAGGCCGATGAAAAGCGCGGTCATGCGAGGGTCTCGAAATTCGCCATGAAAAAAGCGCCGGAGGGCCGGCGCTGCGAAGGGTGGAACAGGCCGTGCCGCGGGTGCGCGGCCGGCCGCGCCAGCTCAGTCTGCTCGGGCCTGCAGCACTGCGCTGGCCGCGGCGAGTTCGGTGCGCGCCGCACTCATCGCCTTGGCGAAGGCTGCGCGGGCGGAGGCGGGGATCGGCGTGCCGCCATCCTGCTCGGCCAGCATGCGCTGCGGATCGAAGTACTGGCCGTCGATGCGGAACTCGAAATGCAGGTGCGGGCCGGTGGCCCAGCCCGTGGAGCCCACCGCGCCCACGCGCTGCCCTTGGCTCACCGACTGGCCCGCCTTGACGTCGATGCGGCTCAGGTGCGCATAGGCTGTCTGCTGGCGATTTCGGTGATTGACGATGACGATGTTGCCGTAGCCGTTCTGCCAGCCGGCGAAATCGACCGTCCCGTCGCCCACCGTGCGCACCGGCGTGCCGGGCGGCGCGGCGAAGTCGGTGCCCGTGTGCTGCCGCCAGCTGTTCAGGATGGGGTGCAGCCGCATCGCGAAACCGCTGGAGACGCGGGTGAACTCGACCGGCGAGGCCAGGTAGGCGCGGCGCAGGCTTTCGCCGTCGAAGCGGTAGTAGCCGCCCTTCTGGCCAGCAGGCTCGAACCACAGGGCCTGGTGCACCTTGCCACCGGTTTCGAATTCGGCGGCCAGGACGCGGCCGGTGCGCATGGCCTGGCCGTCGGCCTCGAGGCTTTCGTACTGCACGGCGAAGCGGTCGCCCTTGCGCAGCTGGCGGAAGTCCACGTCGCCCGAGAAGATGTCCGCCAGCTGGCTGGCGATGGCGTCGGGAATGCCAGCGGCGTCGGTGGCGGCGAAGAGCGAGCTCTGGATGGTGCCGCCAGCCACGCGCTGGTTGATGTCCAGCGCCTCGGCCTCGCTGCGCACGGCGAAGCTGGCGCCGTCCGGCTGCATGGTGATGCGTTGGAAACCGCCCGCGTTGTCGGGCACCCAGCGGGCCGACAGGCGGTGCAGGCGGCCGTCCTGGCCGATCTCGGCGGAGATGGTGCGGCCCACGCGGCTGAGCATGGCGGAGCGCGCCTCGCCATTGCCGCGCACGAAGGCGGCGGCCGTCGGGTCGTTCACGCCGAGGCGGCCGAGCAGGGCGTCTGCCGTGTCGCTGGCGCGGGTGGACTCGGTGCGGAACAGGGTGAAGCTGTAGCCGTCGAGCGCTTCGCTCTGGCTTTCGACAGCCAAGGGGGTGACGGTTTCGAGGACTTGGCGGATCGGCAGATCCGCAGCATCGGGACCCAGCGAGGCGACGGCGAAGGCGCCGCCGCCGGCGGTCATCAGCATCGCCGCGACGGCGGCGGTGAGATGGCGGGGATGGGTCCTGATGACCAGGGCCACACGAGAGGCAAATGCTTCCTCGGCGGCCAGAATGCCGTTGATCAATTTCGACAACGTAGGAATCCAGGGCTCGGGTTCGGCGGCCGTCCTGAGGCGCTGTAGGTAAGCGCTGATGCCAGGGCGGGGCGAAAAGAGGCGCTGCGTAGAATGCACAGCGCAAAACCCGGCGGAGTATAGCGGCGTGTGTTGTTTCCGCCCCTCAAAATCGCAATGAATCCCCAGTCTCCTATTGGTCAAACACTATCGGATGGTGTAGGACAAGCGCTCGAAATTTCGCTGCGAGGCGCCGACGAACTGCTTCCCCAGGACGAGTGGATCCGTAAGCTGCAGCGGTCCGAGAAGACCGGCCAGCCGCTGCGCATCAAGCTGGGCCTGGACCCCACGGCCCCCGACATCCACATCGGCCACACGGTGGTGCTCAACAAGATGCGCCAGCTGCAGGACCTGGGCCATCAGGTGATCTTCCTGATCGGTGACTTCACCACGCTGATCGGCGACCCCTCCGGCCGCAACAGTACCCGGCCCCCCCTGACGCGCGAGCAGATCGAAGAGAACGCGCAGACCTACTACCGCCAGGCCAGCCTGGTGCTCGACCCGGCGCGCACCGAGATCCGCTACAACTCCGAATGGAGCGACCCGCTCGGCGCCCGCGGCATGATCCAACTGGCGGCCAAATACACGGTGGCCCGGATGATGGAGCGCGACGACTTCACCAAGCGCTTCAAGGCCGGTCAGTCGATCTCGGTGCATGAGTTCCTGTATCCGCTGATGCAGGGCTACGACTCGGTGGCCCTCAAGAGCGACCTGGAACTCGGCGGCACCGACCAGAAGTTCAACCTGCTCGTGGGCCGGCACCTGCAGCAGGAACATGGCCAGGAGCCGCAGTGCGTCCTGACCATGCCTTTGCTCGAAGGGCTCGATGGCGTCGAGAAGATGTCCAAGAGCAAGAACAACTACATCGGCATCAGCGAGGCGCCGAACACCATGTTCGCCAAGGTGCTCTCCATCTCGGACGAGTTGATGTGGAAGTGGTTCACGCTCCTGAGCTTCCGCTCGCTGCAGGAGATCGCTGCGCTGAAGGCCGAGGTCGAGGCGGGGCGCAATCCCAAGGAAGCGAAGGTGATGCTGGCCAAGGAGATCACGGCCCGCTTCCACAGTGCCCAGGCGGCCGACGCGGCCGAGCAGGACTTCGTCAACCGCAGTCGCGGTGGCGTGCCGGACGACATTCCCGAGGTGCAGATCAGCGGTGCGCCGCTGGGCATTGCCCATCTGCTCAAGCAGGCGGGTCTGGCCGCGTCGACATCGGAGGGCAACCGCCTGATCGATGGCGGCGGCGTGCGCGTGGATTCCAGCGTGGTGAGCGACAAGGGCCTCAAGCTGGAAGCCGGCAGCTACGTGGTGCAGGTGGGCAAGCGCAAGTTCGCGCGGGTGCTGCTGGGCTGAGCGTCCGGCGTGCTGAGCGGCACGCCTGCTTCAACGCGCCGGCTGCGCCGGTCGCCCGTCAGGCGGGCGGGCCCCCCAGTAGAGAAGCGCCTGGGCTTTCAGCGCAGATCGACCACGACGCGTCGGTTGCGTGGCTCGTCCACCTCGTCGGCTGTGGGCACGGCCAGTTCCCGCTCGCCGCGGCCGGCGGCTTCGATGCGCTCATGCGCGAAGCCGCGCTGGATCAGCATCTGCCGCACCCTCTGCGCGCGGGCCAAAGACAGCGCATCGTTGGCGGCCGCCGCACCCCGGGTGTCGGTGTGGCCGGTGATGACCAGGTCGGCGCCCGGCCGGGAGAGGGCATCGCCCAGCAAGGCGTCGAGGTCGCGCTGCGACTGGGCGGCCAGCCGCGTGCCGCCGGTGTCGAAGAACAATACGAAGCGCTGTGGCCGGGCGGGGCGCATCGAGAAGAGGCTGGGGTTGCGGGCCTGAACCGTCGCCGCGTCGGTGGTATCGACCACGGGCGGCTGGCTGGCGGCGACCACGGAGGCACGTTCGTAGGGCTTGTCCAGCCGCTGCTGGCCGCCGGCTGTCTGCACGACCACTGCGGACGGCGCACCGTCGTCCTGCGGCAGTAGCACCACGCGGGTGGAGGGCGGCGGCGGTGGCGCCGCGCAGGCCGCGAGCAGCATGGCCACGGCCGGAACGGCCCAACGCAGCAGGGCGAGAAGGCGGCGCATCACGGGGCCTCGGCGGACACGATGAAGTCCGTTCCGCGGATGCCGATCGTGGCCGTCTGCGTCTCCACGCGCACGGCTTCCGGATGGGCCTTGCCGAGCAGGCCGCTGATCATGCGCAGCGAACCCTGAAGCAGGGCCACCAGCAGGCTGCCCTCCTGCGTGGTGCTGTCGAAGCGGTAATCGCGCAGGTCCACGCGGGAGGCGGGCCCGACGACCAGGGTGGTGCCATCGCGCAGCACGAGGCCGGCGGCGCCTTGCGCATCCGTCTCGACGCGGTCGCTGGCACGCAGCGTGCTGCCTGCCTGGGCGGCCTGCGACTGCCCGGCCGCGGTCACGATGAGCACCTTCCCCTGGACCGATTTGATGAAGCCGGCGTGTCCGCCGCTTACGGCGTCCTGCGCCTGGGCCGAGCCCACAATGCCGGCACACAGGGCGGCGGCGAGAAGGCCTTGAAGCGTCCTCTGTCTCATGACCTTAATCTGGCGCTAAAGCAAACCGCGGATGATAGGACGCGCTCCGCAGCGTCCTGTTGCGCGCCCAGCAGAGTTTTTTAAACAGAACATGAAATATTTCCCTCTTGGAAACGATTCGCCACTTTGGCAGCCGCGCAACCTGCTGAAGCTGTCCATCGGGGTCGCGCTGGTCACCATCCTGCTCAAGAGCATCGCCGGCTATGTGACCCATTCCATGGGCCTGATCTCCGACGCGATGGAGTCCTTCGTGAACCTGGCCAGCGCCGTGTTCGCGCTGAGCATGGTGACGGTGGCCTCCCGCCCGGCGGACGACGACCATCCCTACGGCCACCACAAGGCCGAGTATTTCTCCTCGGGCTTCGAGGGCGTGCTGATCGTCGGTGCGGCGCTGGCCATTGCGGGCGCGGCCGTGCACCGGCTGCTCAATCCCCAGCCGCTGGAGCAGTTGAGCTGGGGCCTTGTGCTCTCGGCCGTGAGCTCGGCCTTCAACGGCGGGCTGGCCTGGCTGCTGTTCCGCGCGGCAAAGAAGCACAGCTCGATCGCGCTGGAGGCCGATGGCCGTCACCTGATGACGGACGTGTGGACGTCCGTCGGCGTGATCGTCGGCGTGATCGCAGTGGGCTTCACCGGCTGGTTGTGGCTCGATCCGCTGCTGGCCATCGGCGTGGCGATCAACATCATCTGGGAGGGGGGGCAACTGGTCTGGCGCTCGGCCCAGGGCCTGATGGACGAGGCGCTGGCGCCGGCCGACCAGGCGCTGCTGCAGTCGGTGCTCGATCGGATCGCCGCCGAGACGCCGGCCGACACCGAGCTGCGCTTCGACCACCTCGTCACCCGCCGTGCCGGCCGGCGTTGTTTCGCCGACCTGCACATGCACCTGCCGGGCGGGTGGACGCTGCGCCGCGCCGCGCTGATGCGCGACGACGTGGAGCGGGCGCTGATGGGCGTATTGCCCAACCTGCGCGTCACCATCCAGCTCCTGCCACTCAAGTTCGAGTCGCGCGCCGCGCTGGCACAGGAGCGCGACCCGGTCGGCCGGGTGCTGCCGTGAAGGCGCTGCTGCAGCGGGTGCGCGAGGCGCGTGTGGAGATCGCCGGCGAGGTGGCCGGCGCCATCGGCCCGGGCCTGCTCGTGCTGGTGTGTGCCGAGCCGGGCGACACCGAGGCCGTGGGCGAGCGACTGCTGGCCAAGATCCTGAAACTGCGGATCTTTTCGGACGAGGCCGGCAAGATGAACCGCAGCGTGCAGTACGTGAGTGGCGGGCTGCTGATCGTCAGCCAGTTCACGCTGGCGGCGGACGTGCGCGGCGGCAACCGGCCCAGCTTCACCGGGGCCGCGCCGCCGGACGAAGGGCGGCGGCTCTACGACGCCTTCGTCGCGCAGGCCCGAAGCCTGCATCCCGAGGTGGCCACGGGGCGTTTCGGGGCCGACATGCAGGTGCATCTGATCAACGATGGTCCGGTGACCATTCCGATCGACATGCGCTGAAGGCTGAAATCGGGCTCTAGCCTTCAGGCTGTTGTTCGCGTGGGCCTGTGAAGACGCGCTGTCAGCGCAACGCCAGCCAGTGAGCCCGTTTGCCCTGAGCTTGCCGAAGGGCTTCGAACTGCGATGTGCCCTGGCTTCGACAGGCTCAGCCCGAACGGCTCTTGCTTCACTGACTGGTAGTGCGCCGTCAGCGGCGGCTGTACGGATTGCGCACGCCCAATCCGGCCAGGATCTCGATCTCGCGCGCTTCCATCGCCTCGGCATCCTCGTCGCCGGTCTCATGGTCCCAGCCCTGCGCGTGCAGGGTGCCGTGCACCAGCAGGTGCGCGTAATGGGCGGCCAGGGTCACGCCCAGCTCCTTCGCTTCGCGGGCCACGACGGGCGCGCACAGCACCAGGTCGGCCATCACCATCGGTGACTGCGCATAGTCGAAGGTGAGCACGTTGGTCGCGTAGTCCTTGCCACGGAATTCGCGGTTGAGCTGCTGGCCTTCCTCGGCATCGACGATGCGCACGGTGATCTCGCCGGGTGCTTCCAGCGCATGGCGGATGCAGCGGGCCACGCGATGGCGGGGCAGGGCGGCGCGGTGGCGCGCCAGCGCATCGATGCGGCCGAACTGCAGCGACAGGGCAAGGGGCGGCATCGCCATCAGTCGGCCTTCGTGCTGCTGCTGCGCTTGCGGGAGGCGTCGTAGGCATCGACGATGCGCGCCACCAGCGGATGGCGCACCACGTCGCCGGTGTCGAAGCGGGTGAAGGCCAGGCCCTGCACCCGGCGCAGCACCCGCTCGGCCTCCACCAGGCCGCTGGTCTGCGTCTTGGGCAGGTCGATCTGGCTGATGTCGCCCGTCACCACGCACTTGCTGCCGAAGCCGATGCGGGTGAGGAACATCTTCATCTGCTCGGGCGTGGTGTTCTGCGCCTCGTCGAGGATGACGAAGGCGTTGTTGAGGGTGCGCCCGCGCATGAAGGCCAACGGCGCGATCTCCAGCGCATTGCGCTCGAAGGCCTTGGTGACCTTCTCGAAGCCCATCAGGTCGTACAGCGAGTCGTAGAGCGGGCGCAGGTAGGGGTCGACCTTCTGCGTCAGGTCGCCGGGCAAGAAGCCCAGGCGCTCGCCGGCCTCCACCGCCGGGCGGGTGAGCACGATGCGCTGCACGCTGCTGCGCTCCAGCGCGTCGACCGCGCAGGCCACCGCCAGGTAGGTCTTGCCGGTGCCCGCCGGGCCGATGCCGAAGGTGATGTCGTGGTTGGCGATGTTGTCCAGGTACACGCTCTGGTTGGGCGTGCGGGCGCGCAGGTTGCCGCGGCGGGTGGCGAGCGTGAGCGCACCGTCCTCGGCCTCGGCCATCTGGCCGTCGCCGGCCAGGGTGAGCTGCACCATGGCGGCGTCGAGGGGATGCCGGGCGATCTCGTACAGGGCCTGCAGCACCTCCAACGCGCGTTCGGCGCGGGCCTTGGGACCGTCGATCTTGAACAGCTCGTGGCGGTGGGCGATCTTGACCTCCAGCGCCTCCTCGATGCGGCGCAGGTGCGCGTCCATGGGGCCGCACAGATGGGCCAGGCGGGTGTTGTTCGCGGGGGTGAAGCTGTGGCGGAGAATCACGCGGCTTTTTTCTCTGGCAGATGGAATCGAAGGATCGGCACGTAAGTCATGATAGGAAAACTCACCGGAACCCTGGCCGAACGCAACCCGCCGCAGATCGTGATCGACTGCGGCGGCGTGGGCTACGAGGTGGACGTGCCGATGAGCACCTTCTACAACCTGCCGCAGGTGGGCGCGAAGGTCTCGCTGCTCACGCACTTCATCGTGCGAGAGGATGCCCAGATTCTCTACGGCTTCGCTTCGGCGGAAGAGCGTGCGGCCTTTAGGCAGCTGATCAAGATCGCCGGCGTGGGGCCGCGCACGGCGCTGGGCATCCTGTCGGGCCTGAGCGTGGGCGAGCTGGTGCAGGCTATCGCGCTGCAGGAGCCAGGCCGGCTGGTGAAGATTCCCGGCATCGGCAAGAAGACCGCCGAGCGGCTCTTGCTGGAACTCAAGGGCAAGCTGGGCGATGCCGTGGGCACCGCGGGCGCTGCCGCCCAGCCCGCGAGCGACGCCCAGGCCGACATCCTGCAGGCCCTGCTGGCGCTGGGTTACAACGACAAGGAAGGCGCCGCCGCGCTCAAGGCCCTGCCCAAGGACGTGGGCGTGAGCGAGGGCATCAAGATGGCGCTGAAGGCGCTGGCCAAGTAAGGGGCGCGGGGGTGGGTCAGGGCACCCACCAATAGTGGAGCGCGTGGAAGTACATGGGCGCCGCGAAGATCACCGAATCCAGCCGGTCCAGCATGCCGCCGTGGCCTTCGATCATGGTGCCCCAGTCCTTCACGCCGCGGTCGCGCTTGATGGCGGACATCACCAGCCCGCCGAAGAAGCCCATCATGCAGATCATGAAGGCCATGAGCGCGGCCTGCCAGGGCGTGAAGGGCGTGGCCCACCACAGCGCGGCGCCCAGCAGCGTGGCGCTGGCCACGCCGCCGATGAGTCCTTCCCAGGTCTTGGAGGGCGACAGCTCCGGCGCCACCTTGCGCCGGCCCATCAGCTTGCCCCACACGTACTGCAGCACGTCGCTGCCCTGCACCACGATCACCAGGAAGGCGATCAGCAGCAGGTTGCGGCCTTCGAAGCCGGGGATGTGCAGCGTCAGCAGCGCCGGCACGTGGCTGATGCAGAAGACGCACACCATCAGCCCCCACTGCACCTTGGACGTGCGCTCCAGGAAGCGCTGCGTGTCACCGCCCAGGGCCGACAGGATGGGCAGAATCAGGAACACCTCCACCGGGATGAAGATGGCGAACATGCCGTACCACTCGATCCAGACCAGGAAGTACTGCACGGGCAGCGCCACGTAGAAGGCTGCGGCCATGGCCAGGTGGTCGCCGCGCCGGGTGTAGGTCAGGCTCAGGAACTCGCGCAGCGCATAGAACGAGACCAGGTAGAACAGCAGGATCACGCCCAGCTTGCCGAAGGCGAAGGCGACGCCGATCACGGCCACCATCACCCACCATGCGTTGACGCGGGCGTTGAGGTTGTCGATGACCGCATGCGGCGCGCCGTGCGCCACGCGCCACTTGAGCAGCGCGCCGATGGCCGAGGCGAGCACCAGCACCCCGGCCACGCCGCCGAAGAGCATCAAGGTGGTGTGCGTGAATGAAGTCATGGCGCCTCCGCCTTGTCGTGATCGGGCCGCAGGTCCAGCATGGCCTGCTGGGCGCGTTTGAGGAAGGACGCCTTGTCCTCGCCCTCGGCCAGCACGATCGGCGTGCCGTAGCGCACAGAGCAGGCCAGCGGCACGGGCACCAGCTGGCCCTTGGGCAGCACGCGCCTGAGGTTCTCGATCCACACCGGCACCAGCCGCACCTGCGGGCAGGCGCGGGCAATGTGGAAGAGCCCGCTCTTGAGCGGCAGCATCACCGCATCGCCGGTGTTGCGCGTGCCCTCGGGGAACATGATCAGCGAGTCGCCCGCCTGCAGCGCCTGCACCATCTGGTCCACGGGATTGGCGGCCGCGCTGCCGGCGACACCGCTGCCGTCGCGGCGGATCATCAGCGCGTTGAACACGTCCTGGCCGATGAAGCGGCGCAGCCGCGAGGCCAGCCAGTAGTCCTGCCCGGCGACAGGCCGCGTGATCGCCCGCAGATCGGGCGGCAGCGTGGCCCACACCAGCACGAAGTCGCCATGGCTGGAATGGTTGGCGAAGTAGAGCGTGGTCTCGGCCACCGGCGTGGTGCCGCTCCAGATGGCGCGCACGCCGGTGAGCAGCTTGGCCACCAGCACGATGGACCGGGCGGCAACGAAGGCACCGGCCTGCCGCAGCAGGACGCGCGCGGGCGGTGTGTCGGAGTCGAGGATGTCGTTCATGGCGAAGGCAGGCCGGCGTGGAGGCCGGCGATGAGGGCGATCAGGACGCAGAGGGTCTGCAGCAGCGCGACGCCCAGATGCCGGCGCATCAGGGCCTGCGTGCCGCGCAGGCGCTCGTCCAGCGGGCGTGGGGTGCCCGGCGACGCGGGGCGCAGGCCCAGCCAGGCCAGCGCGTCGTCCAGCGCGGCCAGGTCGGGCAGTGCGCCCTGGGCGAGGGCTGCGAACAGGCCCTCGTCCAGGCGCAGGCGCAGCGCCAGGTAGCGTTCGGTCAGGCCGAGCATTGCGCCGAGCGCCCAGGCGAGAAGGCACAGACCGCTGGCCGGCACGGCCCATCCGCAGGCGAGCGCCGCCAGGGCAAGGACGCAGGCGCCCGACAGCAGCAGGCTCCAGGCGGAAACGGGTTGTTGCGCGGCCAGCCGCGCGGCCACGGCGGCGCAGCGGCTGCGTGCCAGCGGATCAGGGGGTGGCGACGGCAAGGTCATGGATGGCGCGGCAATGGCTCGTGGCTCTGCATGGCCGACAGCGCCGCCCGCCACGGCGCACGCAGCACGATCTGCGGCCGCGCGCGCCTGGCCATCGCCTCCGCGGCGGCCAGCTCGGACGCACCGCCGTGCCGCAGCAGCCAGCCCACGACTGTCGCAGCACTGCGCGAAAAGCCCAGCGCGCAGCAGACCCACACGGCGCCATCACCGGAGCGCCGCTGGCCTTCCAGCACCGCGACGGCCCGACGCAGCCGGGCCGGCGAAGGCGTGACCAGGTCCAGCATCGGCATGCAGCGGGCACCCGGCACGTGCGGCAGCTGCAGTTCGGCGCACAGGCTCAGCAGACGCGGCCGGCCTGCGGCCTGCCACTGCGCCCGCGAGGGAAGGCGTCCCAGCCACAGGCCCGGCGCCACCTCCACGCAGGCCGGCAGCTTGCGCGTCCAGGCCCAGGCATTGAAGGCGGCGGCGGCCCGATACGGACCGAGCAGCCAGCGTGCCGCGTAGTGCATCCGGCCATGTCGGTCCATGCGAAAGCCGCGCTCGCCGAAGCCTGCATAGTTGAGCGCCACCAAGGCCAGCGACACGGCCGGCCAGCCCAGCCACAGAGCCCATCCGCCTCCCTGCAGCGCCAGGGCCAGGCACAGCACTGCGCCCGCCGCATAGGCCCCGGCCAGCTTCCAGCGTCCGGCGTCGCGCGCCAGCCGCCATGCGCGCGGCAGGGCCACCTGCCGCTCCAGCGGCCACAGCCACACGCACAGCAGGCCCAGCAGCGCGCCGGTTGGGATGTCGATGAAATGGTGCTGATAAGTGGTCAGCACCGAGGCGCAGATCAGCAGCGCCCAGCCATGTAGCACGGCGCGCGCCCAGCGCGGGCGGATGAGCTGCCGATACCAGTCCCACAGGATCACGGCCAGCGCGATGTGCAGCGAGGGCGCCTGGTTGAAAGGCTTGTCGAAGCCGCGCAGCGCCTCGAACAGGAAGGCGGGCGCGCCTTCCACCGCGGGCTGTCCGAAGCTGAAGCCCAGCGGCCAGAGAACGAAGCAGCTGACGGCCACCACCTGCGCGGTGAGCAGCCGCGCCGCATGCCGGTCCACGAGATGCTGCGTGCGCCCGAAGAACAGCGACAGAGCGTAGAAGGCATTGATCGACCAATAGGGAAAGATGGTCCAGGCCCAGAAGGGCAGGCCTCGTTCCCAGTCGAACACCACCGAGGGCACATGGGCCCGCGTGCCGGCCCACCAGTTGGCCAGGCCGTAGCTCAGGTAGAAGAAGGGCCCCAGCAGGGTCAGCCAGGCGAGGGCGCGCTTCCAGGGGCGCTTCGTCATGCCTTCTGCGCGAGCGAGACGGTGAAGATGCCCCAGCGGTCCACGCGCTGGGCGATCTTGCGAAAGCCCGCGGCTTCCACCAGCTGGTCCATCTCGGCCTGCGTGCGGCGGCGCATCACCCAGGCCTGGCCCTGCCGATGGCTGGTGAGTGCCCGGGCGATCATCTCCAACTGCGGATGCCAGGGCTGGCCGGTGTAGACCAGGTAGCCGCCGGCCTCCACGGCGTCGGCCACGCCGGCCAGCGAGCGGGCCACCATGTCGTTGTCGGGGAAAAGCTCGTACAGACCCGACACCACCGCCAGCGTGGGTCGCGGCGTGACGGCCGCCAGGCTGGCGCGGTCGAAGGCGTCGGCCTGCACGAAGCGCGCGATGTCCTGCAGGCCCCGCTCGGCGATGAGCCGCTGCCCGTCCCGCACGTTGATCTCGCTGTAGTCGCGCAGCAGGATCGAGGCCGGCGCCACGGCGCTTCCAGCCGCGGCATCGAGCACATAGCGGCCATGCCCCGCCGCGATGTCCATCAGCCGCACCTCGCGGCCTTCGTGGGCCAGCCGCCCCATGGCCACGCGCAGCAGTTCTTCCACATGCAGCTTGCGCTGGCGGATGCCTCGCCAGCCGATGGAGTCGAGGTAGGTCCGGTCCACCAGCCGGCCCACGAGTGGCGCACCGGTCGGTTCGTTGCGGTAGACATAGTCGAGCGTGCTGCCCGAATCGAAGCCGGTGGCATGACCGAGGGCGATGCCGCGGGACAGCCGGCCGCCCAGGCGCAGGCCGGCGCGCGTGGCGGCCCAGTACAGCCCGCGTAGCGACAGCGCCGGCAGCGGTGCCGCGAGCGCACGGGCCTCGTTGGCGGTGAAGCCCTGGCGGTCGGCCTTGCGCAGGTCGACCGGCGCCGACGGCGCGTCGAACAGCCGCAGGATGAAGCCGCGCACCGCGGTCACGGCCCCGGCCCGGTCCCGCTCGCCCAGAGTGTCGTGGAAGAAGCCTGGCAGTTCCAGCTTCTCCTTGATGCGGCTGCCCAGCCGGTCGAAGAAGCGGTGCTGGGGCTCGTGGTGCACCACCCAGTCGGCGCCCGAGATCAGCAACTGCGTCGGCAGCACGATGGCCTGCGCGTCATCGACCACGCGCTCCGCGGCCTCGTACAGGTCCAGCAGGATGTTGACCGCGATGGGTCGCGTGATCAGCGGGTCGGCCTGGTAGCTGGCGATGCGTGTCGGATCGTGCGTGAGGAACTTCGGCTTGACGTAGCTGTTGACGAAGAACAGCCCCCGCAGCTTGTGCATGAGCGCCAGGCCCGGTCGCGCGAAGGGCACGTAGAGCTTGACCTTGAAGGCCGGGGAGGCGAGTGTGAGGCCGCGCACCTTGGGCGCGTAGTCGTGCGCCCAGGTCGAGATCAGCACCGCGCCCACGCTCTGGGCCACGACGTGCATGTCCTGCTCGGCCACGCCGTGCTGCGCGGCGATGTGTTCGACGAAGGTCTGCACGTCGCGCACCGAATGCGCGAAGCTGGGGCTGTGGCCGCGCTGGCCTGGCGATCGACCATGGCCGCGTGCATCCCAGGCGAAGAATTCGAAGTCGGGCAGGTCCAGCTCGTCCACCAGATGCGCCATGCGCGCGCCGTGCTCGTGGCCGCGGTGGAAGAGCAGCACCGCGCCCCGGCGCGCGCTGCCGGTGGCTGGCCAGTGGCGGTAGAAGAGCGATTCGCCATCGTGCGTCTGGAAGTGATGTTCCGCAGGGGTGCGAGGTGTGGCCGTCATGCGTGATTCCTCCCCAGGGTTGTTGTGAAACTCATCGGCGCTGGCTCATCGGGCGGTGCGTTCGGCCAGTGCCGCACGCACGCGGCGCACCACCGTCCAGGCCACGGCCAGCGCCAGCAGCGGCATCAGCCAGGCGACCGCGGCCGGCAGCGGCCAGCCCAGGGCCACGTACAGCCCCAGCGCGCCGAAGACGAAGGCCCGGTCGCTCTTGCCCATGGGGCCGTCATAGCGACGGCTGGCCCCGACCGTCGGTCCCAGCGCCCCGGCGAATTCAGAGAGGCCCGCCAGCACGATCACCACACCGACCCAGAATCCCGAGAAGGGCGCGACTAGCGCAAAAGGCAGATACAGCGCCGCGTCGGACACCACGTCGGTCAGTTCATTCAGGAAGGCACCCAGCGCGCTCTGCTGGCCATGCTCGCGTGCCAGCATGCCGTCGACGGCATTGAAGGCCATGCGCACCAGCATCCACAGCGGCACCAGCGCGAAGGCCACGCGAGCGGGGGCGACCCAGAACAGCCACAGGCCGAGCGTCACGGAGACGATGCAGGCCGCCATCGTGACCTGGTTGGCCGTGACCCCCGCCCGGGCGAGGCGTTGGACCAGGGGGCGGAGCAGGGCCTGGAAGCGGGGCTTGAGCTGGTAGATGGACAAGGTGTTGACGGTGAGCGGCAGGAGCGGCCGATTCTGCCGCCTGAATGCAGGCTGACCGCGTCTCGGTCGCGGCAGGCGCCGCCTACAATCAGCCGCTTCGCCCCGCGACATGTCCATCCACACCGACGACTTCGCCCCGGTACCGCAGCGCGTGGTGTCCGCGGCCCCCGCCTCGCCCAACGAAGAAGCCATCGAACGCGCCCTGCGGCCCAAGCTGCTGCAGGAATACGTGGGCCAGGCCAAGGTGCGCGAGCAGCTTGAGATCTTCATCGGCGCCGCGCGCAAGCGGCGCGAGGCGCTCGACCATGTGCTGCTCTTCGGCCCGCCCGGCCTGGGCAAGACCACGCTGTCGCACATCGTCGCGGCCGAGCTGGGCGTCAACCTGCGCCAGACCAGCGGCCCGGTGCTCGAGAAGCCCAAGGATCTGGCGGCGCTGCTGACCAACCTCGAGCCCAACGACGTGCTCTTCATCGACGAGATCCACCGGCTCTCGCCGGTCGTCGAGGAAATCCTGTACCCCGCGCTCGAGGACTACCAGATCGACATCATGATCGGCGAGGGGCCGGCGGCGCGCAGCATCAAGCTCGACCTGCAGCCCTTCACGCTGGTGGGTGCCACCACGCGCGCCGGCATGCTGACCAACCCGCTGCGCGACCGCTTCGGCATCGTGGCGCGGCTGGAGTTCTACACCGCCGAAGAGCTCACGCTCATCGTCACCCGCAGCGCCGGCCTGCTCAACGCGCCCATCGACCCCGAGGGCGCCTTCGAGATCGCCCGTCGTTCGCGCGGCACGCCCCGCATCGCCAACCGGCTGCTGCGCCGTGTGCGCGACTATGCCGACGTGAAGGGCGATGGCCGCATCACGCAGCTCATTGCCCACAAGGCGCTGGCCATGCTCGACGTCGACCCCGAAGGCTTCGACCTGATGGACCGCAAGCTGCTGGAAGCGGTGATCCACCGCTTCGACGGCGGTCCTGTGGGCCTGGACAACATCGGTGCCAGCATCGGCGAGGAGTCCGGCACCATCGAGGACGTGATCGAGCCCTACCTGATCCAGCAGGGCTACCTGCAGCGCACGCCGCGCGGGCGCATCGCCACGCTGGCGGCCTACCGCCACCTTGGCGTGGCGGCGCCCAGCAGCCGCAGCGCCGACGGGGACTTGTTCGGCAGTTAGCCGGACGGCGGGGCGGCTGCCAGAATCGCCCCCGCCATGCATACCCACGACCTCAGCCCCTGGCAGCACAGCCACCAGTTCGACACCGGCAATCCCGCCGCCGAGCGCAGCACCCGCTGGGTGCTCGGCATCACCGCCGTCGCGATGGTCATGGAGATCGCCGCCGGCTGGTGGTTCAACTCCATGGCGCTGCTGGCCGACGGCTGGCACATGAGCTCGCACGCGGTGGCCATCGGCGTCAGTGCCTTCGCCTACGCCGCGGCACGCCGCCTCGCGCGCGACCGGCGCTTCGCCTTCGGCACCTGGAAGATCGAGGTGCTGGGCGGCTTCGCCAGCGCGGTCTTCCTGCTGGTGGTGGCGGGCCTGATGGTCTTCGGCTCGCTGGAGCGGCTGTGGTCGCCGGAGCCGATCCATTACCGCGAGGCCGTGATTGTGGCCGCGCTGGGCCTGGCGGTGAACCTGCTGTGTGCCTGGCTGCTGGCGGGCGCGCACGGGCATGACCATGGGCACGGACATGGTCATGCACACGGCGGGCATGGGCACGGTCACGGCGAGCACGGACACGACCATGGCCACCACCACGACCTGAACCTGCGCTCGGCCTACTTGCATGTGCTGGCCGATGCCGCCACTTCGGTGCTGGCCATCGCTGCGCTGCTGGGCGGCTGGTTCCTGGGCTGGGCCTGGCTCGACCCGGTGATGGGCGTGGTCGGTGCCGTGCTGGTGGCCAACTGGGCGCGCAGCCTCTTGCGCCAGACCAGCGCCGTGCTGCTGGACCGCGAGATGGACCATCCCGTCACCGAGGAGATCCGCGAGGGCATCGAGACCGGCCTGGCCGATTCGCACACGCGTGTGGCCGACCTGCATGTCTGGCGCGTGGGGCGCGGGGCCTATGCCTGCGCGGTGACGGTCGTCACGCATTCGCCCACGCTGGACGCGGATGGCGTGCGCGCCTGCTTTTCGATGCACGAGGAGATCCGGCACTCCACCGTCGAAGTGCAGCGCTGCAGCGCCTGAGCGGCCGTCTCTGCACGGCGCGGCAAGCGCGGGCGCGGATGCGCCAATCGGCGGCGGTGCATCCGGCCCGATCGTCGTCACGCCATCTTCACGCGAACGCCATGCCGGCGTCACGCATGCCGCCGATGCTGCCGGCCCATGCAACGCGACGACGCCTTCCTGCGCGCCTGGCAAGACAACGCCGGCCGCCTGTCCGATGCCGGCGAGGACGGAGGCGGGGGCGAGCGCCCCGTGCTGCGCTTTCGCACGCTGTGGGTCTCCGACCTGCACTTGGGCACGCCCGGCTGCCAGGCCAACGCCCTGCTCGACTTCCTGAAGAACACCGAGTGCGAGACGCTCTACCTCGTCGGCGACATCGTCGACGGCTGGCAGCTCAAGCGCCACTGGTACTGGCCGCAGGCCCACAACGACGTGGTTCAGAAGCTGCTGCGCAAGGCGCGCAAGGGCACGCGGGTGATCTTCATCCCCGGCAACCACGACGAGTTCGCGCGCAAGTACCTGCACCACAACTTCGGCGGCATCGAGGTGGCCGACGAATGGGTACACGAGACCGCCGACGGCCGCAAGCTGTGGGTGATCCACGGCGACCTGTTCGACGGCGTCATCCAGTGCGCCAAGTGGCTGGCCTACGTGGGCGACTCGCTCTACGAATTCACGCTGCGCCTGAACCGGCACTTCAATTCGCTGCGCGCGCGCCTGGGCCTGCCCTACTGGTCGCTGTCCAAGTACCTCAAGCACAAGGTCAAGCGCGCCGTGAGCTATATGGGCGACTTCGAGCAGGCCGTGGCCCGCGAGGCCGAGCGCCGCGGCATGCAGGGCGTGGTCTGCGGCCACATCCACCATGCGGAGATGCGCGAGATCGACGGCATCCTCTACTGCAACGACGGCGACTGGGTGGAGAGCCTGACGGCGCTGGCCGAGCATGCGGATGGCCGGCTGGAGCTGGTGGACTGGACGCCGCGCGTGCGCCAGCAGGGCCGCCGCACCGCGCAGGCGGTGCCCGCCCTGGGTTGATCGCCCTCGCCGGTTGCGGTCGCAAAGCCCGGGTCGCGACCTCGCTCGCACCGACGTCTGCGAAAATGGCGGGTTGCCCTGGAGCCCGCCTGTGTCCTCTCCCTACGCCGCCGAAACGCGCCGCCGCCGCACCTTCGCCATCATTTCCCACCCCGACGCGGGCAAGACCACGCTGACGGAAAAGCTGCTGCTGTTCTCGGGCGCGATCCAGATCGCCGGTTCCGTCAAGGCCCGCAAGGCCTCGCGGCATGCCACCTCCGACTGGATGGAGATCGAGAAGCAGCGCGGCATCTCGGTGGCCAGCTCGGTGATGCAGATGAGCTACCGCGAGCACGTGGTCAACCTGCTCGACACGCCCGGCCACAAGGACTTCTCCGAAGACACCTACCGCGTGCTCACCGCCGTGGACTCGGCCCTGATGGTCATCGACGCCGCCAACGGCGTGGAATCGCAGACCCGCCGGCTGATCGAGGTCTGCCGCCAGCGCGACACGCCCATCATCACCTTCGTCAACAAGATGGACCGCGAAGTGCGCGAGCCGCTGGACATCCTCGACGAGGTGGAGCGCGAGCTGGGCATGCCCTGCGTGCCCATGACCTGGCCCGTGGGCCAGGGCAAGAGCTTCGGCGGCATCATCAACCTGCGCACGCAGGCCATGACCGTGTTCGAGTCGGGCAGCGAGCGCCGTCCGCAGGACTTCGAGACCATCCCGCTCGCCGACACCGACAAGCTGCGCGCCCGCTTCGGCGCCGAGTTCGACAGCGCCCTGGAGAGCATGGAGCTCGCCACCGGCGCATCGCCCGAGTGGGACCACGAGGCCTTCCTCGCCGGCAAGCAGACGCCCGTGTTCTTCGGCTCCGGCGTCAACAACTTCGGGGTGATGGAAGTGCTGGATGCGCTGGTGGACCTGGCACCGTCGCCGCAGCCGCGCACCAGCACCACGCTGGTCAACCGCCAGCCGGTGGTCAAGGAGATCCAGCCCGAGGACAAGGATTTCGCCGGTGTGGTCTTCAAGGTGCAGGCCAACATGGACGCCAACCACCGCGACCGCATCGCCTTCGTGCGCATCGCCTCGGGCAAGTACCAGCCGGGCATGAAGCTCAGGGTGCAACGCACCGCCAAGGAGCTGCGCCCCACCAGCGTCGTCACTTTCATGAGCCAGCGCCGCGAGGCCGTGGAAGAGGCCTACGCCGGCGACATCGTGGGCTTCACCACCCATGGCGGCGTGCAGCTGGGCGACACCCTCACCGACGGCGCCAGCCTGCAGTTCACCGGCCTGCCCTTCTTCGCGCCCGAGATGTTCATGACGGTGGTGCTCAAGAACCCGCTGCGCACCAAGCAGCTGCAGCAGGGCCTGATGCAGCTGGGCGAGGAGGGCGCCATCCAGGTCTTCAAGCCCGAGGCCGGCGGCAACATGTTGCTGGGTGCCGTGGGCCAGCTGCAGTTCGAGGTGGTGCAGCACCGCCTGAACACCGAGTACGACTGCGACATCCGCCTGGAGGGCTGCCAGTACACCGGCGCGCGCTGGATCACCGCCGACACGCCGGCCGAGCTGCGCGAGTTCGAAAACGCCTATCCCATGCGGATGGCACGCGATGCGGCCGACACCCTGGCCTTCCTGTGCACCAGCCCGTACGACGTGCGGCTGGCGCAGGAGCGCTTTCCCAAGATCCACTTCCACCCGCTGCGCGAGCACGCCGGACTGGCGCTGCAGACGGCCGGTTGATGGCGCACGAGACGATGCGGCCGCTGGCCGACTGGCCCGAAGCCGCCCGCCGCGGCCTCGTGGGCGTGTTCACCGACATCGACGACACGCTGACCACCGACGGCGCGATCACGCCCAATGCACTGGCTGCCCTTGCGGCATTGCAGGCCGCCGGCCTGCACGTGGTGGCCATCACCGGCCGGCCGGTGGGCTGGAGCGAGCCCTTCGCGGCACGCTGGCCGCTCGATGCCATCGTGGCTGAGAACGGCGCCGTCGCGCTGGTCCCGGAAGGCGCCTGGCAGCCCGGCGGCGTGCGTGCGCTGCACAAGCGTTACCAGCAGGACGCCGCCACCCGCGCCGCCAACTTCGCACGCATGCAGGCCGTGCTGGCGCACATCGAGGCCAGCATTCCGGGCGCGCGCCGGGCCACCGACAGCGCGGGCCGCGAATGCGACATCGCCATCGACCACAGCGAGTTCACGCACCTGTCCGAGGCGCAGATCGACAAGGTGGTGATGGCCATGCGGCACGAGGGCATGCACGCCACCGTGAGCAGCATCCACATCAACGGCTGGTACGGCGAGCACAACAAGCTGTCCGGTGCCCGCTGGATCGTGCGCGAACTCTGGGGCCGCGACCTGGACGCCGAGATGGCCCGCTGGGCCTACGTGGGCGATTCGACTAACGACGCGCTGATGTTCCAGGCCTTCGACCACAGCATCGGCGTGGCCAACGTGGCGCGCTTCGTGCCACACCTGTCGCACCTGCCGCACTACGTGGCCGAGGGCGAGCGCGGCGCCGGTTTTGCGCAGGCGGCGCAGGCTGTGCTGGCGTCTCGCCGCTGAGGGCTGCAGCCGGCGCCCTGCCGCGGTAGGATGGAAGGCTGCGCCCGGCGCGGCGGCTTGCCTGCCGCCCTTGTGTCGCCGGCCCGCCTGTCAGCCTTCCTCTTCAGCGAAAGACGACCAATGACCGCCTCCTATCCCAACACCCAGCTCCTGATCGCCAACGAATGGGTCGACGCCGCCAGCGGCAAGACCCTGGACGTGATCAACCCCGCCACCGGCCAGCCCATCGGCAAGGTGGCCCATGCGGGCAAGGAGGACCTGGACCGCGCCCTGGCCGCCGCGCAGAAGGGCTTCGAGGCCTGGCGCTTCACGCCGGCGCACGAGCGCGCCGCCCTCATGCGCAAGGCCGCCGGCCTGGTGCGCGAGCGTGCCGACGAGATCGCGCCGCTGCTGACGCAGGAACAGGGCAAGCCTCTGGCCGAAGCCCGCATCGAGACCCTGGCCGCTGCCGACATCATCGAGTGGTTCGCCGACGAGGGCCGCCGCGTGTACGGCCGCATCGTGCCCTCGCGCAACCTGGCCGCGCAGTCGCTGGTCATCAAGGAGCCGGTCGGCCCTGTCGCCGCCTTCACGCCCTGGAACTTCCCGATCAACCAGGTGGTGCGCAAGCTGGGCGCCGCGCTGGCCGCTGGCTGCTCCTTCCTGGTCAAGGCGCCGGAAGAAACGCCCGCCTCGCCCGCCGCCCTGATCAAGGCCTTCGTCGACGCCGGCGTGCCGGCCGGCGTGGTGGGCCTGGTGTTCGGCGACCCGGCCGAGATCTCCAGCTACCTGATCCCGCATCCGGTGATCCGCAAGATCACCTTCACCGGCTCCACGCCCGTGGGCAAGCAACTCGCCGCCATGGCCGGTCAGCACATGAAGCGCGCCACCATGGAACTGGGCGGCCACGCGCCGGTGATCGTGGCCGACGACGCCGACATCGCCCTGGCCGTCAAGGCTGCCGGCGCCGCCAAGTTCCGCAACGCCGGCCAGGTCTGCATCTCGCCCACCCGCTTCCTGGTTCACAACAGCATCAAGGCCGAGTTCACCGCCGCGCTGGTGAAGCATGCGCAGGGCCTGAAGGTCGGCGACGGCCTCGCCGAAGGCACGTCGATGGGCCCGCTGGCCAATTCGCGCCGCCTGACGGCCATGGCCAACGTGGTTCAGGACGCCCGTGCCAAGGGTGCCAAGGTGGTGGCCGGCGGCGAGCGCATCGGCAGCGAAGGCAACTTCTTCGCGCCCACCGTGCTGGACGACGTGCCGCTGGAAGCCTCGGTGTTCAACGACGAGCCCTTCGGCCCCGTGGCGGCCATCCGCGGCTTCGACAAGCTCGAAGACGCCATCGCCGAGGCCAATCGCCTGCCCTTCGGCCTGTCCTCCTATGCGTACACGCGCTCGATCAAGAACGCGCACCTGCTGTCGCAGCGCATCGAGGCCGGCATGGTCTGGATCAACCAGCCCGCCACGCCCACGCCCGAGATGCCCTTCGGCGGCGTCAAGGATTCGGGCTACGGTTCCGAGGGCGGCCCGGAGGCGGTGGAGGCCTACCTCAACACCAAGGCCGTGACCATCATGGCAGCTTGAGCTGCACCCCCGCTCAGCAGCAGAAAGGGCCGCATCGCGCGGCCCTTTTTGCGTCCGGCGCCCGCGCAACGCGGGCAGCCTTGCGGCACAAAGCTCACTGCGGCTTGGCCAGGCCCAGCTTGTCGATCACGGCTTTCTCGCGATCGACGGTCTCGCGTGCAAAGCGGGTGTAGTCGGCGCTGCCCATGTAGATCGGCACCATGTCGTACTTGGCCAGCGAGGCCAGGTAGCTGGGCTCTTCCATCGCCTGCTTGAAGGCGTCGTGCAGCTTCTTGACCACTTCGGGCGGCGTGCCGCGCGGCGCGCCGATGCCGAAGGGCGAGTTCTGCACGATGTCGTAGCCCAGCTCCTTGAGCGTGGGCGCGTCCGGGAAGCGCTGCAGCCGCTTGTCGCCCCAGGTGTTGAGCACGCGCATCTTGCCGGACTCCACATAGGGCGCCCAGCCGGTGCTGTCGGCACCGGCCATCAACTGGCCGCTCATCAGCGCCAGGGTCAGGTCGGCGCTGCCCTTGTAGGGCACGTGCTGCAGCTGGATGCCGGCGCGCTGCGCCACCAGTTCGGTGGTCAGGTGAGGGCTGGTGAGCGTGCCGGTGGAGCCATAGGTGAGCTTGCCCGGATTGGCCTTCGCATAGGCCACGAAGTCGGCCCAGTTCTTGAACGGGCTGTCGGCTGGCACGACGATGCCGAAGGCATAGCCGGTGACGTTCAGCACGTAGCTGATGTCCTTGATCGGGTCCCAGTTGATCTTGGTGGTGTAGCCCAGCCGGAACACGCCCAGCGGGATCTGCGCCAGCGTGTAGCCGTCGGGCTGCACGGTCTGAAGCTGCTGGGCCGGCAGCGTGCCGCCGGCGCCGGGCTTGTTGTCGATGATGACCGGCTGGCCAAGGACCTTGCTGGCGTTCTCGGCCAGCTGGCGCATGGTGATGTCGGTCGGGCCGCCAGCCGGAAAGGCGATGACGAGGCGTATGGGTTTCTCGGGAAAGGCGCGGGCGGCCTGCTGGGCCTGCGCGCCTGTGGCGGTGGTACCCAGGGCGGCGAGCATGAGTGCGCCGAGGAGAGGGCGACGGTGCATGGAAGAGGTCTCCGGATCTTGCTTCGTAAGGCCGGCCATTAGGCGGGAGGCCGGGCGTCGCGGCAATCGGTACAGGCCCCGGCGAAGGGTCTTTGCTGTAGCCAAGGTGACGCGCTCCGAAGCTCGGAGCCGACTCGCTGCGTCCGCTGGATTCATGAAGAGTTCACTGCGCCTGCGTCCAATGCGCAGCGCCTGTCCCGACCCATGATGAAGAAGACCCAGAACCTGCTGGCGGCCTTGCCGCTGCGATCGCTCCCCTGGCGGCGCGCAAGCCTGGCGGCGCTGACCCTGCAGCTGTGCGGGCTGAGCGCGCAGGCCATGCAGCCGCTGATCACCGACGACACCGGCACCCAGGGCGTCGGCGTGCAGCAGATCGAAATGGCCGCTGCACGCGCCCGCCAGTCCACCGGCCCGGCACGCCAGACCGGCGACAGCCTCTCGGCCACCTACACCTATGGCCTGACCGACACGGTCGACGTCTATGCGGCGCCGGCCTTCCTGCGCATGCAGGCCGACGGCAGTCGCACCAGCGGCTGGGGCAACACGGCCCTGGGCCTCAAGTGGCGCTTCTACGAGAACGAGGCCACCGGCACCAGCCTCGGCCTCAAGCCCGAGTTCGCCGCACCCGTGAGCAGTCGCCGCGAAGCGCGAGGCCTGGGCGACGGCCGCAGCTCGGGCCAAGTGACGCTGCTGCTGAGCCAACAGCTGCCCTTCGGCGCCCTGCACGTCAACTATGCGTGGGGCCGCCAGCGCGACATCGACCCGATGGCCGGCGCCATCAACCGGCGCCTGTCCACGGCGCTGGTCTGGAACATTGCCGACGATTGGAAACTGGCCGCGGATTTGGGCCTGCAGCAGCGCCAGAGACGCGATGCGACACGCCAGCGCACCCGCTATGCCGAAGTAGGTGTGGTCTACAGCCTGAGCCCGCGCTGGGACCTGGCAGCGGGGTTGATCCGCGCGCGGGACGACCAGCAGCCGACGGGGCGCACCACCACCGGCACGCTGGGCCTCACCGGCCATTTTTGAGTCATCTGCGGGTCAGGAAAGGGCGCGAAACGCCGCCTCCTACTTAATTTGGCGTTAAGCGCGTCCGCAGACCATCACGGCCATTCGTCAACCTGCGCAGTGGCCTCGGCCGGTGCGACACGGGAAACCCATGCGCCTGTTCTCTCCTGTCGGCGATGCCATGCCGACATCGCCCATTCCCTCCGCCTTTCCCGTGGCGGGTCATCTCACGCGGCATCCGCAGGCCGATCCGCAACGCGCCGTGGTGGAGCAGAGCATCCGCGAGATGTATGCCCAGCGCTATGGCGCCCTGGTGCCGGCCTTCGCGCCCATGCTGCTGGCGCTGTGCGAAGGCAGCCATGTGCTTGCCGCCGTCGGGTATCGCCGTGCGGACGAAGGCCCGCTGTTCCTGGAGCAGTACCTCGACGCGCCCGTCGAGGCGCTGATCGCCACGCATGCCGGCCGCCCCGTGGACCGTGCGGGCATCGTGGAGGTCGGCAACCTGGCCGCCCCGCGCGGGGGCGAAGGCCGGCGCCTGGTACAGCTGCTCGGGCCCTACCTGATCGGCGAGGGATTCGACTGGGTCGTCGGCACCGTCACGCAGGAGCTGCGCGCGATGCTCGTGCGCCTGGGCGTGGCGCCGCTCACGCTGGGCCGCGCCGTGCCCGACGCGCTCGGCGACCAGGCCCGCTGCTGGGGCAGTTACTACGACCATGAGCCGGTGGTGATGGCCATCCACCTGCGGCGAGCCCTGCGGCACTTCATGACGCGCCGCGCGCGCCTTGCTGCCGGAGGCCGCGCATGACCGGCATGTCGCCTGACCCACAGGCCGTCGCCTTCGACGACGGCATCCGCACCTGGCGAGCGGCCGACGTCGATGCCCAGGCCGCCTTGCTCGCGCAGCAGCTGGCCGCGCAAGGCACCCGCGTGCTGGCCACGCTCATGGACAACTCACCCGCCTGGGTGATCGCCGACCGGGCCGCGCTGCGGGCCGGCATCGTGCATGTGCCGCTGCCGGCTTTCTTCACCCCGGAGCAGATCGCCCACGCCATCGGCGCGGCGGGCGTGGACACCGTGCTCACCCTGCCGCCCGTGGCCGCCCGCTGGCCGCAGGCCCCGTCAGTGCCGTGCGAGATCGCGAGCCAGCCCTTCACGATGCTGCGCCTACCCGCGCGTGAGGTGGCCATGCCGCCGGGCACGGCGAAGATCACCTTCACCTCGGGCACCACGGGCGCGCCCAAGGGCGTGTGCCTGACGGCCGCGTCCATGCAACGCGTGGCCGACGGCCTGGTGGGGGCCATGGCGCCCCTGCAGGTGCAGCGTCACCTGTGTGCGCTGCCCTTTGCCGTGCTGCTGGAGAACATCGCCGGACTGATGGCGCCTCTGACCGCTGGTGCCACCTGCATCGTCCTGCCGCTGCAGGATGTGGGGCTCACGGGTTCGTCCAGCTTCGATGTCGCCGCCTTCCACGCCGCCGTGGTCCGGCACCAGCCGAACAGCCTGATCCTGCTGCCGCAGATGCTGCGGGCCTGGGCGGGCTATCTGGCGCAGACGCGCCAGCGCGCGCCCGAGTCGCTCAAGCTGGTGGCCGTGGGCGGCGCCGCGGTCGGCGTGGGCCTGGTGCAGGCCGCGCGTTCGCTGGGCATCCCTGCCTACGAGGGGTATGGCCTGTCCGAAGGTGCCTCGGTGCAGACACTCAACCTGCCCGGCTGCGACCAGCCGGGCAGCGCCGGCGCAGCGTTGCCCCATGCCCGCCTGCGCATCGCTGCCGATGGCGAGATCGAAGTGGCCGGCAGCCTGTTCGCCGGCTACCTGGGCGATGCGCGCGCGCCCGGCGACTGGTGGCCGACGGGTGACCTGGGGCATCTGGACGCCGACGGCTTCCTGCATGTGGACGGCCGCAAGAAGAACCTGCTGATCACCGCCTTCGGCCGCAATGTCTCGCCCGAGTGGGTGGAGACCGCGCTGCGCGGCCATCCGGCCATCGGCCAGGCGGTGGTCTTTGGCGATGGCCAGCCCACGTTGTCGGCGGTGCTCTGGCCGCTGGCGGCCGATGCCGACGATGCGCTGCTGCAGGCGGCCGTGGATGCCGCCAATGCACAGCTGCCCGATTACGCGCGCGTGCAGCGTTGGGCGCGTGCCGATGCCCCTTTCACCGCCGAGTCCGGCATGGCCACGGCCAACGGGCGGCCGCAGCGCGCGGCCGTGCTGGCGCGCCATGCGCAGGCGTTGGATCTGCCGGCGGCCGTCGTGGCCTGAGCCTCGCCTTCTTCCTTCTCGTCCCTTCCCGGAGCTTTCGATGAGTTTCCATGCCCGCCTTGTCGCCGAGACCGCCGCCGAGCGTGCCGGTCTGCTCGGCACCCCCATCATCCAGGGCTGCCTGCGCGGCGACGTGTCCCTGCCCAGCTACCTGGCCTTCCTGCGCGAGGCGTACCACCACGTCAGCCACACCGTGCCGCTGATGCGGGCCTTCAAGGCGAGGCTGGATGCCGGCCATGCCTGGCTCGAAGGTGCGCTCGACGAATACATCGAGGAAGAGCAGGGCCACGACGAGTGGATCCTCGACGACATCCGCGCCTGCGGCGGCGATGCCGAGGCCGTGCGGCGCGGCCCGCCGGGCCATGCCACCGAGGTCATGGTGGCCTATGCCTACGACACCATCGCCCGTCGCAACCCGCTGGGCTTCTTCGGCATGGTGTATGTGCTGGAAGGCACCAGCGTCTCGATCGCGCTGATGGCTGCCGACCAGATCCAGAAGCCGCTGGGCCTGCCCGATTCGGCCTTCAGCTATCTGCGCTCGCACGGCACGCTCGACCAGGAGCACACGGCGCATTTCGAGCTGCTGATGGAGCAGGTCGAGGACCCCGCCGACCAGGACGCCATCGTCCACGCGGCCAAGGCCTTCTACCGGCTGTACGGCGATGTCTTCCGCAGCCTGCCGCTGCCGCAGGGCGAGGCCGTCGCGACGGTCTCCGCGGGAGTGGTGGCATGAAGGCGGCGGACAGCCGGGTGCTGCTCACCGGCGCCAGCGGCGGCATCGGCTCCGCGGCCGCGCGTCGCCTCGTCCAGGCCGGCGCGAGCGTGATGCTGGCCGGCCGCTCGCCGGCGCGGCTGGCGGCGCAGGCCCGGGCCCTGGTGCGTGAACTGGGCGTGGAGCGCCATCGCGTCGAGTGGTATGCGGCCGACCTGACGCGGGTGGGCAGCCTGGACCCTCTGGCCCAGGTGGCCGCGCAATGGCAGTGCAACACGGTGGTCCATGGCGCGGGCACGCCCGCCTTCGGCCGTCTCGAGTCCTTCGATGCCAGCGCCATGTCGCAGGTGCTGCAACTCAATCTGTTCACGCCCATGTTGCTGACTCAGGCGCTGCTGCCCCACCTGCGGCAGCAGAAGCAGGCCAGCGTGCTCTTCGTCGGCTCGGTGCTGGGCCGTCTGGGGCTGCCGGGCTTCAGCGTCTACAGCGCGGGCAAGTTCGGGCTGCGCGGTTTTGCCGAATCGCTGCGCCGCGAGCTGGCGGACACGCCGATCAAGGTGCAGTACCTGGGCCCGCGCAGTACCAAGACGGAGTTCAACAGCGAAGCCGTCGAGCGCTACAACCAAGCCACCAAGACCGCCATGGACGACGCCGCCACCGTCGCCCAGGCCCTGGTGCAGTTGCTGGAGAGCGGCACGGCCGAGCGCTTCCTGGGCTTTCCCGAAAAGCTGGCGGTCCGCCTGAACGGCATGGCGCCCGCCATGCTGGACGGTGCCTTCGCCGCCCATCGCAACAGCCTGCCCCCGGTGCAGCCGCCCGCGCCGCTCACGCTCGAGCGTTGCGAATCGGCGCAGCCCGAGTCGGCCGATGCGCATTCGCTGCAGGCCCCGCAGCTTTGAGCCGTCAGGCCCGGCCCACCCTCGACCCCTCATCTTTCTTGCGAACACCATGAAGACCACGCCTGCCACCTTCTCCCACCGCGCCGTCGTCGCCGCGAGGCTCGCCCATGCGGGTTCGCGCCGCCGCGTCTGGCTGTCGATGGCCCTGCTCGCCGGTGCCGGCGTGCTGGCAGCCATCACGCCGCTGATCAGCCGCGCCGCGCCCGTCGATGACGGCGTTGCCGAGCTGCAGCACGACTGGGAAGTGATCCGCTACCAGGCGCCGCCGGCCGAGCGCGAGAAGCGCTTCGAGGCGCTGGCCGCCAAGGCGCACAAGTTGAGCGAAGCCAATCCGGGCCGCGCCGAGCCCCTGGTGTGGGAGGGCATCATCGTGAGCTCCGTGGCCGGCGAGAAGGGCGGCCTGGGCGCGCTGGGCCTGGTCAAGCAGGCCAAGGCGCTGTACGAATCGGCCATTGCCATCAACGGCGACGTGCTCGAAGGCTCGGCCTACAACAGCCTCGGTGTGCTGTATTACAAGGTGCCCGGCTGGCCCGTGGGCTTCGGCGACAAGGCCAAGGCCAAGGAGCTGCTGCAGAAGGCGCTGACGCTCAACCCCAAGGGCATCGACCCCAACTTCTTCTATGGCGAGTACCTGGTCGAGACCAAGCAGCCCGACCAGGCGATGACCTACCTGGAGCGCGCCCTGCAGGCGCCCGCGCGGCCCGGCCGGCAGATCGCCGACGCCGGCCGCCGCGAGGAAGTCAAGGCACTGATGGACAAGATCAAGGCGCGCTGAGCGCCGCCTTCATCGGTGCGCGGCATCGAACTGCAGCACCGCGCGCACGCCGCGGCCATCGGCGCGCGTGCCCAGTTGCAGTTCCAGGCCGTGCAGGTGCGCGATGCGCCGCACGATCGACACGCCCAGGCCGCTGCCCACCTCGTGCTGGCCTTCCGGCCGGTAGAAGCGCTCGCCCATGCGCGCGAGCTGTCCGGTCGACAGCGGCGGGCCGTCGTTCTCGACCTCCAGCTGTTCGCGGCCGATGCGAAGCAGCACGCTGCTGCCCTCGGGCGCATAGCGCACGGCGTTGTCCAGCAGGTTGCGCACGAGCACGGTCATCAGGTGGCCATCGCCCAGCAGCGGCATGGGGTGGGCGCCGCCGGCCGGCCATTCGCAGGCGAGGTCGATGCGCCGACGTTCGGCCAGCGGCAGGCAGTCGCTCATGGCCTGCTCGACGATCGGCGGCCAGTCGATCTCGGCATCCAGCGAGGGCAGCACCCCCGACTCCACGCGTGACAGCGACAGCATCTGCGTCACCAGCCGCTCCATGCGGTGCAGGCCGGCGCTGAGCTTGTCCTCTGCCTGCCGGCGCTCGGCCAGGGTGCCGGCATGGCGCACCACGTCCCACTGCGCGGCAAGCACCGCCAGCGGGGTGCGCAGCTCGTGCGCGGCGTCGGCGGTGAAGCGGCGTTCGCGCACCAGCAGCTGCTCGATGCGCTGGAACAGCCCGTTCATCGCGGTCAGCAATGGCTTGAGTTCCGCCGGGGCACGGGCACTGGGAACGGGGCGCAGGTCCTGCGCGTCGCGGTGGGCGAGCTCGCTGGTCAATCGGCGCATGGGGGCGAGCGCGGCGCGCACGGCCCAGGCCATCACGGCCAGCAAGATCGGCAGCACCAGCAACCAGGGCACGACCTGCGTGACCGTCAGGCCATAGACGAGCTCGTCGCGTTCGTAGGCACCCTGGCCGGCGGCTACCAGCCATTGGTCGTCGCCGGAGCGCATGTAGTAGACGCGCCAGGGTCGCCCATCCACCTCGTCATCGACGAAGCCCTGGGCGTCGAAGCGGAAGTTCAAATCCACGCCCTCGCGGTCGGACAGGGCCAGTTTGCCGTCGGTCGACCAGACCGCGATCGCCAGGTCGCGCACATCCGAGTCGCCCGCGTCGGGTGCACCCTCCTTGGGTGCCGGCGGCAGCGTGGCTGACGAACCCGGGTAGCCGTGGCCCAGGGTGGCCTGCACCTGCCGCGCGAGACGCACGAGTTGGGTGTCGAACATCTCGTTGACCTCATGGCGAGCGCGCTGGATCGAGAAGTACAGCGCCAGGCCCCACACCAGTGGCGCGCAGATCAGCAGGTACAACAGCAGGCGACGCTGCAGGCTCATGGGAGGCTCACGCCGATCCTTCGCCGGAACCGAGGGCGTAGCCGACGCCGCGCACCGTGCGCACGATGCCCGGGTCGATCTTGCGGCGGAGGTGGTGGATGTGAACTTCGAGCGAGTTGCCCTCAGGCTCGCCGCCGCTCCAGTCGTAGAGCTTTTCGAGCAGCGTCGATTTGGACAGCACGCGCTGCGGCTGGCTCAGGAAGATCTCCAGCAGCGCCAGCTCGCGGCCGGTGAGTTCGACCCGGGCGCCGCGCCAGTGCACCCGCTTGCTGGCTGGCTCGTAGCTGAGCTGCCCGTGCTGCCACACGGCCTGCGCATGCCCGGCGGTGCGTCGCACCAGCGCACGCAGCCGCGCGGCCAGCTCGTCGATGGTGATGGGTTTGATCAGGTAGTCGTCGGCACCGGCGTCCAGGCCATCGATGCGCTGCTCGACGCCGTCGCGTGCCGTCAGCACCAGGATCGGCAGCACGCGGCCGGCCTGCCGCCAGCGCCGCAGCCAGTGCATGCCGTCGCTGCCCGGCAGACCCAGGTCGAGCACCACGGCATCGAAGGGGGCCCCGGCCAGGGCTGCATCCGCCTGCGGTCCATCACGGAACCAGTCCACGGCATGGCCGCGCTGACGCAGGCCCTGGGCGAGCGCATCGCCCAGCAGGGTGTCGTCTTCCACGATCATGAGGCGCATGGCAGGTGGCGCTGGCGGCAGTGCGGCGGACCGATCCTCGTGGGGGAGGCCGGCCTGCAGATGCCGCAGTTGCCGGGGGTGGTTCAGGTGGAAGTCAGGATATCGCACCCCGCCTCGCGCAAAAGAAAAAGGGACCCCGTTTGCACGGGGTCCCTTTGGAGGTTTTGGTGGCGCTTCACGGACTCGAACCGCGGACCTGTGGATTATGATTCCTCGGGCTGCTTTCATTCCGATTGCTTCGCTGTGGTTCATGTTGCTTGCTATGATCCTGTGGAATCAACGACTTAGCGCCTTATTCCTGGCCTGTCGGCCGGCTCTGTGATTCCGATTCGTTCACGAAAATTCGTGCTCCTGGGATACACAGTGGCTACACGACGGGGAGGGGCGAACCAACACCATGGCCCGTCCAGCACGAAACGCCCCCGTCGATCTATCCCAAAGGGCGGCCCTTACGGTCGGATTGATTGAGCGCCTATCCTGCCCCACCGACACCAAAGGGCAAGCGTTTCTAAGGGATAGCGAAGCCCCAGGATTGCGGGTCCGTGTCACCAATACCGGCGCCAAGTCGTTCGTGTTTGAGGGCAAGCTGAACAGGCAGACCATCCGCCGCACGATTGGCGACGTGCGAAGCTGGACCATTGAGCAGGCACGCGCCGAAGCAAGGCGCCTCGCGGTGATGCTCGATGCCGGCATGGACCCCCGGGAGGTGGACAAGCGGCGGGCCGAAGAGAGGCTGGCCCGGGCTGCTGCTGACCAGGCCATGGCCGAGGCACAGAAAGCCGCTCAGGTGACGGTTAGAGAGGTGTGGGACGCATACCTAGAGGCGCGGAAAGATCATTGGGGCGCGACTCACTACAACGACCATGTGAAGCTGGCGCGGGCTGGTGGGCAGGTAGCGCGCCGGGGCACCAGGGGCACGGGCCTTACCGTGGACATGCCGCTATTCCCATTGATGGGCCTACCCTTGCGCGCGCTCGACGCTGCCACCGTCGAGGCATGGGCAGCAAAGGAGGCAAAGACCAGGCCCACCAGCGCGCGCCTTGCATGGCGGTTGCTGAAAGTCTTCCTGAATTGGTGCGCTGAGCAACCGCAGTACGCAGGGCTCGTGCAGTCCACCAACGCGGCCGGGACACGCAAGACGCGGGAAGTGCTGGGCCGGCCGAAGGTCAAGACCGATGCCCTATTGCGCGAACAACTCGCGGCATGGTTCGCTGGAGTCCGGGCCATCCAAAACCCGACCATTTCGGCGGCCATACAAGTGATGCTCCTGACGGGCGCGCGTCCCAATGAGGTTTTGTCTATGCGTTGGGAAGACGTGAACACGAAATGGCGAGGGCTCACGATCAGAGACAAGGTGGAGGGGGAGCGAGTGATCCCCTTGACGCCCTATGTGTTGAGCCTGCTGCAGGCGCTCCCGCGCCGGAATGAATGGGTGTTTGCCAGCACGCGCGCGGTATCGATGGATGAGCAGAACGCGAGGCGTCGCGCTCGACGCGCCGAAGCCTCGGGCGCCCAGCCTCAGGCCGGAGGGGTTGTGGTGGCCAGTGCGTCCGGCTACATCAGTGAACCGCGCGACCCCCACGCTAGAGCGTGCGCCGTTGCAGGAATTGACGGGCTGACCCTCCACGGGCTGAGGCGCAGCTTTAAGAGCCTGACGGAATGGCTGGAGATTCCGGCCGGAGTGGTGGCGCAAATCATGGGGCACAAGCCATCCGCGACAGCGGAGAAACACTACACCGTGCGGCCCCTCGATCTTCTGCGCATCCATCACGAGCGAATCGAAGCATGGATCTTGGAGCAGGCCAACATGCCAGCAGCCAACCCGCCAGCGGTGCCACGCCTGGCGCTGAATGATGGAGGGCGCCACTATGCCTAAGCGCGCACAGAGCAAAGCCCAGACACAGGGCCTTGTAACTCTGGCCGAGCTGGCCCGGAGCATAGAGATTCATGGGGACTCTGGAGCGCTGGCGCCGAAGCTGGCCAAGGCACAGCGGATCATTGAACACGCAGGCATTCCCGTCCTGGCGACGCAGGGCACCGCGCCGGCCGAGGATGTGGTCGCAGCCTTTGCCGCTCCTGATGAATGGGCCGTGTCATTGCTCGATGCGGAGGGGATTAGGCGCGTTGCTGCCGATGAGAAGGCGCTTACGGCTCGCATGACCGAAGACCAGGCCCGCAAGATCGACAACGGGCGCTATACGCTTCTGGAGGCGGTTTCATGGTGGCTCGGCCGCCCACTCGCCGAGCTGACCGAGTTGCTTGATGGAGCGAATCACGGGCGCACTATTCCCCCGATGACGGATGAAGAGGCGGCATTGCTGCAAAAGCTCAAGCGTGCAGCGGTATTGCCCGATGGCGACGAAAGGAAGCTTCGGATGTACCGCCCTGGGTTTGGCGTCTCTTACGATTACCCGGAGGGGGCCGTCGTCCGGGAGGAATACGAGGAAGCCAATGCAAGCGATCTAAATGCCTGGCTTGATGCTTACTCGGGGGGCATTGGTCGGCCGCTGCCTGGTCCTAGAGCCAGCACCGCAGGCGACGCCGAGCAAGGGCCAAAGCTTCGGGAGCTTGCAACGAAAGATCAGCTAATCGAAGCCTTCGGCAAGCTCACTGGCATGAACGAAAAATGGTTCAACAAAGTGCAAGATATTCCAGCTCTGGACCGTGCGCGCATATCCCTAGGCGGCGGTGGAAGGACGCCGCTGTTTTGCCCTTACAAGGTGCTGCAATGGCTCCTTGATCCGAATCGAAGGAAGGGCAGAGATGGGAGAGAACCCCTTAATCCAGAAACCGGGTGGCGAGTTTATGAAAACCGCTTTCGCCTGAGCTACGAGGCCCATCGTGATTCTGATCCGCGCCAGTTCGACTAGGGCTCCGCGGCCGGCCCGGGGTTAAGCACCCCACCAGCCGGGATTTAGGGGCGGTTTAAGCCGGGGTTTGTGGGCGCGGGGCCCGGGGTTGCGGAGCCCCGGCCAAACCCCGGAATTGGAATGAAGGCTTCAGACATAGGAGCCCTTCCGAATGACCCGCAATGCTTCGCTTTCCCTTATCCCTTTGGCCGATGAGACGCGGCAGACGCTGCCCACGCGAGAGGCGGCAATCCACCTGAACCGCTCGCCTCATACCTTGCACATTTGGGCCATGAACGGCAGCGGCCCGGTCCAGCCTCTTAGGGTCGGTGGTCGCCTTGCGTGGCCAACGGCAGAGCTTCGCAAGCTCCTGGGCGTGCAGCCGCTGGAGGCCGCGTAATGAGCGGGCCGGACAAGAAAAAAGCCCCGGCCGCTGGAACGGCAAGGGCTTACAAGAAAGAAACTTCGGACCTCAATCATAGCGCTCCCTTCCTGAGCACAGAAGAGCAACGGGCCAAGATCCTGGGTCTTCTGAGGATGCGGCCCCACACGAGCTATGAGCTACGCCGCGCCGGTTGCTATCAGTGCCCCACGCGCGTTTTCGAGCTTCGCCGGCAAGGCTATGAGATCGAGACGCAGCGGGTGACGGTTGTAGACCAGGACGGTTTTTCGCATCCGTTCGTTGCCCTGTACTCCCTGGCCGATGAGGTGAAAGGGGATGGCCAATGAATTGGGACGAAAAGCTCATTGCCACGCTCAAGGCGCGCTTTGCGCTGCTGGGGCACTCGGTCTACGACCTGGCAGACGGCGGCTACGTAGTCACCCGCTGGGGCCATACGCGCCAATGCCCTGACGTGCACGCACTCGCGGTATTCCTGCGTCAGATTGGAGGCGCCGCATGATCGACTTTGACGATTACGCCATTGGCGATCATCGCGCGGCCTGCCCAGTCTGCAGCAAGACGCCCCGGGACAAGTCGCTAGGCATCACGATCCTGGCCCACGATCACGGCATTGCGCGCTGCTTTCGGTGCGACTTCCTGCAGCTACGACGCGAACAGCGGGAGCTGTCCCCGGCCGAGAAGCTGGCCTATCAAAGGCGAATGGACGCCCTCCGGCGCCAGCACGACGCCGAGCAGCGCCAGCGGCATGCGGAAGTCGCACAGGCGGCCCAAGAACGGTGGAAGGCGGCAACGCCAGCCGACGCGCATCCATACCTTTCCGTCAAAGGCATCCAGGCCCACGGCGCCCGCATCGAGGCGGGGCATACCTTGCTTATCCGCATGAGCGACGTTCACGGGGTCATCCACAACGTCCAGGGCATCGCGCCCGATGGTGCTAAGCGGTTCATGCCTGGGGGCCGCGTAAAGGGCCTCTATTGCCCTATCGGCAGGCCGTCCGGCCGGCTGGTGGTGTGCGAGGGATTTGCGACGGGTGCCACGATTCACGAGGTCACCGGGCATGCGGTCGCTGTGGCCTTCAACGCCGGCAACCTGCTGTCGGTGGCTAAGTCGATGCGCGCGAAGTTCCCGTGCATCACCCTTGTTATCGCCGCAGACGATGACTGGAAGACCGATGGCAACCCGGGCTTGACTGCGGCAACTAAGGCGGCGCGAGCTGTGGGCGGACTGCTGGCGGTTCCCAACTTCGAGGGGCTGCCGAGGGGCGCCAAACACACGGACCATAACGATTTGCACCGGCTCGCCGGAAGCTTGGAGGCTCTGGCATGAGTGCTGTATTTCTTAATCCTGTACGTGATGCTTTCGACGCCGCGCGGGCCCCAGTGCCCCGGGCCTGGCCCGTCCCTTCGCCTATCGTGTCCGAGCTGCCGCCAGCGCCGGCATTCGATGCGGAGGCGCTGCTACCCCAGTCCCTGGCGCATTTCGTTCTGGACGAGGCAGACCGGATGCCATGCGCGCCGGACTACATCGCCGCCGCTCTGCTGGTTTGCCTGGGCTCGGTGATCGGCGCCCGCTGCGGCATCAAGCCGAAGCGGCGGGATGATTGGATCGTGACGCCCAACCTTTACGGGGGAATCGTTGGAGACCCGTCCGTAAAGAAGTCGCCCGCGCTGTCTACCGTTACGCGCTTCCTCGACCGTTTGGAGGCGCAGGAGGTGGAAAAGCTCGATGCCGCTATGAAGGTCTACGAGTCCGAGAAAGCCGCGTTTGAAGCCCATCAGGCGGCAGTCAAAGCCAACATGAAAAAGGCGGCAGCCGGCAAGCCCGACCAAGACAAGATGGCCGCAGCGATGGCCGATCTGCAGACGCTGGAAGAGCCCGAAGAGCCCCACGCGAGGCGCTACAAGTCCAATGATTCGACCGTCGAGAAGCTGGGCGATCTGCTGGCGCACAACCCGCAAGGGATGCTGGTTTTTCGGGATGAGTTGATCGGCCTGCTGTCGTCCTGGGAGAAGGAAGGGCGCGAGGGCGACAAGGCGTTTTACCTTGAGGGCTGGAACGGCACTTCAAGTTTCAGCATTGATCGGATCTCGCGCGGCAGCCTGCACATCAAGAACCTGTGCTTGTCTGTCTTTGGTGGCATCCAGCCAGATCTACTGGAGCGCTACCTCGCGGGCATTTCCTCATCGCTCGACAACGACGGACGCATCCAACGCTTTCAAGTGCTGGTGTACCCGGATCGTGTTGCATGGGAGTGGCGAGACAGGCACCCGGTGAAGGGCGCGCGCGAGGCGGTGCGCGATCTTTTCGACCGCCTGGCGGTGTTCGACCCCGTGCAGGATGGAGCAGCGCCAGCCGATGATTTTGTGAAGCTGCCCCATTTCCACTTCGATGATGAGGCCCAAAGCATCTTCATTGAATGGTGCACCGAGCTACACAGCGCATTGATCCCGCGCGAGCACAACCCGCTGATGCAGCAGCACCTAGGGAAGTTTGAAAAGCTCTTCTGTGCTGTCGCGCTCATCCTCCATGTGGCCGAGGGACAGATAGGCCCTGTGACGGCTGCAACGGCCCTGCGCGCTGCCTCGTGGTGTGAATACCTGGCTGGCCATGCGCGGCGGGTCTATGGGCTGGTGGAGGCAAGCAAGGTCAACACGGCCCGCATGGTGGCCCGTCGCCTCCAACAGGGAAAGCTACTGGACGGGTTCACGGTGCGTGACGTGGTGCGCAAGCAGTGGGCGGGTGTCACAAGCTCAATGCAGGCCGAGGGCGCGCTAGCCACCTTGGAAGAAGGCGGATGGGTCCAGGGGGTCGAAACCGACAACCCGACGGGTCGGCCGACTGTGCGCTACTACATCAACCCCAAGATTGGGGAGGTGTCGGCATGAGCACATGGGCACAGCGGGCGAAGGCCCACCTAGCAGCGCAAGGAAGCGAGACGCCTCCCCCCGCATTTCCGCAAAAGCCCACGGAGGCACCTGCCAGAACTGACGAAACCCCCCTTTTGTCAGTTTTGGCAGCCCCATCCCCTGCCGTTGCGGAAAACTGCCCCCCATTGGCTGAGCTGCTGGCGCATGCCGAGCGTGCATGCATCCAATGGGGTGACGGGCAGGCGGCCAAGGAACAGATGCGGGCCGACTGTCGAGCGGTGCCGGCTGAACAGCGGGCCGGGCTGATTGCTCATTTCGCATCGGCGTACGGCGCCCCTGAGCGACAGGGCCGGAGGGGGGGTGTCCATTGACTGCGACCCATGCCGTAACCCTGTCGCGTGTTGAGGACTGCTATGCCAGGCTCATGACTGAGATCAGGGCGCGGGCCTTTGTCATGTCCGCTGATGGCCGGATCGGGGAACGGGACGCGGCATCCTTGCTTGGCTATAACCAGGGCTGGTTTAGGCAGATGCGAGGCGAGGGCAGCGGCCCTCCCTTCTATCGGCTCGGCGTTGCTGGTGCCAAGGTCAGCTATCGCGTGGATGACCTGGCAATGTGGGTCGAGTCACGAGCGGACAGGCAATCGCTGCAAACCGCAGGAAAACGCAGTTAGCCGCATGGTTGGGTGAGGATGGCACAGAGACGATACCCGTATCGGCTCTAGGCCCCTCCCTCGACTCATGAAGCACTTTCACCGCATCGCTACAGGCGCCAATGTTGGCCCCCTCATGGCGAAGCTTGCCCGCAATCCTCAGTGGTGGCATGAAGACACCTACCTGCGGACGTACCCCCAGGGCCCATTCGGCGAGATCGATTCCATCATCTGTCGCTTCCCTCCGCGATGGGTTGCCGCCTCTGCCGAAGAGCTTGCAGCGCAGATGAAAGAGCCGGGCTACGACCAGCACGAGTGCATCGATCTTCCGGTTTACGACAAGCTGCCCGAGGCGCGCGATCTGGTGATGAACCTGATGGCGCATGTGAGAGGCACGCGCCTGGGCCGGGTCATCATCAACCGCGTGATGCCTGGCGGCCGGATCTTCAAGCACGCCGACACGTTCGCCCACGCCAACTACTGGCACCGGCACCACATTTGCCTGCAGAGCGCGCCGGGTGTTGTGTTCTCCGCTGGGGATGAACAGGTGTGGATGGCGCCTGGTGAAGTCTGGTGGTTCGACAACGGTAAGGGCGACAAGGACGAGGGCCGCCCTGAGCACGAGGTCATCAACAACAGCCCTGTGGAGCGCATCCACATGGTCATTGACATCCGCATCGCATGATCACCTTTGCCGTTGAAGACTGGTTCGCAGTGCGCGATCAGATGTCGCACCTGTGGCCGGCCCACTGGGAAGAGGTCGCAGTGAACCGAGACACGATCCCGCTTGAGCTGGACATGGAATCGTACGACCGCTATGCCATGTGCGGCGCGCTTCACATCGTCGTTGCGCGTGCTGGTGGTGAGGTGGTGGGCTATCACGCCTCCATCGTTCGCCCGCACCTTCACTACCGTTCAAGCCTGAGCGCCTTTACGGACGTGTACTACATCGCCCCCGCACATCGCACGGGCCGCACGCCGCTACGCCTGTTCCAGTTCGTGGAGAAGACCTTGAAGGAGCGGGGAGTCCAACGGATGTTTACGGGCACGAAGAAAAGCCTAGACATTGGCAATCTGTTTGAGCACATGGGCTGGACAGAGTTTGAACGGCACTACGTTAAGACGCTGAGGTAATCATGGGACGCATCAAGGGAATGGGCGCGCTGGCCCGTGATCGAGCGCAAGAGGACCGGCTAGGCAAGAGCTATTGCCACGTCGGTGCGGGCATCGCTGCGGCTGGCGTGGCCGGCTCTCTCATCAGTGCCAACTCTGCGAGCGATGCAGCCGACGCACAAAGCGCCAGCGCATCGCAGGCCAATGCGCTGCAAGCCCAGCAGGCCGCACAGCTACGACAGGACCTGTCCCCGTGGGTAGAGCAAGGGCGCGCATCCAGCGCACTGTTGGGCCGCTACCTTGGGTTGGGACTTGGCCCCTCTGCTGTCACGTCCAGCGGCCTCAAAACCGGCCTAAACCCGGACGAGGTTCGCCAGCAGCTTCTAAGCCGGTTCACGACCACCGTCGCCAACCCGATGAGCCCCACGTCGGATCCGGCCTATGCGGAGGCGATGAAGCAAGACCCGCGGCTAGGGTATGGGACGACCTCTGATTCGCAGCGTAGGGCCATCGGCTACATCCCCGGCAATGGATACGGCATCGATGCCGGCGCAGACACGCCGGTCTATGCGAACGACTCGACGCCCCAATACATCCAGCAGGTCGATGAGAACGCCCTGAACGCTGCGATTCAGCAGTACTACAAGGAACAGGCCGATCTCCAGGCCAAGGCCGAGCAAGACCCGACCTATGGCTCTTTGCTGACCCCGTACCGCAATGGGGAAGAGTTCAGCTTCACGGGCCAGGACCTGCAGAACGAGCCGGGCTATCTATTCGGCCGGCAACAGGGAGAGCAGGGCATCAACCGCGCCCAGGCATCCCGGGGCAACTTCCTGTCCGGCGCGGCAATGAAGCAGCTATCCCGCTACAACGAGGATTACGCAGGGACGAAGTTCAACGATGCCTATAACCGGGCGCTGGGCACCTGGAACACCAACAAGTCGGCCTACGACTCTAACCGGGACCGGATCTACAACTTCCTGTCCGGTCAGTCCACCACGGGCCAGAACTCGGCGGCACAAGTCGGCGCCGGCAATCAGCAGGTTGCCAACAACATGAGCAGCAACCTGTTGGCTTCTGGTGCGGCGCAGTCTGCTGCAGGCATCGCAGCAGGCAACAACCTGCAAAGCGGCATTAACCAGGCTGTGAACGCCTACAACAGCTCCAACAACATCAACACCGCGGCCGGCTGGAACAAGCTCCTCTCCTCTCAGGGTGGCGGGTACAGCGGCTACACGGGCTATGTGGGCGGCAGTGACCCGCTCGGCAACTGGCTGAGCACCAACGGCTATACGGGGTAAGAAATGCCGCTCGATCCTTCCATCATCCTGAACGCCGGCCGGGGCGTTACGCCCTTGAAGTCTGCGGACGAGATCGCCGACGAGCAGGCAAACCGCCAGATGCGGCAAATGCAGCTCATGCAGGCGCAGCGATCCATGGCCGACGACCAGGCCCTACGGGACGCCTACGCCAAGGGCGGCGACGTGGGGGCGAACCTGCAGCAGCGCGGCCTGTTCAAACCCGCCATGGAATATCAGAAGTACCAGCAGGAACAGCAGAAGTTCCAGCTTGAGCGCGGCAAGGCAACGCTAGACGCCCTCAAGCAAGCGGCGGGAGCCATCGCAGCCAATCCCACCGAGCAGAACGCCGCTTCGATCATTGATTCGGTTGGTTCGCTGCGCGGCATCGATTCTTCGATCATCGACAAGGCTAAGGCGGCCCTGTACCCGCTGCGAAACGATCCCGTGAAGATCAAGCAGCTAGCCATGGCCTGGGGCGCCGACATGGACACGGCGCTCGGAAAAATTCAGACCATCAACCTTGGCGGGTCAGAACAGACCCAGCGCGTCAATCCGCTGACGGAAGAGGTAAAGGTCCTGGCCAATCAGCAGAAGACCGTGAGCCCTGATGCCCAGCTGTCTTCCAGCACATCGATTGCCAACAATCAACGCAGTAACGCGGTGGCCATGCGCGGGCAGGACATGACGGACGCCCGCGCTCGTGAGTTCAATCAGCTTAAGCGCGAAGGGCAGACGGGAACCACGTCCACCACGCTTCGCAAAGAGTTCGAGGGCCTGCCCGAGGTCAAGAACTACAAACAGGCCCTGCCGTCGTACAACGTGATCCAAGAGGCGTCGAAGCGCAACACGCCGCAGTCGGACATCAACATTGTGTATGCGGTGGCGAAGCTGTACGACCCGGAAAGCGTCGTGCGGGAAGGGGAGTACGCGACGATTGCCAATAGCCAGTCCATCCCCGAGCGTGTGAAGAGCGCCGCGCAGATGCTCCAGGGACAGGGGCGCCTGACGCCTGAGACAAAGGCCCAGCTCATCCAGGAGGCCAACACCCGCATGGGCTTCTACGAGCAATCGCTGATGAACGCTCGCAGCCAGTATGAAGACGTTGCCCGTCGCTCGGGCGGCGACCCCACGTTGGTGGTTCCCAACAACTTTAAGCCGGCCGTGTCCGCCCAGTCTCCCGCGCCTGCGAAGGGGAGCTTTGAAGAGGGCAAGGCCAAGGACGCCGCAGCGATGCGCGCCGAACTCATCCGCCGAGGGTTGATTAAGCCATGAGCGATTTTTCCAAGGTAAGCGATGCGGACCTGTTGCGGATGTACCAGCAGGCGAACACGCCGCCCGCGCCCCTGGCCTCGGCATTCGCCAATCTGTCAGACGCTGAACTACTGCGCCAGTACCAGGCGGCTACAGGCGACGGCTACAAGCCCCCATTTGGGATGCAGACGATGGGGAATGCTGGCGCTGGCTTGATCCGTGGCGCTGGCTCGGTTGCCTCCACGCTGATCGATGCCGGCAAGGCCGCTGCCGGCGTGGTCCGCGGTGAAGGCTGGAACTTCCAAGAGGACGCGGGCCGCCGCAAGGCGATGGATGATGCTTTCGCATCGCTTGGCGTCGATCCAGACTCCGCGGCTTACAAGGTCGGCAAGGTGGGCGGGGAAGTCGCTGCGACCTGGCCTGTTGGCGGGATCTTCGGCAAGGCTGCAACGATGGCGGGTGCGCCAGCTCTTGGCAATGCCCTTGCGACTGGCGGCATGAGGGCTGCTGATGCCGTGGGGCCCGGAGTGGCACAAGGCGCAAGGAACCTGCTTTTACGCGGCCTCGGCGGGGCGGTGACAGGTGGCGCATCGGCCGGCCTAGTGAGTCCGCAGGATGCAGGAACTGGGGCAGCCATCGGGGCCGCACTGCCCGTGGTCGGCAAGGTGGCTGGCGCTGGGGCTGAGACTGCTAGCGCTCTTCTGCGCCCCTTCACGGCAAAGGGACAGGATCGAATCACGAGCAACGTCCTGCGCGAGTTCGCAACGGACCCGGAAGCCGCCCGCGCTGCGCTCCAGGCTTCGCGCGAGCTTGTCCCGGGTTCAGCCCCTACCTCGGCCATGGCTGCTGGCGACGCTGGCTTGGCAGCCCTTAGCCGCGCCATGCAGAACGCGAACCCGGAATATGCGTCGAGCCTAGCGGCTCGCACCACGGCGCAGAACCAGGCCCGGACAGCAGCAATCGAAGAGATCGCCGGCAACACGGGCAAGATTGATCTAGCCAAGGCTGCCCGCGATGAGCTGACGGCCCCCATGCGCGAGGCTGCGCTGTCTGCTGCAGGCCAAGTGCCGGCCAATGGCATCCTGTCGAGCATCGACCGGCTACTTGCCGACCCCAACAACGCCGGCAAGCTGTCGCAGCAGGCCCTGAACGAGTTCAGGAACCGCATCGCACAGTTCAGCAAGGACGGTGCGATTGATGCCCGCGCGCTGTACGCCATCCGCAAGGACATTAACGATGTTCTAGGCGGCCGCCTCCAGGGTGAGGCCGGCAATCTGCGCTATGCAGCCGGCCAGCTTACCGGGGTCAAGGGGATCATTGATGACGCCATTGACCAGGCCAGCCGGCGCGTTCCTGCGTCCACCTCACGCGAGCTTGCCACGGCTGCAGCCCCGAACCAGGTTGGGCCGTACACGGCCGGCATTACGGCAGAGTCTGCGACACCTACCTGGCGTGGATATCTGGAGACCTACGCCAAGGAAAGCATCCCCATTAACCAGATGAAGAAGCTGGACGAGATCCTTAAGCAGGTTCAAACCGGCTCGGTGGACTCGCAAGGCGGATTGGTGCTGTCTGCGGCGAAGCTCAACAACCTGCTCAAGAACAAGGGCGCCGAACTTGGCAAGGAACTGAGCGCCGAGCAAATGGACGTGCTGCGCCGCATCCAGGCCGATCTAAACGCCGGCCAGCTCGTGAACAACACGGGTCGGGCGGTGGGATCCAACACGCTGCAGAACATGGCGCAGAACCAGATTCTGGAAAGCGCTCTGGGCAAGACGCTGGGCGGCAGCGTGCCCATGCAAACGACTGTGGGACGCTTGATGCAACTGCCCTACGGCGCGGCGAACAAGCAACTGCAGGAGAAGCTATCGGCGGCAATGCTGGACCCTGAGACGGCCGCCAAGCTGCTGACGCAGCCCCAGGCATTCAGCGGCCCGAAGAATGCGCTTCTGCGCGGTGTCGCTGCTGGCGCCTACAGGTTCCCGCCTCTGCTGGCCGCCCAGGATTGAGCATGGCGGCGAAGCGGAAGAGCAGCCCGGCCGGCAAAGGAGCGGGCAAGGACAACCCTTTGCCTGTGGACATGTACGCCGGGGAGTCTGAGGCGGTTTCGCGCGGCCGGGCGGTGGTCAATGCCTCGGTTAGCTCGGTGTTGGTCATGGAGGCATTCAATGCCAACCTACTAGGGCCCGATGCCAGCCTAGGGGAAATGTCCGCGAGCCTGCGAAAGCTCATGGACGAATGCAAGGCCGGGAAGCTGGACGGGATCGAAGAAATGCTGATCGGCCAGGCGGTAGCGCTTCAAACGGTGTTCACAAGCCTTGCCCGTCGAGCCTCCCGCCAAGAGTACCAACGGAACTACGAGGCGTTTCTAAGCCTGTCGTTGAAGGCCCAGGCGCAGAGCCGCGCCACGATACAGGCGCTAGTCGAATTGAAGTTCCCGCGCACGACAGTGATTGCCAAGCAGGCGAACGTGGCCAACGGGCCCCAGCAGGTCAACAACGGGGCCGCAGTGCCTGCGCCTGGCGCAGTGGTCGGTGAGGCCGCGCGCGTGGACGGGGGGAAAGCGCCGACTGAACTTTTAGAGGACCAAAGCCATGGCGGCACGTACATGGACACCCGAGCAGCGACAGCGCCAGCGGGAAGCCATCCAGCAATGGCAACCCTGGCGGCAATCAACCGGGCCGCGAAGCATTGAGGGAAAGGCCGTGGCGCGCATGAATCGCTGGCAAGGTGGGACGCGTCCCTGTCTGCGGGAATTGGCACGAACACTGCGCGAGCAGCGCGGATTTTTGGGGAGCGTGGTCGCCGATGCCTGATAGTCGATTTCGCCCATCGCCTCCGAGAGAGGCAGCGCGCCCTATGGATGGCGAAGGCATCGCGCCGGCCTACGCCGAGGGCGCGCGGATTACACGCGTGGTTGATTTTCGGCTTCCTCTTCCATGGTTGCTTGTGGTCGCCTTCGCCATCGTTAGCGGCGGCTTCGGCATGTACTACAAGCTTGATCGGCTGATGGAGGATGTTGGGGATCTAAAAATCTCGATGAAGGCCGGCAACAGCAGCACGGCAATGATTCAAGGCGAGCTATCCATTCTCAAGTTTCGGATCGAGAACTTGGAGGCTGAGAGGCGAGCCGCTGAGCGCAAGTGATGCCCCGCGCAACCGCAGGAATCAGCAGGTTTGAAGCTGGAGCCCGGGTCGCAGCACGAGCACCATCGGCCCATGGAACTCGATGATCAAGCCGAAGCGCCAGCGCGCATCTACTACCCTCTTGAGCTGAACCGCGTCTATGAAAGCCCGGAAGAGATGGCGCGGGCTGAAGGGTTCGACCTCGACGCCATCAACAGAGAGTTAGCCTATGCCGTGACCAACAAGCTCGAGCGCGTCATCCTCATCACGGGCAAGTCGGAGGGTGGAGACGAGGCGCTGGAGGGCGCCTTTGTGGGGCTGGAGCTGCAGTGGCTTGATGACGGGCGCTGTGTGCTGTGGAATGGCCTGTATTTCGCTGCCAGCAGCGATGCGCGGGAAGTTCGGGACTTCATCGCCAGGATCTCAGGCGGCACAACACAAGCAATGAAGGTCGCTGGGTTTACTTCCCCGGCTGGCGTGCGACATTAGCCGCCTAAGGCTATGTGGCTGCCCATGCTGTCAATTGGCGGTGGCAGTCGCCAACGACCTGGAGTGTGAGACATGAAGCGGTTGCTCTGGTGCTTCCTCATTGCAAGCTCCCCCGTGTGGGCGCAACCAGCGGCGCAGGAAGATGCGTTAAGCGCTCTGGTTGGCACCGTCTACACGGTGGCGCATCGGGAGACTTCTGAGGGACTGCTTGAAGCGTGCGGGCTGGAGTTCAACGTCATCGGCCGCGATCACGCCACGCGGGGCGGAGCAGCCGTGCAGGGCATTGGCTCTTACTATCTGCGCCGTTCAGGCAACGCTGTCATGTATGCCTTGAAGCTAGGGGTAAGAGACACGCTTGGCTCAGAGGGTCGTGCGGTTTCGCCCTACTACGCATTTGCTCGACCGGTGAGGGGTAGCGGCCCCCGAGAGCGGGCCTTAAGAGCTGAGTCCGAAACTCCCGGCTATGCACTGTTCGTCGGCGCAGTCGATGATGAAGCAATCGCAGTGTTGAAGGCGATTTTGGAACAGCGGAGGATCGTTGTCGGCTTCAACCGCAAGGCCGGGCAGCAGGACGTGAGCCTTGAGATCGACTTGGCTGTCAAAGCTGCCCGATTAGAGGGGGACCGACTCATTCGCGACCGCTCATCGGCGATGGTGGATGACTTCGGCGCGTGCATCAACGATCTGGCGAAATAGCCCGCCAACGCGCAGCCCCAGCGCTGTCTATTTGTCCAGTGAAGTTGGAGTCAGCCCCGTCTTCCTCACTTGCCTGAGCGGCGCCATGCGTGGTCAGCCGACGGCCCCCGAGACAGAGCGCGGGTCATACGTTCCACCGCGCTGAGCGGCTTGGCATCTGCTATGTCCGAGTCTTCGGCAGGCCGGCGCCGGGTCGGCTGAGTTCCGCTGCGCTCTGATGTCTGGCTTTCGATGAAAGGCACCTCCAGCGAACCGCGCATGACGGCGGCCAACTGCACCTCGATGCGCATGGTGTCGATGATGCGATCAGCGACCAAACACCGCGCCCGGACGTGCTCAAGGTTCACAGCGCCTGGGTTGTTGCTCAGCGCTTCGAGGTCGGCGAACAGCATCGCCCGAAGATCTTCGACGTTCCTCATCGGCGAGTGCCTTCCTTAGTTTTTGGCTCAAGCGTCTCAGTTCTTGCAGCTCTGGAACGAACTGAACGAAACGCTTGAGCCCGCTATCAAAATAATACTGGGCAGACTTACTCAAGCCTGTTGCGGCGGCATGAGCAGTAACCGCGCGAGTCGTTCGGCCGGGCAGGAGCGCTGCTAGTGCTCTATTCGGCATGTGTGGATAGTGTTGGTGGAGGACTGCGTCCTCGTGTTCCGTCCATTTGGGGCGAACTGCCATAGGCGTCGGTGCGTCGATCGTTCTCATTCTTGATTCGACGGCATGAAGCGAACGGCCCAGCAAGGCCCCCAACTGCCTGTAGTTCATTAGGGGACAAAGCTCACGAAGTAGCGTGTCCTCGCATTCAGTCCACCGCACTGTGAGCTTGGTGGGCGATGACAGGCAGGGGCGCCTTACGCGCACTGCGTCGCTCGAGCGATCAAGAAGCGCGCCTACGTCTTCGCATGTCAGACCTGCGGCAGTCATTTCAAGAAGAAGTTGGTCCTCCTCCGCTGACCAGGCCCGGCAGCTACGTTTGCGCGGCAGGTCGTTCATGACGGTGCCCGCTCATGGAAATGCGCCAGCGACACAGGCCCGTTACTGCGGCCCACGGCACCAACGCCACGAGTGCTTGAACGGCCAGCGTCGAGAGATTGCCGTCTAAGGCATTGGTCATCGCTTCTGGGATGAGTGTGGCCGTCCACACGAACAGAGCCAGGAACGCTGCACCGTAGAGCCTGCCCTCGACCTTACCCACCGCGCCTCTCTGGAATCGCTCCCCAAGCAAGCCAACGACGCCCGCGGCGGCCAGCGCCATCGCCACCGATGCCAAGACGCCGCCGAACCCAACGTCGTTCAGTGGCGCGAGCACATGCCAAACGCCCCACCCAAAGCCAACTGCCGCAATGACGGTCACTAGCGCGGCGACTGCCAGAGCTGAGAGCACCACGAGGGCGCCAAGGTGGACCAAGAGAAACCAAGCGACAAGGATGGTGAGCGCAAGCTCAATCATGGCGACCCCCCGCGGTGAGATGGTTGGCTGATCATCCCACGAGCGTCGGGGTTTCGTCAGTTTTGTCGGTGCCACTGTGGGCTGCCGTAGAAAAAATGGGATTGACGGCCTGACCTCGCGCGGGCCCGGCCGGCCACCTAGGGTCAACCATCATGAAAAGGTTTCCCTTTTCTTCTTGATTAGGAATACCATTCCCCCATGACAGCAGCGAAGAAGCAATGGGGCGGATCCAGATCCGGCAGCGGCAAGAAGCCGACCGTGGCCGGCGCCCCGGCAACAGCGCCGGTGACAGTCAAGCTGACTGACGAGCAGAAGGCGAAGCTCCAGCGGCTCGGTGGTGCTAACTGGGTGCGGCAGAAGATCGACGCCGAACCTGATCCGGAGGCCACCGACAAGGAATGACCGCCGCGCCTCATGGCGGAATCTGAGGCAAACAAGCGAACGGCCGCAGGGGGTAGGAGCCCTGCAGCCGTTCTAACCACAACGCACCACCAGTGAAAGGACGTGCGCCATGGCTACAGCCATTGTCCCCCATCAAGGGGGCGAACCCGTGACAGCGCCACCAGGCGCAGACATGCGCATCCTGAGCGCGCATAACGCCCTCGTGCAGGCGACCCTGTACCTTGAGCGCGGAGACGTTCAATCGGCCCAGCGCAAGACCGACCAGGCGCTGGCTTCCCTTGTCTACCTGACGGGGGTTCGCCATGCATGAGCAAACAGCGGCGAATCCCGCCCAGGCGTTGGGCGATCTGTTCATTGTTCTCGACAGTGCCGAGTCCCGCTACTACGGGACACGCGAGCAACTGACCGCCGAAGGGCTCGTGCCGGACGGCATCGACTGGCCAAGCATGGGGTTCTCGTGGCGTTGCTGGCGCGCGCATGGGATGGTGTTCAAGCTGCTGCGCACCCGACCGCCGCAAGTGGAGCGGGGCGAGGGGCGCAACTCATACGCGAGCGCCGACTACTGGCGCTTGGAGTTCTACCCCGAAGAAGTCCCCGCCCACGTCCGCTACGACCAGCACAAAGCAGCGCACGAGCGAATGATGAAGGCCAGGGCGATGGCGATGGCGCTTAACGACGCCAAACCTTGGAAAGATCATCCTTGGCATCTGGCCCGCACCGACGAGCGCTTTCAAGCCCTCATGCGGCCCATGCTTCCGCAAAGGGGGTGGCGCTGATGAACGACATGGCAGACCCCGGCCGCTTGGCTGTCATCGCTGCTGCGACGGGCCAGAACGAGGCGTTGCTTTCGTACCTGTTGCGCGCTGCCCGGACAAGCGATCCCTTGCTTGAGGCGCTTGTGGAGGGGCTCGTGCCCCGGCTGCTGGACCTGAACAGCGTAATTCTGTCCGCCTCCACCGATGAGCGGGAGGCAATCGATTCGCTTACGGCCAGGCTCGGCGGCAACTGGCTGTCCGATCCTCAATCTTGAATCTGACGCATGGCCCCTCGGCTGGGCCTGCGCTCGACTCATAAGGAATGAATCATGAGAAACACCCCCACGGCCGTAGAACGTCAAACGGCTCCAGCCTCTGCGGACCTTTCCGCCGCTGACATGCGCAGGGCACTGGAGATCCTTGCAAGCCAGCTCGCGGTTTTGGATGGCCTGCTGAGCGTGGCACTGCACAACAACGACGAAACCGCCAATCGGGCCATAGAAGCCGCTGCCCAACTCTGCGGATACATGGCGGGGCTCGCAGACGCAACGACAGGGGGCCAAATCCGGGGCCACGTCGAACACTGGGTATACGGGACGGACTACCCAGCACTTGGGCTGGTATACCCCGCGCTGAGCGCAGAGGGGCGCGCGTGAGTAGGGCATGCAGCACCCGCGCTGTCCATAACAGACCGAGTTAGAGCCGCGATCAACCGTCCGCAAGGTGATCCTTCGCGCATGTCAGTCAGTACGCCCGCAAGGACGCTCGTTCCGCTGTAGGCGTACTTCTGCTTGCTCCACCCAGCGCTGGTCAAATTCAAAACACGGAAGGGGCCGCTGGCTCAAGGGAGCACATGAGAACGGCCGCGATGCGAATCGCGCGCAAGACTACTTACGTGCTCGCTGCAATCGGGATAACGGGGTATCTAGATCTGGCTCCGCGCTACTGCTGTAGGAGGAAAATCGCCCGAGATAACTCCCCCGCCCGCCTAGATGCGTCAGACGACTGCAAAAGAAGTTCAGAGTTGGCTCTTAAGCCTCGACCAGCTCCAGCAAACGAAGGAGTGCCAAGCGCCGGAGTTTTTCCGGCCTTTCCATTTTGTGACGCTTGCGCTGGTTCTTAAGGCGCATCGCGCGGTTCGGATCGAACTGGCGCCCGCCATTAAGAGTTACGCGACCCGGATGGGGCTTTGGGAGGCTGTCGGCCTTGCCCCGCCAGCGCGTGTGCGTGAGGGGGATTCTGTTGGGCGCTTCGTCCCCATTGAGACCTTGCGCACGCGCGACCAGACGCACGACTGCGCGAAGCGAGTTGCCGAGATAACGAAACGCACGAACCTAAGCGATCCCGCCCGCGAGAGCCTGAATGTTGCTCTCGCCGAGCTCATGGATAACTGTTTCGCTCATGCTCAAGTTAAAGATGATCTGCATGGCCTAGCGTGTGCGCAGTACTGGCCGCGGGGCAACCTTCTTCAGGTAGCCATCGCTGATATGGGCATAGGTATCAGGGAATCCTTCAGAACGGCCGATTCTGAAGAAATGCGTGACCGCTCCGTAGCCGAGAACTGTTGTACGCTGGCAACGGAGCTTCACGCGAGCAGCAAGATCCATCACGGACACGCTGGGTATGGACTAGCTCTTGCCCGACAGCTAGTGGAGCGAAACGGAGGCGCGATTGGTGTGTACTCCGGGAGAGAGTGGCACCACTTTGCAAATAGTCTTGGAGAGGCTGGCGTGCAGGATGTAGCATGGAATGGCACCCTAGTGCTAGCCGAGTTCGACACGACCAAGGCGATCAGCACTCAAGATGTCTACCGCACGTGGCCACCAGTAAGGGGATATGAAGATGAAGACTTCGACTTTTGAGTTTGATCTCGTCAGCCTTGGCACGAAGATGGCGACTCGGCCCAATGGGCAAGCATTCCTTGATGACGTTATGAGCGCGCTGTCGGCATACGAGACCGTAGTTATCGACTTCCGCGGCCAAGCGCCTACGCCGTCATTTGCCGACCAATGCATTGGAGGGCTTGCTGCTCTGCTCGGCTTGGAACCGTTCAAGCAGCGAGTGAAGCTCAAGAACGTTGCCGAGTCTGCCAGACCTCTGATCCGGCATGTGATCCTGTCTCGTGCCGCTCGGGGGGAGACTGCGGCGGCGTAGCAACGAGTCTCCACGGCACAAAAGGCCCGCTCTCGCGGGCTTTTTTGTGTCCAAGTCAATCGTCCCCCCCGCGGGATGTCACAGCCTGAAGCCCGTAACTCGTTGCACCACTGGCTACACGGTGGCTACACCGATCTCCAGGAGCAAAGAAAAAGGGGCTACGCTTGCACGTAACCCCTTGATTTTATTGGTGGCGCTTCACGGACTCGAACCGCGGACCTGTGGATTATGATTCCATCGCTCTAACCGACTGAGCTAAAGCGCCGAAGCCCGCGATTATAGGGGGCGAAGATCGGCAGGCGCAAGCCCCTTTGCCGTCACTGGTTCTTGAACTCGGCCTTGCGCTTGTTCAGGAAGGCATCCATGCCTTCCTTCTGGTCGGCCGTGGCGAAGAGGGCGTGGAACAGCCGGCGCTCGAACATCACGCCGTCCGACAGCGAGCCTTCGAAGGCGCGGTTCACCGATTCCTTGGCGGCCATCACGGCGATCTGCGAGAAGTCGGCAATGGTCAGCGCGGCGCCCAGGGCCTCGTCCATCAGCTTGTCGTAGGGCACCACGCGACTGACCAGGCCGGCGCGCTCTGCTTCGGCGGCGTCCATCATGCGGCCGGTCAGCGCCATGTCCATGGCCTTGGCCTTGCCCACGGCGCGCGGCAGGCGCTGGGTGCCGCCGGCACCGGGAATCACGCCCAGCTTGATCTCGGGCTGGCCGAACCGGGCGTTGTCGGCCGCGATGATGAAGTCGCACATCATGGCCAGTTCGCAGCCGCCGCCCAGGGCGAAGCCGCTGACGGCGGCGATCACCGGCTTGCGGATGGAGCGCACCGACTCCCAGTTGCGCGTGATGTAGTCGCCCTTGTAGGTGTCGACGAAGGTGTACTTGGCCATCAGCGCGATGTCGGCGCCCGCCGCGAAGGCGCGCTCGCTGCCGGTGATGATCATGCAGCCGATGGCCTCGTCGGCATCGAAGGCCTTGAGCGCGGCGCCCAGCTCGTCCATGAGCGCATCGTTGAGCGCGTTGAGGGCCTTGGGACGGTTGAGCGTGACGATGCCGACCTTGCCGGCTTCGACGCGCACTTCGATGTTCTCGTAGCTCACGGGGGTCTCCTGGAATGAACGGACAGGGCGGGCCGGCGAGGCCCTCGCGCACTATACCGACGGCTACCCGGGCAGCGTGGCGGGCGGCTGTCCAGCCGGAGACGCCGATGCCGTCAGGCCGACCGCCCGGCGATCAGCCCTGAAGCCAGCGCTTGAGCAGGTCGGCGTCGCTGCCCGCCAGGCGCCAGGTGCGCGCGTCGCCCGACGGCCAGGCCAGCGGCACGCGCATCAGACGGCGGTCGCGGGCCACCAGGGCCAAGCATTTCCTGGCGGCGCCGAGGTACAGCGCAATGTCGTCGAGCTTGCCGATGCGCCAGCCTTCCGCAGCCTTCGCGCTGTGGGTGGCCGCTTCGACGGCCAACCATTCGTCGCCGGCAGCGAAGCCGGCTTTCTCGGCCGCGCCGCCGCGCAGCACCATCTTGACCTTGACGGTGCCGCCGCTCTCGTCGACCCGCAGCCCCAGGGCCTGCGCCAGCTGCGCCGGGTCGTCGTGGATGGCCACGCCGTGTGCGGCGAGCAGGTCGCGCAGCGGCAGTTCAGCCGTGCCATTCGCCCAGCGCGACAGCTCGTTCGTATAGGCCCGGCCGCCGACATGGGCCAGGGCCGCGCCAATGGCGGCCTCGTCGATGGGGCCGCCTTCGCTCGCGCGCCAGAGCTCGCGCATCACCGCATCCAGCGAGCCCTGGCCCTCCCGCCGCAGCGTGAGGTCCAGGCACAGCGCCACCAGCGCGCCCTTGGTGTAGTAGCTCACCGTGGTGTTGGGTGTCTGCTCGTCGGGGCGGTAGTAGCGGATCCAGGCGTCGAAGCTGGCGTCGGCCACCGACTGCACGGCGGCGCCGGGCGTCTGCTGCACCTGGTTGATGGTCTTGTTCAGCAGCTTCAGGTACGTCGCATCGTCGATGCAGCCGGCGCGGCGCAGCAGCAGGTCGTCGTAGTAGCTGGTGAAACCCTCGAAGAACCACAGCAGCCGCGTGTAGTTCTCGCGCGTGTAGTCGTAGCGGGCGAACTCCGCCGGCCGCAGGCGCTTGACGTTCCAGGTGTGGAAGTACTCGTGGCTGATCAGGCCCAGCAGCGTGGTGTAGCCCTCGGGCTGCTTGGCGACGCCGCGGCGCGGCAGGTCGCGGCGGGTGCAGATCAGCGCGGTGCTGTGCCGGTGCTCCAGGCCGCCGTAGCCGTCGTCGGTGGCGTTGAGCATGAAGACGTAGCGGTCATGGGGGGCCGGGTGCTTGGCAGACGCACGGGCGCGGGCTTTGGTGGAGCGTTGTGCTTTTGCGGTCGCCGTCGGCCCCTCACCCTGCCTTTCCACAGGGGGGAGAGGAGGAAGACCGGGGTCGTCCTGATGCCAGAAGCGCATCTGCGTCTCGCAGATGGCGCGGGTGTCGGCAATGAGCTTGTCGCCGTCGAAGGAGGGTGGGGCGCCGGCCACCACGAAGCGGTGCGGCACGCCCAGCACGTCGAACTCGGCACTCCAGAAGGCGCCCATCTCGACCGGGCTGTCGGCCACCTCGTCGTAGTTGGCGGCCTGGTAGGTGCCGAAGCCGCGGCGGTCGGTCTTGACGGGGCGCAGCGCGGTGGCCAGCTGCCAGGGCGCGTCGCCCTCGGGCAGCGTGGGCGGCACGATCTCGATGTGGCAGGGCAACTCGTCCTGGCCCTCCACGCGCAGGCACAGACTGGTGCCGTTGAAGAAGCCGCGAAAGCGGTCCAGCCAGGCGGTGCGCACCGAGTTGTCGAAGGCGCAGACCAGGTAGCGCACGGTGAGTGGCTGGCCGGCCTTGGCGGCGATGCGCCAGCTGGCCTTGTCCAGCTGCGTCACCGCCACGCCGCGGCGGCCCTGGGTGGCCTTGGGCGCACCCTGCAGGTTGCGGGCGAATTCACGCACCAGATAACTGCCCGGGATCCACACCGGCAGCGACACCTGTTGGTCGGCGGCGGGCCGATCGATGGTGAGCGTGACTTCGTAGAGGTGGGCGTTCAGGTCCGCCACCGCGATGCGGTAGCGCAGGGCGGGCGCGGCGGCCGGCATCAGTTGCCGGCGGCCGAGAGTTGCTGCTCCACCTGCGCCGCTGGCACGGCGCCCGGCGTGCGCGAGCCATTCGCAAACAGCAGGGTCGGCGTGCCGGTGATGTTGTACTTGCGTCCGAACTCCACGTTGCGCTTGAGCGCCTGGGTGTCGCATTCGCCGGTGGTGGGCTTCACGCCTTCCATCATCCAGTCGCTCCAGACCTTGGCCTTGTCCTTCGAGCACCAGATGTCACGCGACTTCACGGCCGAGTCCGGACCCAGCACCGGGTACAGGAAGAGGTGGATCGTCACGTTGTCCACCTTGCGCAGCTCGCGCTCGAACTGCTTGCAGTAGCCGCAGTTCGGGTCTTCGAAGATGGCCAGCTTGCGCTTGCCGTTGCCGCGCACGATCTTGATGGCGTCCTGCACGGGCAGTTTGTCGAAGTCGACGGCGGTAAGCTTGTCCACGCGCTCCTCGGTGAGGTTGCGGCGGTTCTTCACGTCGATCAGGTTGCCCTGGATGAGGAAGTTGCCTTGCTCGTCGGTGTAGTACAGGTCGAAGCCCTGGCGCACTTCCCAAAGCCCAGGCATGGCGGCCTTGCGCACTTCGTCGATCTGCGCGAGCTGCGGAAAGCTGCCGCCGAGGTTCTTGCGGATCTCGGCTTCGCCGGCATGGGCGGTGGCCAGCGTGGCGGCCAGGAGGAGGGGGAGGATGTACTTCATGGTGCGAGGAGTTGCTCCTCTCCCCCCTGGGGAGAGGTGGGGTGAGGGGCCTGCGCCTGGATCAGGGCAGGAACGATGGGGCGGCCCGAGGCCCTCACCCCAACCCTCTCCCAGAGGGAGAGGGAGAAGAAACACCAGAGGCAAGGCCCATTGCGTGGCGGGCCACCCAGCCCTTGAGCAAGTGGCTGCGGTCGAAGCCGAGCATGCCCCAGTTGCGCAGCCGTGCGAGCGGCTCGACGCCCGGCGCAAATAGCTGCTGCAGGCCGTCGGTGGCCAGGCCCATCGCCAGCACGTCGGCGCGGCGGGCGCGTTCGTAGCGGCGCAGCAGACGGGCATCGCCCACGCTGCGCCAGTAGTCGCGTTCGCGGATCACGCGGGCCAGTTCGGCCGCATCGGCCAGACCGAGGTTGAGGCCCTGGCCCGCCAGCGGATGCACGGTGTGTGCGGCATCGCCGGCCAGCACCCAGGCGCCGCCCTCGTCGAAGCGGCCCGACCAGCGGTCGGCCGTGGCGCGCTGCAGCGGCCAGGCGGCCCGCTCGCTCGCCAGCGTGAAGCCGCCCAGCATCTCGTGGCTGGTTTCGCGCAGGCGGGCGCAGAAGGCGTCGGCATCGAGTTCCAGCAATTCGGGCGCGCGCAACTGGCCCACGGACCACACCAGGGCCACCTGCCGGCCCTCGGCGCCACCCATGGGCAGCAGGGCCAGCACGTCACCCTGCGCGTTGAACCACTGCCGGGCCACGCCGCCGTGCGGGCGTTCGGCCTCCAGCCGGGCGGCGATGGCGAGTTGGGGATAGCGGGTCACGTCGTACTGCACGCCCAGCGTCTCGCGCGTGAGGCTGGCCTTGCCTTCGCACACCACCGTGAGTGCCGCCTTGACCGGGGCGGTCACGACCTCGACCTGCGGCGAGAAGCGGACCGCCGCCGCCAGCTGTTCCTCGAGGGCCGGCACGTCCACGATCCAGGCCAGGGCGTCGACCTTCTGCTCGGCAGCGTCGAAGCGCACCCGGCCGTCCTCGTCGCCGAAAACCTGCATCTCGCGCACCGGCGTGGCCTGCGCCGCGTCGGGCCAGGCCCGCAGCGATTCGAGCAGGGCGCGCGAGGCCGCGTTTAGCGCATAGGCGCGCACGTCCGCGCGATCGGGTGAGGGGTTGGAGGGGGCTTCGGCCACCAGGGCGACGCGCACCCGTTCTCGGGCCAGGAGCAACGCCAGCGTGCGGCCGACGATGCCGGCGCCGCGAATGCAAACCTCGGGGGGAAGAGCCATCGAAACATTGTAGGGAGCGCCCCTGCGCCCCCGGAGATGGCTCGACAATGCGGCGCGCTGCCGTGGGCGGCCCGCTTCGTGCTCCTCAAACGCGAGGCGTGGCGCGACCTGCCACGCCTTTCCTGTCCGACCGTCCAGGCCTCATCGCCCTCTCTTGCCGTGACCGCTGCCGCCATCCCCGACCTCTCGCGCTTCGACCTCCAGGCCCGCATCGCGCGGCTGATCGTCTATCCCGTCAAGTCCTGCGCCGGCGTGGAGGTCAAGGAGGCCCTGCTCACCGAGACCGGCCTGGAGTTCGACCGCGCCTGGATGCTGGTGGACGAGGCCGGCCGTTTCGTCAGCCAGCGCGAGCTGCCGCGCATGGCACTGATCCGGCCGCAGATGAAGCACTACGAGATGATCCTGCGCGCCCCCGGCATGCTGGCGCTGCACATCGCCTACGACCGCGTGGAGGAACCGGTGCGCGCCACCATCTGGAAGGACGAAGTGGCGGCCTACGACATGGGTGACGTGGCGGCCCAGTGGTTCAGCGACTTTCTTTCCGAGCCCGGCCAGCCGCAGCGGCTGCGCATGGTGCGCTTCGATCCGGAGCACAAGCGCCTTTCCAGCCTCAAGTGGACCGGTGGCGTGGAGGCGCAGACACAGTTCTCCGACGGCTATGCGCTGCTGGTGGTGAGCCAGGCGGCGGTGGATGAGTTCAACGAGCGGCTCGCAGCCAATGGTGGTCCGAGCATCGACGCGATCCGCTTGCGCCCCAACCTCGTGCTGGACCGCATGGAAGCGCACGACGAGGACCGTGTGGCGATGCTGCACATTCCCACCGAGCAGGGCGAGGTGCAACTGCAGCCCGTCAAGCCCTGCGTGCGCTGCAGCATTCCCGATGTGGACCCAGCGACGGCGCAGTCGCAGACCGTGGTGGGCGAGACGCTGCGCAGCTATCGCGCCGATCCGCGCATGGACGGCGCCACCACCTTCGGCATGAACCTGATCGTGCGCCAGGGCATCGACCACCTGCTCAAGGTCGGGCAGCCGGTGGGCGCCGACTTGCGCTTCGACTGAAGCAGCGCCGCGTCGATCGGCGCGTCTTCAGATCTAGAAGCTGACGCCCGCAATCAACAGGATGTTGGCGTAGGGCGTGCACTCGCCCGTGCGCACGATGGCGCGGGCCTTGGCGCTGCGCTGCTTGAATTCCTCGTGCGAGACGGCCATCGGCGCCATCGGCAGCGCCGGGGGGTACCAGGCCGGCCGGTCCTGGTCCGCCGGCAGGGCCTCGCAGGCGACCACGGCGCTTTCCACCGTCAGTTCGCTCAACACTGCGGCAAGCACGTCATCCAGCCGCGGCACGCCGCGCGCCACCGAAAGGTCAATGCGGCGCGGACCGTCGGGAATGGGCAGGCCGGCATCGCCGATGACCAGCATGTCGCCATGGCCCATGGCGGCGATGACCTGGGAGAGTTCGGCGTGAAGAAGGTGGGTGCGTTTCATGGCAGTGTGACCGGTGCGGGCGGGACGGGGCTGGCGAGCACCTCGTTGCGCGAAGGAATCGAAGGCTGGGCGCCGGGCCGGCCGATGCACAGGGCTGCGGCGCGGATGCCCAACTGGACGGCGGCGTCGAAGGTCTCGCCGCGCGCGAGCGACACGGCCAGGGCTCCCAGGAAGGTGTCGCCCGCGGCGGTGGTGTCCACCGCCTTCACGCGCAGCGCGGGGTAATGGCGGCAGCCGTCGGCATCGGCGGCCACCGCGCCTTCGCTGCCCAGCGTGACGACGACGCGCACGGGGCCGCGGGACAGCAGGGTGCGTGCGGCCCCGGCCGCCTCGGCGACGCCCGTCACGGGCAGGCCGGACAGCATCTGCGCCTCCAGCTCGTTGACCACCAGCGTGTCGATGCGCGGCCAGAAGGCCTCGGGCAGCGCCTGCATCGGCGAGGGATTCAGCAGCACCTTGCAGCCGGCCTGTGCCGCGACCTCCATCGCCAGGCCGACCTGGTCCAGCGGCGTCTCGAACTGCAGGATCAGGAAGGCCGCGCCGGCAAGCTGCGTGCGCAGCACAGCCGGCTCCACCTGCACGGTTGCGTTGGCGCCGGGGATCACGACGATGCGGTTCTGGCCGCTGTCTTCCACCATCACCAGCGCGACGCCGGTGGGCGTGGCGGGCTCGACGCGCACGCCATCGGTGTCGATGCCGTCGCGGGCCAGCGCATCGCGCAGCGCGGTGCCGTGCGCATCGGCGCCCACGCAGCCCAGCATGCGCACCGCGCCGCCCTGGCGGGCGCAGCCCACGGCCTGGTTGCCGCCCTTGCCGCCGGGCAGGTGGTCGATGGAGCGGCCATGTAGCGTCTCGCCGGCGGTGGGCGCCTGCGGCACGCGCACCACCACGTCCATGTTGAGGCTGCCGAGCACGACCAGCAGCGGGGCGTCGGCGGGGGCGGAGGAGCGGTTCACGGCGTCGGACTCGGGCAAGGGGAAAGAGAGAGCAATGTTGGGCGAAGACGCGGGCAAGGCGATGGGAGGGCGAAGCGGTGGAGCGTGATGACGGGCCGCGGTGCAGGCTTCACGCCGGCCCGAAGCGCGCGGTCGAGTCGCGCACCCGCAGCTCCGGCTGCAGCAGCACCTTGCGGCCGATCTGGCGCCGGCCGTCGATGCGCTCCAGCAGCATGTCCACCGCCAGCGCGCCGATGCGGGCCTTGGGCTGCGCCACGGTGGTCAGCGGCGGGCTGGCATAGGCGCTCAGCTCGATGTCGTCAAAGCCGACCATCGACATGTCGTCGGGCACGCGCAGCCCGCATTCGTGCGCGGCGCGCAGCGCGCCCATGGCCATCAGGTCGTTGCCCACGAACACGGCCGAGGGCCGCTCCGCCGTGCGCAGGATGGCGTGCATGGCCTCGTAGCCACCCTGCGGCGTGAAGCCGCCGTGCCACAGCAGCGCCGCGCTGGTCGCGGAATGGCCGGCCTCGGCCAGCGCCATGCGCCAGCCGTCGATGCGCTGCTCGCTGGGTGCGAGGCCCGCCGGTCCGCCGATGCAGGCGATGCGCCGGTGGCCCAGCGACAGCAGGTGCCGCGTGGCCAGCAGGCCGCCCTGCATGTGGGCGGTTTCGACCAGGTCGCAGGCCGGGTCTTCCACCTCGCGGTCCACCAGCACGGTGGGCATGCGCAGGCCGGCCAGCAGGGTGGGCAGCGAGGCGTCGCCACCGCTGGAGACCACGATCAGCCCGTCGATGCGCCGCTGCGCCAGCACCTGCAGGTACACGCCCTGGCGCTGCGCTTCGTCGTCGGTGTTGCAGAGCACCAGCGCATAACCGGCGCCGAAGCAGCGGTCTTCCACCACCCGCACGATCTCGGCGAAGTAGGGGTTGGAGCTGTTGGGAATCAGCATGCCCACGGTGCGCGTGCTGTTGCTCTTGAGGCTGCGCGCGACTGCGCTGGGCACGTAGCCCAGGGCGCGGATGGCGTCTTCCACGCGCGCGCGGCCCTCGGGGCTGACCGTACGGGTGCCGTTGACCACGTGCGACACGGTGGTCACCGACACACCGGCACGCAGGGCGACGTCCTTGATGGTGGCCATGGCGGCAGTGCGAAGGCGACGGTCAGGCCGCGCCGGCGCGCCGCTGGCGTACGGTGTCGATGATCACGGCGGCCACGATCACGGCGCCGGTGATGATGCGCTTGGCCGGCTCGCTGGCGCCCACCTGGGCCAGTCCGGCTTCGAGCACCGCGATGATCAGCACGCCGAAGAAGGTGTTGACGACCGAGCCGCGTCCGCCCATCAGGCTGGTACCGCCGATGACCACCGCGGCGATCACCTGCAGCTCGATGCCGGCGCCGGCATTGGGGTCCGCGGCCTCCAGCCGGGCCGACTGCATCAGCCCGCCCAGGCCGGCCAGCAGGCCGGTGACGGCGAACACGGCGATGCGGATCGGCCGCGGGTCGATGCCTGCCAGGCGCATGGCTTCCTCGTTGGTGCCGATGCCCACCACATGGCGGCCGAACACGGTGCGCGTGAGCACCAGGTGGCCCACGATCACGATGACCACCGCCAGCACGAAGGCCGAGGACACGCCGCCGATCCACGGCGCCGCCAGGCCGGCGATGGCGTCGCCCACATACTGCGTGCGTGAATCCGTCACCAGGTAGGCGCCGCCGCGCACGGCTTCCAGCATGCCCAGCGAGACGATGAAGCTGGGCAGCCGCCAGGCCACCGACACCGCGCCGGTGATGGCACCACACACGAGGCCCGTGGCCAGGCCCAGCGCCGCGGCGGCGGGCACGGCCAGCTTCCACTGCAGGATGGCGGCGGCCGTGACGGCCGCGCTCAGCGCCAGCACCGAGCCGACCGACAGGTCGATGCCCGCGATGATCAGCACGAAGGTCATGCCCACGGCCATCACCGTCAGCGCCGGCACCTCGTTGGCGATGGTGATGAAGGTCTCGGCCGTGAAGAAGTATTCGGACAGGCTGCTGAACAGCACGACCATGCCGATCAGCACCGCGGCCAGGCCAAGGTAGGTGCCGAGCTGGCCGCGCAGCGGCCGGGTGGTGGGCGCCGGCGCGGCGGCGGCAGGGGATTGGGCGGGCGGGTTCATGCGGGAATCAGGGAAGAGGTGGGGGCAGCGGCGGCCTCGCCGGCAGGCGCATTGCCGAAGGCGGCGGCCAGCAGCGACTGCTCGCTCCAGGCGCCGCGCTCGAAGACGGCGACCAGTCGACCGGCATGCATCACGCCGATGCGGTCGCACATGGCCATCAGCTCGCGCAGGTCGCTGGAGACCATCAGCATGGCGTGGCCGGCGGCGGCCATGCGGTCGAGTTCGGCATACAGGTCGGCGCGGGCGCCGACGTCCACGCCACGCGTGGGCTCGTCCAGCAGCAGCACCTTGCATTCGCGGTGCAGCCAGCGGGCGAACACCACCTTCTGCTGGTTGCCGCCGCTCAGGGTCGAGACGGCCTGCTCCTCGCTGCGCGAGCGGATGCGCAGGGTCTGCACCAGCCGGCGGGCGATGCCGCGCTCGTGCGCGAAGCGCAGCCAGCCGCCGCGCGAGACGGCGCCCAGGTCGCTCAGCGTGGCATTGACGCGGATCGACTGCGGCATCAGCAGGCCTTGCGACTTGCGGTCTTCGGTCACCAGGCCGATGCCGGCGCGGATGGCCTGCATGGGTGAGCGCCAGCGTCCGCCGGGCGGCGAGGCGGCACCGGGCCAGTGCAGGTCGATGCGCCCTCGGTCGGCACGATCGGCGCCGAAGAGCAGGCGGATGAGTTCGGTGCGGCCCGCGCCCACCAAGCCGGCGATGCCCAAGACCTCGCCGGCATGCAGGTCCAGGTCCACGTCCTGCACCACCTGGCCGCGGCCCAGGCCGCGGGCGCTCAGCAGGCGCGCGCCGGCGGTGCGGCGCGGGCGGCCTTCGTGCTCGTGCACCGCGCGGCCGACCATGCGCTCGACCAGCTCGGACTCGCGCA
>NZ_CAJYES010000114.1 GCF_913773995.1 uncultured Pseudacidovorax sp.
AGCCGCCGGTCACGACGGCCGTGCGGCCGGCCAGGGCGTCCGCGGCAAGGAAGGAAGGCGTGGGGTTCATTCGCAGAAGTCTGGGCGAAGTGGAATCAGCGGCGCAGGGGAATGACCTTGCGCGTCATGCCGGGATGGGCGCCGTCGAGCAGGCCGGAGATTTCGTCGGCGGCGGCGCGGACACGGCTCACCAGCTGATCGACCGGCCCTTCGTCGATGTGCGCAGTGGTGAAGGTGGCGCCCAGCGCGGCGATGGTGTGGCCGGCACGGTCGCGCACCGGCGCGGCGATGGTCGAAATGTTGCTTTCGAAGAAGCCCTCGCCCAGCACGTAGCCATGGTCCCGCACGGTCTGCACCATGTCGAACAGGGCGTTCACGGTGCGCGGCGTGTTGTCCGAGAAGACCTCGAGCTTGTCCTCGGGATACAGGGCGCGCAGCTGCGGAAGGCTCAGATCGGCCAGCAGCACATGGCCCAGCACCGTGGCATGCGCAGGAAGACGCGTTCCCACTGTGACGGCGCTACGGAAGGGCGTGGGCGAGGCCGTCTTGGCCACGTAGACGATGGAGCGGCCATCGCGCACCACCATGTTGCAGGCATGACCGATGTCTTCCGACAGGCGAGTGAGCACCGGCAGGCCCAGCTCGGTCAGCTCCAGCGAGGCCAGGTATTCGAAGCCCAGTCGCAGCACGGCCAGACCCAGGCGGTAGTCGCGTCCACTTTCGGTCTTCTCGATAAAGCCCATGTTCTCCAGCGTCGAGAGCAGGCGGAAGACGGTGGAACGCGGCAGGTTGAAGCGGCGCGCCAGTTCGGGGGCGGACAGCGTCGGCGTCTCGCGGCTGAACTCACACAGCAGGCGCAGGCCGCGCTCCAGCGCAGGCACGTTGTAGCGGTCACCGCTGTCTTCGCTGGCGGCGTCGGGGGTGTCGTTCTGGCTCATGGTGTCTCTCCTCCTCGTCAGGCGTTTTGTTCTTGTGCGGCGGCCAGCAGCAGGCGGGCCACCGGTTCCGGCTGCTCCACATAGCAGGCATGGCCGGCACCGGGCAGCAGCGCGAGTTCCACGCCGCAGGCCCGGGCCACCTCGCCGCAGGCCAGCGGCGTGGTCACGACGTCCTCGCTGCCGCACATCACCTGCACCGGCATGGCCGGTGGCAGGTAGGCCAGCAGGTCGTCGCCGGTCAGCAGCTCGACGGCCTGGCGGTAGCCGTCCTCATGAAGTCGGCCCATGTTCCAGCGAACCCACTGGCGGGCGCGCTCGCTGGCGGTGTCGGACACCAACCGCCCGCTGCGTTGCGAGGCCATGCCGGCGATGCCGAGCTGGTCGAGCGTGGCCAGGCGTTCGGTGCGCACCTTCTGTGCCTGGACCTCGCGACCGACCGCACCATATCCGCGGGCCGGGCTCATCAGCACCAGCCGCGCGATGCGGCCTGCCAGCGCCGCGCCGGCATGCACGGCGCCGCCGGCCATCAGCGCGCCCAGCGAATGGCCGACCAGCACGCAGCGTTCGATGCCCAACGCATCGAGCAGGCCGCCCAGGCGTGCGGCGTAGTCGGTGGCGCGGGGGGCGGGCCGGGCCACGGGCGTGGAGGCGCCGTAGCCAGGCGCGTCCCAGGCGATCAGTCGCGCGCGCCCGTCGAGCGCATCCGCCACGCCCAGCCAGGAGGCCGACCCCGAGCCGATGCCGTGCAGGCACACCAGCGGAAGGCCGTCTGCGCCCTGCCCTGCCTCGCGCACGGCCACGACGCCGCCCTGGGTCAGGACGACCTCACGGGCCGGGAAGCGGCGCTCGAGTGCATCGACTTCGGCCTGGGGCAGCGGAACGGGCGCGGTGGTGGCGGTCATGAGCGATGGCGATGGGGTGCGGACAGCAGGCGCGATCAGTCGCGCTTGACCTTGGACAGCGGATGGTCGGCCGGGTAGGTCGGCCGGACGGGCGACTTGGAACCCAGCATGACGCACATGAGCGCGTCCTCGTCGCCGATGTTGATCTCTTCGCGGTACACGCCGGGCGGCACCGAGATCAGGTCGCGGTCGGTCAGGATGGTCTCGTAGCGCTCGCCTTCGGGCGTGGTCAGCACCACCTTCAGCTTGCCGCGCATCAGGAAGAAGATCTCTTCGACGTCGGTGTGCAGGTGCGACGGGCCTTCATGTCCGGCCGGGATGACCATGGTCGAGAAGGTGAAGTTCTCGGCTGGCACGGTGTTGTTGTCCGACGCCACGCCGGTGCCGCCGGTGCCCACGTAGCGCATCTGCGCGCGGCGGTACTTGGGGTCGAAGTCGGCCTGGAACTTCAAGGCCTGCCAGTCGTACTGGCGGGTGGAATAGCGCGCGATGCGGGTGTTGATCCACTGCTCCAGGCTGGCGCCTTCGGGGCGTTCCCAGCTGGGCTTGGCGCTATCGAGTTGCTGCTGGACGGACAGGTCGGTCATGGGGCTCTCCTCTAAACAAACGGGTTCGGGACGGAAGGCAGGATTCAATTCAGCACGAAGCCGCCGTTGACGGGCAGCAACTGGCCGGTGACGAAGCGCGACAGGGGCGACAGCGCGAACAGCACCGCACCGCACACGTCGGCCGCCTGCTGCTCGCGCGGCAGGGCACGGCCTTCGAGGTACTTGTCATGCCGGGCCTTGGGCACGTACTCGGTGGCCTCCACCAGCGTCAGGCCGGGAGCGATGGCATTGACCGTGATGTTGGCAGGCCCCCATTCACGCGCCAGCGAACGGGTCATGGCCGCCACCGCGCCCTTGCTGGCCACGTAGGCCAGCAGGTTCTGGGCACCCCACAGCGCGGTGTCCGAAGCGAGGTTGACGATGGCGCCACGGCCACTGGCAGCCAACGCAGCATGACAGGCGCGGCTCATGAGCCAGGTGCCACGGACGTTGACGTCCATCACGCGGTCCCACATCTCGATCTCCAGCGCATGCGGGTCGCGGCCACCGGAGTTGGTGATGGCTCCGTTGTTGACCAGGCCGTCCAGCCCGCCGAGCAGGCGCACCGTCTCGTCGGCGCAGGCGGTGACGGAGGCGGGATCGGTGAGGTCCAGCGGCAGCGCATGCACGTCGCGGCCCTGCTCGCGCAGCGCGGCGGCTTCGCTCTGTGCCAGGTCCGCCAGGATGTCGGCGATGACCACGCGGCCGCCAGCCTGGGCGATGCACTTGGCGAAAGCCAGGCCGAGCCCGCGCGCGCCGCCCGTCACGAGCACACGCCGGCCCGCCAGCATGCCGGGAGGAATCTCGGCCAGCAGGCTGCGCAGGCTTTCGGGGTCGGGCGTCATGTTCATCGCTTGGATCAATACGTTTCTTTAGTAAAACGCATGTTCATGTATGGAATGAAGCGAGATTATTCGAGGCGATACCAACTCGTCAAGCGCCGTGCAGGGGATTCCTGCGCCGGGCGGTTCATCGGGAGGCTGCAGCCTCGATTCGGCCGTCGCCACCCTGGCTGCCTGCAGACCTTGCACCCCGGGGCGCCGCCCATAATCGGCGCCCTATGTCAGCCCCCGTCTCTTCCACCCTGCCCTATTCGGGCGCCATCACCGACGTTGCCGGCATCGAGGTCGGTCACCACACCGACCCGCGCCGTCCTACGGGGAGCACCGTCATCCTGGCACGCGATGGCGCCGTGGCGGGCGTGGATGTGCGAGGCGCTGCGCCCGGCACGCGCGAGACGGACCTGCTGTCCCCCGGCAACTTCGTGCAGCAGGTGCACGCCATCCTGCTGGCCGGCGGCAGCGCCTGGGGCCTGGCGGCAGCCGACGGCGTGGTGCGCTGGCTGGAGGAGCGCGGCGTGGGCCTGGACGTGCGCTTCGGCCGCCTGCCCATCGTGCCCGGCGCGGTGCTCTTCGACCTGCCGGTGGGCGACGCCCGCATCCGGCCCGACGCGGCCAGCGGCTATGCGGCCTGCGAGGCCGCCTCCACCGCCGCGCCGGCCGAGGGCAACGTGGGCGCGGGCGCGGGCGCGCTGGTGGGCAAGCTCTTCGGCGCCCAGCACGCCATGAAGGGCGGCATCGGCACCGCTTCGGTCAAGGTGGGCGGCGTGACGGTCGGCGCCCTGATCGCCTGCAACGCGCTGGGCGACGTCCTGGACCCGGACACCGGCGAACTGCTGGCCGGCTCCCGCACCGACGATGGCCGCGCCCTGCGCGACACCCGCCGCAGCCTGCTGCGCGGCGAGCTGCCCAAGCCCTTGCTGGCCGGCACCAACACCACCATCGGCGTGATCGCCACCGACGCCGTGCTCACCAAGGTCCAGGCCCAGCGGCTGGCCGTAGTCGCCCACGATGGGCTGGCGCGGGCCATCAATCCGGTGCACACCATGAGCGATGGCGACACGCTGTTCGCCCTGGCCACCGGTCGCGTGCCGCTGGAGGAAGAGGCCCCGGGCATGACGGTGCTCTCGACGATGGCGGCCGAGGTGGCGGCGCAGGCCACGGTGCGCGCCGTGCTCGCGGCCCGGGCCATCGCCACGGCCGAGCTGTCGATCCCGGCCGCGCGCGACTGGCCGCAGCGGCAGGACGGACGCACGCGATGAAACGCCTTTCGCACAGCCTGATGCTGGCCCTGCTGGGCCTGCGCGATCTGCTGCTCTCGGCCGGGCCGCTCGCGCTGATCGCGGTGGGCGTGCTGGTCGCGGCCTACATCTACCTGGATCCGCAGCCGCCGCGGACCGTGCGCCTGGCCACCGGGCCGCAGGGCAGCGCCTATGCGACCTTCGGCGAGCAATATGCGGCGGCCCTCCGGTCCAACGGCATCACCGTGCAGTTGATCGGCACCGAGGGCTCGTTGGAGAACCTGCGTCTTCTGCGTGAGGGCCGGGCCGACCTCGGCTTCGTGCGCGGCGGCGTGGCCGATCCGGTCGCGGACCCGGAGGCTGGCATCCTGTCGCTCGGTGCCCTCTTCTACGAACCGCTGTGGGTCTTCTACCGGCCCGAGGCCGTGCGCCGGTCCGAGGCCGGGCGGCGCCCTGGGCAGGTCGACGCCGAGCTGCCTTCGCTCGCCGGCCTGCGTCCCCTGCGCCTGGGCACCGACCGGGCGGGCAGTGGCGTGCCGGAACTGGTGACCCGGATGCTGTCGGCCAATCGCATCGACACCGCCCGCATGCGCATCAGCGCGCAGGCACCCGACGATGCCGCCGCCGCCCTCATCGCCGGCCGACTGGACGCCGTCGTGCTGGCCTCCGCACCCGAATCGCCGCGCGTGCAGCAACTGCTGCGCACCCCCGGCATCGCCTTGCTCGACCTGGGCCAGGCCGAGGCCTACACCCGCATCTTTCCCTTCCTCACCGCGGTGACGCTGCCGCGGGGGGTGGTCGACCTGGCCTCGGACGTACCGTCCAGGGACGTGTCGCTGGTAGCAACGACCACCTCGCTGCTCACCCGCGAGGACACCCATCCGGCGCTGCGCCAGCTCTTCGCGCAGGCGGCGCAGACCCTGCATGGCCATGCCGGCTGGTTCAACCGGGCACGGGAGTTTCCCAACACCCGGGCGAGCGAACTGCCCGTCAGCACCGAGGGCGATCGCGCCATCAATGGCACGCCGCCCGTCTGGCAGCGCTGGCTGCCCTTCTGGGCCAGCAACCTGTTGGAACGCATGTGGCTGGTGATCGGCGGTCTGATCGTGCTGCTGCTGCCGCTGTCGCGCGTGGTGCCGCCGCTCTACACCTTCCGCGTGCGACGGCGGGTGTTCCGCTGGTATGCGCGGCTGCGCGACATCGAGGCGCGGATGGAATCCGATCCCGGAGCGCGCGACGCCCTGCTGGACGAGCTGGACGAACTGGACCGCGTCGCCAACAAGGTGACGGTGCCGCTGTCCTATGCCGAAGAGCTGTACGCATTGCGCCACAACATCGAGCAGGCCCGACGGCGCCTGCTCGCCCGCGCTCGCTCCTGACGGCGGCTTCTGAATATCATTGGCGGTTAACCAAAATTAACATTTAGACGGCATTTCCAGCCGTCGGACCATCGCCATGATTTGCTGCTGCCGGTGCCGCGTGCGCCTGCTGTCGCCCACCGTTCGAGGGCGCTCATGATCCATGTCATCACCTGCGACCCGTTCGGTGTCGTGCGCCGCGGCATCCGCGAATTCCTGGCGGAGGCGGTGGATGTGCGACTCAGCGGCGAGGCAGCCAGCGCCGAGGAGCTCAAGCGGATGCTGCGCACCACCCAGTGCGACGTGCTGCTGCTCGCCCTGGCCCTGCCCGGCCGCAGCGGGCTGGACGTGCTGGCCGATCTGGTGGAGGCCGGCTCGACGGTCAAGGTGCTGATCTATTCCGGCGAGCCGGAGCAGCAGTACGCGGTGCGCTGCCTGCGTGCCGGCGCCTATGGCTTCCTGTCGAAGGCCTCGGACCCGCGCCTGCTGGTCACGGCCGTGCGGATGGTGGGTCAGGGCCAGAAGTACCTCAGCCCCGAGGCCACGCAGTTGCTGGCCGACACCGTGGCCCGCCCCGACGCCGAGGCCGCGCCGCACCAACTGCTGTCGAACCGCGAACTGGAGACGCTGGTGCGCATCGCCTCGGGCAAAACCATGGCGGACATCGCGCGCGAGTTCATGCTCAGCCCGAAGACGGTCAACGTCTACCGCATGCGGGTGCGCGAGAAGTTGCACCTGAATAACGACGCCGCCCTGACGGCCTACGCGATCCGCAACCGCCTCATCTGAGTGCTCGAGACGCCCGCCGGAGGGCGGACGCGGAGATCAGGTCTCGCGCTTCAACCAGGCCGAGGCGCCTTCTCCCGCCACGAGTCCGCTGGCCATGCAGGCGTTGAGCAGGTAACCGCCGGTGGGGGCCTCCCAGTCCAGCATCTCGCCAGCGCAGAAGACGCCGGGCAGCGCGCGCAACATCAGGCCTTCGTCCAGGTCCTCGAAGCGGACGCCGCCGGCGGTGCTGATGGCCTCGTCGATCGGGCGTGGGCGCAGCAGGGTCAGCGGCAGGGCCTTCAGCGTCGCGGCCACGCGGGCGGCCTCCTGCATGGCCGCCTTGTCGAGTACCTCGTGCAGCAGCGCGGAGCGCACGGCATCGAGGTTGAGCCGGCTCTTGAGATGGCTGCCCATGGAGCGGCTGCCGCGCGGATGGGCCACCGCAGCCAGCACGCGCTCGGGCGTCCAGTCGGGCAGAAGGTCCAGCGTGGCGGTCGCCCGGCCGGTGACCGCAATCTCGTCGCGCAGCAGGGCCGAGGCGGCATAGACCAGGCTGCCTTCCACGCCCGTGGACGTCACGACGAACTCGCCCTTGCGGCGGAAGTGCTGCCCCTTTTGGTCACGGACGTCGAGCACGACCGACTTGAGCGGCTGGCCAGCGAAGCGCTCGGCAAAGAAAGGCGTCCAGGCCACGTCGAAACCGCAGTTGGCCGGCTGCAGCGGACGGGCGGCGACCCCGCGCGCGCGCAGCGGACCGACCCACGCACCGTCCGATCCCAGCCGTGGCCAGCTGGCGCCGCCACAGGCCAGGATGAGTGCATCCGCACGCTTCACCAGCTCGCCCTGGGGCGTGTCGAAGCGCAGCGCACCGCCGGCGTCCCAACCGGTCCAGCGATGGCGCATGTGCAGCCGGACGCCATTCGCGCGCAGCCGGTGCAGCCAGGCGCGCAGCAGGGGGGCGGCCTTCATCTCGCGCGGAAAGACGCGCCCCGAGGTGCCGACAAAGGTCTCGATGCCCAGTGCGTGCACCCAGGCACGCAGCGCATCGGCATCGAAGCGGCGCAGCAGCGGCTCGACCTGCGCGCGGCGCTCGCCGTAGCGGGCGGCAAAAGCCTCGAAGGGTTCGGAATGGGTGAGGTTGAGGCCGCCACGGCCGGCGAGCAGGAATTTGCGGCCGACGGACGGCATGGCGTCGTACAGGTCGACGGTGCAGCCTGCGGCGAAGAGGCGTTCGGCCGCCATCAGGCCGGCCGGGCCGCCGCCGATCACGGCCACATTCGAAAGCTTGGTCATTGGCGGCATTGTCGCGTCGGCGGGGCTTCGGCTATCGGCGGCATAGCCGCAGGCTGCCGCGCCGCAGAGGGCTTTCTGTCACAATGAAATCAACCCTTCGCCGCTCCTCGCGAGCATCCCCTTCACCGTGTAAGTAGCAAGGCAGACATCATGGCCAGCGAACTCATCAAGCACATCTCCGACTCTTCCTTCGAAGCCGACGTCCTGCAGTCCGACAAGCCCGTGCTGGTCGACTACTGGGCCGAATGGTGCGGCCCCTGCAAGATGATCGCGCCCATTCTGGACGAGGTGTCCAACACCTACGACGGCAAGCTGCAGATCGCCAAGATGAACGTGGACGAGAACCGCGACATTCCCGCCAAGTTCGGCATCCGCGGCATCCCCACGCTGATGCTGTTCAAGAACGGTCAGCTCGCCGCCACCAAGGTCGGCGCGATGAGCAAGGCGCAACTCACCGCCTTCATCGATCAGCAACTCGCCTGAGCCTTCCGGGCTTCGCGTGAAAAGGCCGACGCATCCCTGCGCCGGCCTTTGTTTTTTCCTGTCATAATTCCTGCCATTCGCCGGCCCCAACACAAGGGCACGGTTCGAGTCCAAGGCTTCCGGGGCAGCTCTCTCGCCCTGACGCAAGCCCCCCTCCTCTCCCACCGTCACCAAGCATCTCCGCCCGCGGGGCCATTCCATGCACCTGAACGAACTCAAGGCACTGCACGTCTCCGAACTCCTGAAGCAGGCCGAAGCGCTCGAGATCGAAAACGTCGGCCGCATGCGCAAGCAGGAGCTGATGTTCGCCATCATCAAGAAGCGGGCGAAGGCCGGCGAGCAGGTGTTTGCGGACGGCGTGCTGGAGATACTGCCGGACGGCTTCGGCTTTCTGCGCAGCCCCGACACCAGCTTCACGGCCAGCACCGACGACATCTACATCAGCCCCAGCCAGGTGCGCCGCTTCAACCTGCACACCGGCGACATGATCGAGGGCGAGGTGCGCATTCCCAAGGACGGCGAGCGCTACTTCGCGCTGACCAAGCTGGACAAGGTGAATGACGGCGCGCCCGAGGCGAACAAGCACAAGGTGATGTTCGAGAACCTCACGCCGCTGTTTCCCAAGGAGCAGATGAAGTTGGAGCGCGACAACTTCAAAAGCGAAGAGAACATCACCGGCCGCGTGATCGACATCATCGCCCCCATCGGCAAGGGCCAGCGCGCACTGCTGGTGGCACCGCCCAAGAGCGGCAAGACGGTGATGATGCAGCACATCGCCCACGCCATCGCCGCCAACTACCCCGAGATCCACATGATGGTGCTGCTCGTCGACGAGCGGCCGGAAGAAGTGACCGAGATGCAGCGCTCGGTCAAGGCCGAGGTGATCGCCTCCACCTTCGACGAGCCCGCCGCCCGCCACGTGCACGTGGCCGAGATGGTGATCGAGCGCGCCAAGCGCCTGGTTGAGCTCAAGAAGGACGTGGTGATCCTGCTGGATTCCATCACCCGTCTGGCCCGTGCCTACAACAACGTGGTGCCCTCCTCCGGCAAGGTGCTGACCGGCGGCGTGGACGCCAACGCGCTGCAACGGCCCAAGCGCTTCCTGGGCGCGGCTCGCAACGTGGAAGAAGGCGGCTCGCTGACCATCATCGGCACCGCGCTGGTCGACACCGGCAGCCGCATGGACGAAGTGATCTTCGAAGAGTTCAAGGGCACCGGCAACTGCGAGATCCACCTTGACCGCCGGCTGTACGAGAAGCGCGTGTTCCCCTCGATCCAGCTCAACCGCTCGGGCACCCGCCGCGAAGAGCTGCTGCTGGCGCCCGAGGTGCTGCAGAAGACCCGCATCCTGCGCCAGTTCATGTACAACATGGACGAGATCGAGTCCATGGAGATGGTGCTCAAGAGCATGAAGGCCACCAAGACCAACGTCGAGTTCTTCGACATGATGCGCCGCGGCGGCTGATCCGCCGGTCTCGGCCTCGCCTCACAACGCCGCGCACTGCGCGGCGTTTTTCATTGGTGCGTCCGCTTCTTGCAGGTGCGCTGACGCACCACGGCGCCCCAACGCAACCCGAAAAAGCCAGGCTTTTCGTGTGCGCACTGAGGGAAATCAAGGAATTGCAATCTGGCACGCATCGTGCGTAATGTCATCTGTCGACAGCTGACAGATTGAACGGAACGACGCCATGCTGATGCAGGACCTGCCTTCCAAGACCTACTCCGATGCCGAGCGCCAAGTGCGCAAGGACCTCGCCGCCGCCTACCGGTTGGTGGCGCATTACGGCATGGAGGACAGCATCTATACGCACATCTCCGCGCGGGTGCCGGGCACCGAAGGCGAGTTTCTGATCAACCCCTTCGGCATGCTGTTCCGGGACATCACTGCCTCGTCGCTGGTCAAGATCGACACCGAGGGCCGCATCCTCGAGCCTTCCCCCTACGACGTGAACCCGGCCGGCTTCACGATCCACAGCGCGGTGCACATGGCGCGGCACGACGCGATGTGCGTGCTCCACACGCACACCGTGGCCGGCGTGGCCATCTCGTCGCTCGCCTGCGGACTGCAGCCCTGCAACCAGTGGGCGCTTCAGTTCCACAACCGGGTCGTCTACCACGACTTCGAAGGCATCGCGCTCGACCATGGGGAGCGCGAGCGCCTGATCGCCGACCTGGGGCCCACGGCCCGCGTGCTGATCCTGCGCAACCACGGTCTGGTGACGTTGGGCCGCACGGTCGCCGAGGCCTTCATCCTCATGCACAACCTGGAGCGCGCCTGCCGCGTGCAACTGGCCATCCAGGCCAGCGGCCAGCCAATCCACCCCGTGCCTGAGGAAGTCTGCGAACTCACGGCTCGCCAGTACGAGAGCGGTGACAGCAACCGCCTGCCCGGCGCCACCGACCCCGATGCACGCGAATGGCGCGCCCTGCTGCAGCGGCTGGAGCAGCCCACGGCCGCTGCCTCCTTCCGCGACTGATCCCCATCCCCACTTACGCCAACTTGCGCTGACTGAAAGGAAGCCTGACATGCAACGTCGTCGACTCATCCAACTGGGCGCCACCGGCCTGGGCGTCTCCATCGCGGGCGTGCCGCTGCACCTGCTGGCGCAGGAAAAGAAGAGCGGCACGATCAACGTGCTGGTGCAACCCGAGCCGCCGGGCCTGATGCTGGGCATCGTGCAGAACGGTCCCACGCAGATGATCGCCGGCAACATCTACGAAGGCCTGCTGCGCTACGACGAGAAGCTCAATCCGCAGCCGCTGCTGGCCACCTCGTGGACGGCCAACAAGGAAGGCACGGTCTACATCTTCAAGCTCAAGCCCAACGTGAAGTGGCACGACGGCAAGCCCTTCACCTCGGCCGACGTGGTGTTCTCGGCCGACGTCTTCCTGCGCAAGACCCATGCGCGCTTCCGCGCCAGCTTGCAGCAGATCGACACCATCAAGGCGCTGGACCCGCTGACGGTGGAGTTCACCCTCAAGCAGCCCTTCGGCCCCTTCATGGGCATCTTCGAGACCGGCACCATGCCGATGATCCCGAAGCACATCTACGACGGCACCGACTTCCTCACCAACCCGGCCAATGCCACGCCCATCGGCACCGGCCCGCTCAAGTTCAAGGAATGGGTCAAGGGCTCGTACATCCAGCTGGTGGCCAACGAGCAGTACCACCAGCCGGGCACGCCGAAGGTGGAGAACGTGTACTTCCACGTCATCCCCGACGCGGCCTCGCGCGCCGCGGCCTTCGAATCCGGAAAGATCGACATCGCGCCAGGCGGCTCGGTGGAGTACTTCGACGTGGCACGCCTGGCCAAGCTGCCCGGCGTGGAGGTCACGACCAAGGGCTGGGAGTTCTTCGCGCCCCATTCCTGGCTATGGATCAACAACCGCAAGGCACCGATGGACAGGGTCAAGTTCCGCCAGGCGGTGATGCATGCCATCGACCGCGACGCCATCGCCAAGGTGGCCTGGCAGGGCTACGCCAAGGCCGCGACCGGGCCCTTCAACAGCAACATCAAGTTCTACAGCGATGACGTGCCCAAGTACCCGCGTGACATCGCCAAGGCCAAGAAGCTGCTCGAAGAGGCCGGCTACAAGGGCGAGACGCTGCGCCTGCTGCCCCTGCCTTACGGCGAGACCTGGCAGCGCCAGGCCGAGATGGTGCGCCAGCACCTGGGCCAGGCCGGCATCAAGATCGAGATGACGCCCACCGACGTGGCCGGCTGGAACCAGCGCCTCAACGAATGGGACTACGACCTTGCCTTCACCTATGTCTACCAGTACGGCGACCCGGCCCTGGGCGTGGCCCGCAACTACACCACCAGCAACATCGCCAAGGGCTCGCCCTTCAACAACGTCGAGGGTTACTCCAACCCCAAGGTGGACGAGCTGTTCGCCGCCGGTGCCGTCGCAGCCGACCCCGAGAAGCGCAAGGCCATCTACCTCGAAGTGCAGAAGCTGCTGCTGGAGGAAGCGCCCGTGGCCTGGCTGCACGAGATCAACTTCCCCACGCTCTACCGCAGCAAGGTGAAGAACCCGGTGAGCTCGGGCATCGGCCTGAACGACAGCCTGGGCCGCGCCTCCATCGCCTGACCACGCCGCGCACGCACCCATGAAACGCCTGCAGTTCATGCTCACCCGGGTGGCGCAGGGCCTCGTGGCCCTGGTGCTGATCGCCACCGTCAACTTCATGCTGGTGCGTGCGGCGCCGGGCGATCCGGTGTCGGTGATGGCCGGCGAGGCCGGCGCCTCCGACCAGCAGTTCGTCGACCAGCTGCGCCGCGAATTCGGGCTGGACCAGCCGCTTGGCACGCAACTGGCCACCTACCTCGGCCATGTCGTGCGGCTGGACCTGGGCTTCTCGTACCGGCAGCAGCAGCCGGTGGCCAAGCTCATTGCCGACCGGCTGCCGGCTACGCTGCTGCTCACCGGCAGCGCCTTCGTGCTGTCGCTGATCTTCGGCGTGGTGCTGGGCGCGCTGGCGGCGCGCAAGGCGGGCTCCTGGCTCGACAGTGCGATCACGGTGGTGGCGCTGGTGTTCTATGCCACGCCGCTGTACTGGCTGGCCATGATGGCCGTGCTGCTCTTTACCGTGCAGATGGACTGGCTGCCGGGCTTCGGCTACATGACGGTGGGCTCGGGCCTCTCAGGCCTGGCCCTGGCCTGGGACATCGCGCAGCACCTGGTGCTGCCTTCGCTGACGCTGGCGCTGTTCTTCATGGCCGTGTATGCCCGCATGACGCGCGCCTCCATGCTCGAAGTCGCGCAGATGGATTTCGTGAAGACGGCCCGCGCCAAGGGCGTGAAGCCCGGCCGCATCCAGCGCGCGCACATCCTGCGCAACGCGTTGCTGCCGGTGGTCACGCTGGCGGGCATCCAGGCCGGCAGCATGATCGGCGGCGCGGTGCTCACCGAGACCGTCTTCGCCTGGCCCGGCATCGGCCGCCTGATGTTCGATGCCCTGCTGCAGCGCGACTACAACCTGCTGCTGGGCTGCTTCCTGGTGACGGCCGCCATGGCCATCCTGTTCAACCTGATCACCGACCTGGTCTACACCCTGGTCGACCCCCGCATCCGGTTGTGATGCCGACGAGGAGCCCACGGCAATGAACAACTCCGGTTTCTGGCGGCGCTTCTGCCGCAACAAGGGCGCGGTCTTCGGCCTGGTGGTGCTGGCCCTGCTGGCACTGATGGTGGCCTTCGGCCCGCTGCTGGCCACCAACGATCCCTGGGACATGGTGCAGTCGCCCTTCCTGCGGCCCGGGCAGGAGGCCGGCTTCCTGATGGGCACCGACACCATGGGCCGCGACATCTTCTCGGGTGTGGTGCGCGGTGCGCGCATCTCGCTGCTGATCGGCGTGGTCTCCACCGTGGTGTCGCTGCTGATCGGCGTGGGCCTGGGCGCCGTCGCCGGCTACTTCGGCGGCTGGATCGACGCGGCGCTGATGCGCTTCACCGAGCTGTTCCAGGCCGTGCCCAGCTTTGCGCTGGCCCTGGTGCTGGTGGCCATCTTCCAGCCCTCGGTGGGCTCCATCGTGACGGCCATCGCGCTGGTGTCCTGGCCGCCGGTGGCGCGGCTGGTGCGCGGCGAATTCCTCACGCTGCGCCAGCGCGACTTCGTGGCGGCGGCGCAGTTGGCGGGCCAGTCCACGCCGCGCATCATCCTCACGCAGATCCTGCCCAACGCCACCTCGCCCATCGTGGTGATGGCCTCGCTGATGATCGCCTCGGCCATCCTGCTGGAGAGCAGCCTGAGCTTCATGGGCCTGGGCGACCCCAACCAGATGAGCTGGGGCTACATGGTGGGCACTGCGCGCACCGTGCTGCGCCAGGCCTGGTGGATGGCGGTCTTTCCCGGCGTGGCCATCGTGCTGACCGTGCTGGCGCTGAACCTGGTGGGCGAAGGCCTGAACGACGGACTCAACACCCGGCTGGGAGGCCGCACCCGATGAACGCCCTGCTCAAGCCGCTGCCCGAACACGAGGCCGAGGACGCGGTGCTGCGCGTCGAGGGCCTGGACATCTGCCTGCCCGCCGATGGCGACCGCGCGCTGGCCGTAAAGGGCGCCAGCTTCGACCTGCTGCCCGGCCGCACGCTGTGCGTGGTGGGCGAATCAGGCTCCGGCAAGTCGATGATCGCCAACGCCATCATGGGCCTGCTGCCCAGGCCGCATGTGGCGCCAGTGGCCGGTCGCATCCTCTTCGAGGGCACCGACCTGCTCACGCTGACCGAGGCCCAGATGCGCGAGCTGCGCGGCCGCCGCATCGGCATGGTGTTCCAGGAGCCGATGACCGCGCTCAACCCGGTGATGCGCATCGGCGATCAGCTCGCCGAAGTCTTCGATTCGCACCTCACGCTGCCTGCCGCGGAGAAGCGCCGCCGCATCGTGGCCGCGCTGGCCGACGTGGGCCTGCCCGACCCCGAACTGTTGGCCGACAGCTATCCCTTCCGGCTTTCGGGCGGTCAGCGCCAGCGGGTGATGATCGCCTGCGCACTGCTGCTGGAGCCGCGCCTGCTGATCGCCGACGAGCCGACCACGGCGCTGGACGTGACCACGCAGGCGCAGATCCTCACGCTGATGCGCGAACTGCAGCAGCGCAAGGGCACGGCTCTGCTCTTCATCACGCACGACTTCGGCGTGGTCTCCGAGATCGCCGACCACGTGGTGGTGATGCAGACCGGCGTGGCCGTCGAATCCGGCCTGGCGCACGAGGTGCTGATGCACCCGAAGCACGACTACACCCGCAAGCTGATCGCAGCCATTCCGCAAGGCCGCCTGCGCGAGCCTGCCGCCGACACACAGGAGGACTACGTGCTGCAGGTCCAGGACCTGCGCAAGACCTATGTGAGCGGCGGCGGCTTCTTCAGCAAGGGCCGCCGGGTCGAGGCCGCCAAAGGCATCGGCTTCCAGCTGCGCCGCGGCGAGACGCTGGGGCTGGTGGGCGAATCGGGCTCGGGCAAATCCACTGTCGGGCGCTGCATCGTGGGGCTGGAACCCTTCGACAGCGGGCGCATCCTGTTCAAGGGCAAGAGCCTCCTCTCCGGCGCAGCCATGCGCCGGCAGACACAGGGCAAGGTGCAGATGGTCTTCCAGGACCCGTATGCCTCGCTCAACCCGCGCCACCGCATTGGCCCCACGCTGGCGGCCGGGCCCATCGCCCAGGGCGTGCCCAAGGCCGAGGCCATGGCCCGCGCGCTGGAGCTGCTGCGCCTGGTGGGCCTTGGGCCCGAGGCGGCCGAGCGCTATCCGCACGAATTCAGCGGCGGCCAGCGCCAGCGCATCGGCATCGCACGCGCCCTGGCCATGGAGCCGGAGCTGCTGGTGGCCGACGAACCCGTGTCGGCGCTGGACGTATCGGTGCAGGCGCAGGTGCTGCAGCTCTTCGCCGAGGTACGCGAGCGCTTCAAGCTGGCGATGGTGTTCATCACCCACGACCTGCGCGTGGCCGGCGAGATGTGCGACCACATCGCCGTCATGCAGCGCGGCGCCGTCGTCGAATACGGTGCGGCCGCACAGGTGCTGACCGATCCGCAGCATCCCTACACCCGCATGCTGATCGAGGCGGTGCCCCGCCTCACGGCTGAAAAGGACACTTCGCGTTGACCACCCTCGCCTTCCTCAGCGCCAACCTGGACCTCGGCTACCTGCTGCCGGCTTTCCGCGCGGAATTTCCCGATGCCGATCTGCGCACCATGGCCGACCTGGGCCCGCTGGACGCCATCGATGCCGCCGTCTGCTGGTGCCCGCCCGCCGGCCTGATGGCGCGCATGCCCAATCTCGCACTCATCCAGTCCGTGGGCGCCGGCATCGACCACCTCACGGCCGATGCCGAACTGCCGCCTGTGCCGGTGTGCCGTATCGTCGACACCGACATGGCTTCGGGCATGGCCGCCTATGTGACCTGGGCCGTCATTCACGGCCAGCGCCACATGGGCCGCTACCTGGCCAGCGCCGCCGCCGGTCGCTGGGAAGAAGCGCCCATCGAGCCGCCGCGCGCGCACCGCGTCGGCATCGCCGGCCTGGGCACGCTGGGCCTGGTCTGCGCCCGCGCGCTGATGGCGCTGGGCTACAGCGTGCGCGGCTGGAGCCGCAGCCCGCGCGAGGTGCCGGAGGGCTTGGACTGCTTCCACGGGCAGGCGCAGCAGGCCGAGTTCCTGTCATGCTGCGACACGCTGGTGTGCCTGCTGCCGCTCACCGACGAGACCACCGGCATCCTTGACCGCGATCTCTTCGCGCAACTGCCACGCGGCGCGCACCTGATCAACGTGGGCCGCGGTGCCCACCTGGTCGAGGCCGACCTGATCCCGGCGCTGGACGCCGGCCACCTGGGCGCCGCCACGCTCGACGCCTTCGTGCAGGAGCCGCTGCCGGCCGGGCATGCCTTCTGGCGCGACCCGCGCATCCTCGTCACGCCCCACATCGCCACCCGCACCCAGCCGGCCGTCATCGCGCGGCAGACCCGCCTGAACCTGGAACGCATCCGCGCCGGCCAGGCTGCCCAGGTCGCCGTTGATCTCCACCGAGGCTACTGAACATCGGAATTCCGACCATGAACGCACGCACCCCCGATGCCGCCGCCGACGTCGCGGCCCACCTGCACTCGTACACCAACCTCGCCACCCACGGCCAGGTGGAGCCGCTGCTCATCACCCGCGGCGACGGCATCCATGTGGAGGACGAAGCCGGCCGCCGCTACATCGAAGGCATGTCGGGCCTGTGGTGCGCCTCGCTGGGCTTCAGCCATCCGCGGCTGGTGCAGGCGGGCATCGATGCGCTGAAGACGCTGCCCTACTACCACACCTTCAACCACCGCAGCAATCCAGCCGCGGCGCAGCTGGCCGAGCGGCTGCTGGCCCTGGCGCCGGTGCCGATGGCGCGGGTGTTCTTCGCCAACTCGGGCTCCGAGGCCAACGACTCGGCGGTGAAGATGATCTGGTACTACTTCAACGCCATCGGCAGGCCGGCCAAGAAGAAGATCATCGCCCGCGACCGCGCCTACCACGGCGTGACGGTGGCCTCGGCCAGCCTGGGCGGCCTGGCGGCCAACCATTCGGACTTCGACCTGCCCATCGCCCGCATCCTGCGCACCGGCAGCCCGCACCACTACCGCGATGCGCTGCCGGGCGAATCGGCCGAGGACTTCGCCACCCGGCGCGCCGACGAGCTGGAGCAGCTGATCCTGAACGAAGGCCCCGACACGGTGGCTGCCTTCTTCGCCGAACCGGTGATGGGTGCGGGCGGCGTGATCGTGCCGCCGCCCACCTACTTCGAGAAGATCCAGGCCGTGCTGCGCAAGTACGACGTGCTGCTGGTGGCCGACGAGGTGATCTGCGGCTTCGGCCGCACGGGCGAGATGTTCGGCTCCACCACCTTCGGCATGCGGCCGGACATCCTCACCTGCGCCAAGTCGCTGTCGTCTGCCTACGTGCCGATCTCGGCAGTGATGGTGTCGCAGCAGATCCACGACGCCATGGCCACCAACAGCGGCCGCATCGGCACCTTCGGCCACGGCTACACCTATTCGGGCCATCCCGTGGCCGCGGCCGTGGCGCTGGAGACGCTCAAGGTCTACGAGGAGGAAGGCATCCTGGCGCACACCCGTGCCCTCGCGCCGCGCTTCGCGCAGGGTCTGGCCGTGCAGGCCGAGCGCCGCATCGTCGGCAACATGCGCGCCGTGGGCCTGATCGGCGCGCTGGAGCTGATGGCCGACGGCCCCGCACGCACGCCCTTCGACCCGGCCCTGAAGGCTGGCTACCAGGTGGCGCAGTACGCGCTGGAGGAAGGCCTGATCGTGCGCGCCATGGGCGACACCGTGGCCCTGTGCCCGCCGCTCATCATCACGTCGGCCGAGATGGACGAGATGTTCGCGCGCCTGGGCCGCGCGCTCGACCGCTTCGAGAAGACGCTCTGAGCGGGACGACCACGATGCAGGCCTTCTTCTGCCCCGACCAGCTGCTGCACCAGCCGCAGCAGTACATGCGCATCGGCCGCATCCACAAGCCGGCCGACCTTCCCGCCCGCGCCGAGGCGCTGCAGGCCACGCTGCTGGCGCACGGCATCCCCGTGCATTCGCCGCCCGATGCGGGCCGCGCGCCGCTGGAGGCCGTGCATGCGCCGCACTACCTGGACTACCTGGCCGGCGCCTACGAAGGCTGGCAGAAGCTGGGTCGCCCGGGCCTGGAGCCCGGCATCGAGGTCCTGCCCAACCTGTCGCCCTACTACGGCGTCGCGCCGGGCGAGCGCCGCCCGCCCTGCCCCAGCCCCTCGCTGCTGGCGCAGACCGGCTACTACGTCGGCGACCTCGCCTCGCCGCTGGGGCCGGACAGCTGGCGATCCATCCTGCGCTCGGCCCACACCGCGCATGCGGCGGCCATGGCCGTGGCCGGTGGCGAGCGGCTGGCCTATGCGCTGTGCCGGCCCTCGGGCCACCATGCGCACCACGACCGCGCCAGCGGCTTCTGCTACGTCAACAACAGCGCCGTGGCGGCCGAGGCGCTGCGCCAGCGCTTCGGTAAGGTGGCCGTGCTGGACGTGGACGCCCACCATGGCGACGGCACGCAGAACATCTTCTATGCCAGCGCCGAGGTGCTGACCGTCTCGACGCATGCCGATCCCGCCGGCTACTTTCCCTTCTACACCGGCTATGCGCACGAGCGCGGCGCCGGGCCGGGCGAGGGCTTCAACCTCAACCTGCCTCTGGCCCATGGCAGCGGCAATGCCGAGTTCATCGCGGCGCTGGATGAGGCCGTGACGGCCATCGAGCGCTTCGCGCCGAAGGCGCTGGTGCTGCCCATGGGCTTCGATACCTACCGCGACGACCCGATCAGCGTGCTGCGCCTGGACTTCGACGCCTTCCTGCACGATCACCGTCGGCAAGGCCAGCGCGCGCAGGCGCTCGCCGACGGCGCGGTGATCGTGCAGGAAGGCGGCTACATGGTCGAGGCGCTGGGCGCCGGGCTGGCGGCACTGCTGGCGGGGCTTCAGCCGTGAAGGCGGCGCGCGCCCGTCGCCGCTGTTTCACGCCCGCACCGCAAGCGGCATCGGGGATCGGCCGATGAGCGCACTGCGCACGGCCGCGCCCCCATTGCCCGACTGGCGTCACGGGCCCGGCGCGGGCGTGCTGCTCTTCCTGGGCGCGCTGCTGCTCTTCGCCTTCTACGACGCCTTTGCGAAGCAGATGGTGGCCACCCATTCGCCGGTGGTCATGAACCTGTCGCGCTATGTCTGCATCAGCACGCTCGGCCTGGGGCTGCTGCTGCGGCATGGCCAGCTGCGCTTCTGGCGCCAGCCGCACCAGGGCCTGCTGCTGGCACGCAGCGGCATGCTGGCCCTGGTCGCCACCTGCTTCATGACCGCGCTGGTGACCATGCCGCTCGCCGAGGCCACCGCCATCTACTTCACGGCGCCGCTGCTGATGGTGGCGCTGGCGCCCGCCCTGCTGGGCGAGCGCGTGCGCCGCGCGCAATGGCTGGCGGTGATCGGCGGCTTCGCCGGCATGCTGCTGATCGTGCGGCCGGGCCACGACCTGCCGCTGGTCGGCACGCTGCTCATGGCGGTGTCGGCCACCGGCTATGCGCTGTTCCAGGTCTTCACCCGCCGGCTGTCGGGGCTGGTGCCGGCGCCGGTGCAGTTCGCGCACACGGCCTTCGTCTGCCTGGGGGTCACGCTGGTGCTGGCGGCGCTTGCGCAAGGCGTCGAGATCCCGCCCTGGCCCGAGGCACTGATGCTGATGAGCGGCGGCCTGGCCAGCGGCGGCGCGCAGTTGCTGCTGCTGGCGGCCTTCCGCCGCACCCAGGCCTCGACGCTGGCGCCGCTCAACTATGTGCAGTTGCTGCTGGCGGTGCTGATCAGCGCCTTCTGGTTCCAGCGCCCGCCGGACGGTCTGGCGATGGCGGGCATGGCCTGCATCGCGGCGGCCGGTGTGTATCTGGCACGATCCACCGCAACGCCACGACAACGACATCCGGAGACCGCGTGAACGCCGCCCTGCCCACATCCGCACCCGCCTTCGCCTCGATCCAGGCGCCCGACCTGGTCGGGCTGATCCAGGCCGAGCTGCAACGGGCCATCCTCGAAGGCCGCATCGGCCCCGGCGACCGCGTGGTCGAGGCCGAACTGGCCCGCCAGATGGGCGTGAGCCGCGCCCCGGTGCGCGAGGCGGCGCGCCGGCTCGAAAGCCTGGGCCTGCTCGTCTCGCGCCCGCGCCACGGCTTCACCGTGCGCACCGTCAGCACCAAGCAGATCGACGACCTCTACGCGGTGCGCACCACGCTGGAGGTGATGGGCGCCACGCTGGCCTGCCGCCATGCCAGTGATGCGCAGCTCGACGCCATGGCCGCCCGCGTCGACGACATGGTCGCCCGCGCCGCGACGCTGAGCCAGGCCGAGCGCGTCGCGCTGGACCTGGACTTCCACGCCGCGCTCTGCGCGCTTTCGGGCAACGACTACCTGCAGCAGCTGTTCGCCAACATGGTCAACGAGGTGCGCATGTTCCTCGCGCTGACCGAGGACAGCTACGGCGACCCGGCCTCGCTGGCCCAGACCCACGGCCCCATCGCCGACGCCTTGCGCCGCCGCGACGCGCCGGCCGTGGAGCAGGCGCTTCGCTTCCACCTCGAAGACGCGCGCGAGCATGTCGCGCGGCTACGGCTGGCCACGCGCTGAGCCCTTTCCTTCATCGCCTTCCTCGCACCGACGTCCCGCCTGCCCAATGAAAGTCATCTACAGCGACCGCCACGTCGGCCACGATCCGCAGCAGTTCATCGTGCGCGGCAAGTTCAAGCGCAGCAACGAGCAGCCCGAGCGCGCCCACCTGCTGCTGCAGGCCGCGTGCGAGCAGGGCCACGAGGTCATGACGCCCGACGACCACGGGGCCGGCCCGCGTGCGGCCATCCACACGCCGCAGTACCTGCGTTTTCTGGAGACGGCCTGGGCGCGCTGGCAGGAGCTGGACGATCCCTCCTTCGAGGTGATCCCGAACGTGCATCCCTTTCCGGGCCAGCCCTTCACCTACCCGGACAGCCTGGTCGGCCAGGCCGGCTACCACCTGGGCGACATGGCCTGCTCGGTGGGACAGCACACCTGGGAGGCCGCCGTATGGTCCGCCCACACGGCCACGCATGCGGCCCAGCTGGTGCTGGACGGCGAGCGCGCTGCCTATGCCCTGTGCCGCCCACCCGGCCACCATGCTTATGCCGACCGGGCGAACGGCTTCACCTACCTCAACAACGCCGCCATCGCCGCCCAGCACCTGCGCCAACGCTTCGACCGCGTGGCCATCGTCGACGTGGACGTGCACCACGGCAACGGCACGCAGGGCATCTTCTGGCGGCGGCGCGACGTGCTCACTGTTTCCCTGCATGGCGACCCGCACTTCTGCACGCCCTTCTTCACCGGCCATGCGCACGAGCATGGCGAGGGCGATGGGCTGGGCTTCAACCTGAATGTGCCGCTGGCCCGCGGCACCGACACCGAGGCCTACCTCGTCGCCCTGCGGCATGCCCTCGACACGGTGCGCGCCTATGCGCCGGGCGCCGTCGTGGTGGCGCTGGGGCTGGACGCCCACGAGCACGATCCCTACCGGGCGCTGGCCGTCAGCACCGAGGGCTTTGCCCGCATCACCGGCGAGATCGCCCGGCTGGGCGTGCCCACCGTGCTGGTGCAGGAAGGCGGCTACCTGTCGCCCGACCTGGGGCCCAACCTGCGCAGCGCGCTGGGCGGCTTCGAGGCGGCGGCATGAGTCTGCAAGCGCCGCCGACCGCCCCACCCGTTCGCCCTGCGTCTGACGTGCCCGACGGCCCTCGATCCGTCCGCCCTGAGCGTGTCGAAGGGCGAAACTTCGCACCGTCCGATGCACCCCGGCTTCGACAAGCTCAGCCCGAACGGGCAGTGGACGATCCACTGCAAACGAACCCCGGTCCCCAACCCGTTCGCCCTGAGGTTCTATGGTTCTCGTCAAGCGACAGTGGCCGCCAGGCGGGCATCGAACATCGCTTGTTGCTTGAACAGCGAGAAGGCCACGCGCATGAGCTTGCGGGCCAGCACCACCAGAGCCGCAG
>NZ_CAJYES010000115.1 GCF_913773995.1 uncultured Pseudacidovorax sp.
GTACGGGCAGCGGGCCACCCGCAGCCAGGTCATGCAACGGCCCACCCTGCGCATCCGGGGCCGACAGCGGCAGCAGCACATCGCCATCCAGCCGCAGCCACGGGTGCTGCGCCTCGTCCAGCCGGCCCGCCACCTCGGCATGGCCATGGCACAGCACGAACTGCACACGCCGCTGCAGCGCCAGGTCCTCGCAGGCCAGGGAGCTGTCCGACAGCGTCTGCACCGGGCCGATGCGCAGCCGCCCCTCCAGCCCGGCCAGCCAGGTCGGGAACCAGGTCAGCGACAGCACATGGGTCGCCGCGAAGCGCAGGCTCGCTGCGGCCGATTCATGCGCCGCGCGCGCCTTCTGGCGTGCCGCCTCCAGCCCGGCCAGCACGCCGCGCAGCAGCGGCAGAAAGCGCTGACCCGCCGCCGTGAGCGCCACCGGATGGGCGCTGCGGTCGCACAGCTCCACGCCCACCCATTCCTCCAGGGACCGGATATGCCGGCTGAAGGCAGGCTGCGCGATGTGCCGCACCTCGGCCGCGCGCGAGAAGCTGCCGGTGTCGGCGAGCGCGACGAAGTCTTCCAGCCAGTCGAGGTCGAGGGGGCGGTTGCCCGGGCCCATGCGCGTCTCCTGCGGGGCCGCACGGCCCGCGATAGTTGTATGCGATTCGAGTATTGGACGGTCGGGGGGCCGGCGCGGAATCATCCGCTCCGCTTCCTTCACCCATCGCACCGCACGGAGACCTGCAATGCCGTCCATCGAAAATTATCGGGGGATCATCCCCGCCATCGCCTGCCCCTTCACCCCCGACCATCGCATCGACGAGCCGGCCCTGCGCCAGCTCGCCAGCTGGCTGGCCGGCCATGAAGGCGTGGTGGCCGTGATGACCAACGGCCACACCGGCGAGGTGTTCTCGCTCACCCCCGCCGAGCGGGCCGAGGTCACGCGCATCGTGGCCGACGAGCTGCGCGGCCGGCTGCCGGTGATCTCGTCCATCGTCTGCGAAGGCCTGGCCGAGGCAGCGGAACATGCGCGCGCCGCGCAGGCCGCCGGCGCCGCCGCGCTGGACGTGATGCCGCCCCACCACTGGCTGCGCTTCGGCTTCACACCCAGCCATGCGCTGCAGTACTTCGAGGCCATCCACCGCGCCGCGCCCGAGCTGGACCTGGTCTGCCACGTCTACCCCGCCTGGACGCGCGCCTCGTACAGCTCGCAGCTCTTGGCCGAGCTGGCCCGCCTGCCCTATCTGCAGGCCTTCAAGGTCGGCCAGCGGGACATGAACAAGTACGCCCGCGACATCCAGGCCATCCGCGAGGCCAACCCGGCCAAGGCGATCCTGACCTGCCACGACGAGTACCTGCTCGCCTCCATGGTGCAGGGCGTGGACGGCGCGCTGGTGGGCTTCGCCACCTTCATCCCGCAGCTCATCATCGACCTGTGGGCCGCGGTGAACGCCGGCGACCTGAAGAAGGCGATGGCCATCCAGGCCGTGATCACACCGCTGAAGGACGCCGTCTACGGCGGCGGCGAGCCCACGGGCGAGGCCCATGCGCGCATGAAGGCCGGCATGTACCTGGCCGGCGTGCTGGAGCGCGCCACCGTGCGCCCGCCCACCGAGGCGCCCAACCCGCAGGAGATGGACGCCCTGCGTGCCGCCTGCCGCCAGGCCGGCCTGCTGCGCCGCTGAGCCGTCCGCACGGCTCCTCAGAACAACGACATCGGAGACAACACCATGCTGCAACGCAGACGCTTCTTGCACGGCGCCCTGGGCGCCGCCACGCTGGCCGCCGCCGCGCCCGTGATGGCGCAGGGCTGGCCCAACCGGGTGGTGCGGGTGATCATCCCCTTCCCGCCCGGCGGCACGCTCGACACGGTCGGCCGCATGCTGGCCCAGAAGCTGGGCGAGCAGATGGGCCAGACCTTCCTGGTCGAGAACCGCCCGGGCGGCAATGGCGCGATCGGCGCCGAGGTGGTGGCCAAGGCGGGCAACGACGGCTACACGCTGCTGTTCAACGCCTCGACCTTCACCACGGCGCCCATGACCATGAAGTCGGTGCGCTACGACGTGGTGCGCGACTTCGCGCCGGTGGCGCTCGTGGCCAAGGCGCCGCTGTCAGTGGCGGTCAACAAGAACCTGCCGATCACCGACGTGCGCTCGCTGATGGCGTACGCCAAGTCCAACCCCGGCAAGATGACCTTCGCCGTGGGTTCCATCGGCTCGGCCGGCCACCTGGCCACGGAGCTGCTGCGTCGCGCCGGCAACCTGGACTACCTGATCGTGCCCTACAAGGGCACGGCGCCCGCCTTCCAGGACCTGATCGGCGGGCAGATCGATGGCTTCATCGATCCGATCCTCGGCTCGCTGCAGTACCACAAGAGCGGCATGCTGCGCGTGGTGGCCGTCACCTCGGCCCAGCGCGCGGCCAGCCTGCCCGATGTGCCGACCGTCGCCGAAACGCTGCCGGGCTACGAGTTCTACAGCTGGTACGGCCTGTGGGCGCCGGCCGGGACGCCGGCCGACATCACCCGCCGCCTCAATGCCGAGACCAACAAGGCCCTGGCGGGAGAGATGAAGACGCTGCTGGGTTCGCAGGGCCTGCTGCTCACGCCGGGCACGGCGGAGGAATTCGCCGCCTTCCAGCATGCCGACATGGAGCGCTCGCGCAAGATCATCACGGAGGGCAACATCCGTGTCGATTGAAGGCAGCACCGCGCAGCCGCATGCCGTGGTCAGCGGCAGCAGCAGCGGCATCGGGCGTGCCATCGCCATGGCGCTGCTCGATGCCGGCTGGCAGGTCAGCGGGCTGGATGCCGCGCCTGCGTCGATCGTGCATGCCGCCTTCACGGGCCACGCCATCGACCTGCGCGACGGCACCGCCATCGCCCGCCTGTGCGCCATGCTGCCAGCGGCCCAGGCCCTGGTGCATGCGGCCGGCGTGTTGCGAATCGGCCCGCTGGGCCAGCTCGATGCCGAGGCCGGCGAGCTGATGTGGCGCCTGCATGTGGACGCCGCCAGCCGCCTGGCCGACGCGCTGGTGCCCGGCATGGCCGGGCGCGGGCTCGGGCGTGTCGTTTTCATCGGCAGCCGGGTAGCGCAGGGCATGCCGGGCCGCAGCCAGTACGCGGCCACCAAGGCCGCGCTGGTGGCGCTGGCCCGCAGCTGGGGCGCCGAGGTGGCGGCGCAGGGCGTGACGGTCAACGTCATCTCGCCCGCCGCCACGGCCACCGGCATGCTGCAGGACCCGGCCCGCGCCGGCAGTGCGCCGCGGCTGCCGCCCATCGGCCGGCTGATCGAGCCGGCGGAAATCGCCGCCCTTGCCACCTTCCTGCTCTCGCCCCAGGCGGCGGCCATCACCGGGCAGGACATCGCCATCTGCGGCGGCTCGTCGCTGCCGCGCTGAACCTGCTCTTTTGTTTTTCTTCGACCTTTCACCCACGCGCTCGCCATGAAGATCGTCAACATCCTCGAATCCACGCGGCCCATCAAATCCAACATCCGCAACGCCTACATCGACTTCTCGAAGATGACCCTGAGCCTGGTGGCCGTGGTCACCGACGTGATCCGCGACGGGCGGCCGGTGATCGGCTACGGCTTCAACTCCAACGGCCGCTATGGCCAGGGCGCGCTGATGCGCGAGCGCTTCATCCCGCGCGTGCTGGAGGCCGACCCGGCCAGCCTGCGCGACGAGACGAGCGACAACCTCGACCCGCACCGCATCTGGGCCTGCATGATGAGCAACGAGAAGCCCGGCGGCCACGGCGAGCGCTCGGTGGCGGTCGGCACCATCGACATGGCGGTGTGGGACGCCGTGGCCAAGATCGAGGGCAAGCCGCTCTTCCAGCTGCTGGCCGAGCGCTACGGCAACGGTCAGGCCAACCCGCGCGTCTTCGTCTACGCGGCAGGCGGCTACTACCACCCGGGCAAGGGCCTGGATGGCCTGCGGCAGGAGATGGAAGGCTACCTGGCCCGCGGCTACTCGGTGGTCAAGATGAAGATCGGCGGCGCGCCGCTGTCCGAGGACTGCGAGCGCATCGAGGCGGTGCTCAAGATGCTGGCGCCCGGCCAGCAACTGGCCGTGGACGCCAACGGCCGCTTCGACCTGGCCACGGCGCTCGACTATGGCCGCGCCCTGTCGCAGTACCCGCTCTTCTGGTACGAAGAGGCCGGCGACCCGCTGGACTACGAACTGCAGGCCCGCCTGGGCGAGGCCTATGTCGGCGCGCTGGCCACGGGCGAGAACCTGTTCTCCATGCAGGACGCACGCAACCTGATCCGCCATGGCGGCATGCGGCCCGACCGCGACTGGCTGCAGTTCGACTGCGCGCTGAGCTATGGCCTGGTCGAGTACCTGCGCACGCTCGACATGCTCAAGGACCACGGCTGGTCACCCAGCCGCTGTATTCCGCACGGCGGCCACCAGATGTCACTGGCCATCGCGGCCGGCCTGGGCCTGGGCGGCAACGAAAGCTACCCCGACCTGTTCCAGCCCTACGGCGGCTTTCCCGATGGCGTGAAGGTGGACAACGGCCATGTGCACCTGCCGGCGCTGCCGGGCATCGGCTTCGAGGGCAAGGCGGACCTGATCGCCGAGATGCACGCGCTGGCGCGCTGAGCGGCGGCCGGCCTGCGCCTCAGCGCTGGCCGATGCGCAGATCGGCGAACAGGTCCTTGAACTCGCGCGGCTGTGAGCGCCAGTACTGCCGGGGCGCGTTCACCTGGGCGCCGAGTTCGGCCGCGGCATGCCAGGGCCAGCGCGGGTCGTACAGCATGGCCCGCGCCAGCGCCACCGCATCCGCTTGCCCTTCGGCGATGGCCGCCTCGGCCTGGCGCGCCTCGGTGATCAGGCCCACGCCCAGGGTCGGCAAGCCGACGCGCGCCTTGACCTCGCGGGCGAAGCCGAGCTGGTAACCGGGGCCCACCGGAATCTTCTGCTGGGGCGACACGCCACCACTGGAGACGTGGATCGCGCTGCAGCCGTGCGCCTTGAGCGCCTCGGCGAAGGCCACCGTGCTGGGCAGATCCCATCCGCCGTCGACCCAGTCGGTGGCCGAGACACGCACCCACACGGGCACCTCGGCCGGCATGGCGGCGCGCACGGCCTCGAACACTTCCAGCGGAAAGCGCATGCGCTTCTCCAGGCTGCCGCACGCAGGAGGAGGCCATCACCCTGGCCCGCGCGCTGGGCGCGAGCCCGGCGTTGCGGCTGGTGGGCATCGAGTGCTACGAAGGCCTGTGGGC
>NZ_CAJYES010000116.1 GCF_913773995.1 uncultured Pseudacidovorax sp.
AGGCGGCGTCGGCAAGTCCGTCACGTCGCGCCTGCTGGCCCAGTACTTCATCGACCGCAGCCGGCCCTTCATCGGCTTCGACACCGACCGGTCGCACAACTCCTTCACCCGCTTCTACGAAGGCTTCGCCTCGCCGGTGGCGGTGGACAGCTTCGAAGGCCTGGACACGGTGGTCAACGGCTTCGAGACGAACCCCGAGCGCAGCGTGATCGTCGACCTGGCCGCGCAGACCCAGGCGCCGCTGGCACGCTGGATCGCCGAGTCGCAGCTCTTCGACGTGTTCGACGAGCTGGAGATCCCGGTCGTGTTCTGGCACGTGATGGACGACGGCCGCGACTCGACCGACATGCTCGGCCGCCTGGTCGACACCTACGGCACGCGCGCACGCTACGTGGTGGTGCAGAACCAGGGCCGCGGCAGCGACTTCTCGACGCTGGAAGGCTCGCCCGCCCAGATCAAGGCCCGTGAGCACGGCGCCCAGTTCATCACCCTGCCCCGCCTGCAGGAAGCGACGATGCGCAAGATCGACGCCAACAACACGTCCTTCTGGAAGGCCGTCAACGACAAGACCGGCCCCGAGGCCCTGGGCCTGCTGGAGCGCCAGCGCGTCAAGAGCTGGCTGGTGCAGGTCTACGCGCAGTTCGACACGCTGGAGCTCTGAACACCTGCCGCCCTTGCGCCGGGGCGGCTTGACCCCTCCGGGCGCGCCGACGGCGCCCGCGGCGGGCGCTCAGAGCTTGATGCCCGCGCCCTTCACCGTCGGCCCCAGCACCGCCACTTGATCACGCACGAAGCCTTCGAAGCGAGCGGTGCTCTCGGGCTGGGCCACGATGCCCAGGTCGACCATCTTCTTCTGCACCTCGGGCATGGCCAGCACCGCATTGGTGGCGTCGTGCAGCCGGGTGACCGTCTCGGCCGGCAGCTTGGCCGGGCCGGAGATGCCGAAGAAGTTCTCCAGCACCAGCTTGGGCTGACCCAGCTCGACCATGGTCGGCACCTCGGGCATCAGCGGCGAGCGCGTGGTGCCGGTGACGGCCAGCGGCACCAGCTGGCCGGTCTTGAAGTACTGCACATAGGCCGTGATCACGTCGATGCCCACGGGCACGATGTTGGCCAGCAGGTCGGTGGTCATAGGCGCGCCGCCGCGGTACGGCACATGCACCATGTTGGCGCCCGTCACGCGCTTGATCAGCTCGCCATGGATGTGGCCGACCGAGCCCGGGCCGCCGGAGCCGAAGTCCAACCGCCCTTCCTTCTTGGCGCGGGCCTCCAGGTCGGCCCAGCTCTTGATGCCGGAATCCTTGCTGGCCATGACCACCAGCGGCGCCGAACCCAGGTAGGCCACGTGGCTGAAGGCGGCCACCGGGTCGTAGGGCTGCTTGTCGAGCGTGAACGGCCCGAGCGCGATGGGCGTGGTGTTGGACAGCATCAGCGTGTAGCCGTCCGGCGCCGCCGTCGCCACCACCTGGCCGCCGATGGTGCCGCCCGCGCCCGGGCGGTTGTCCACGACCACCGGCTGGCCCAGCTTGCGGCCCAGCTGCTCGGCCACCACACGCGCCAGGATGTCGCTGGCGCCGCCCGGCGCGAAGGTGACGACGATCTTGATCGGGCGCTCGGGCCACTGTGCGAATGCGGGCAAGGCACCCGCCGCCGCCCCGGCCGCCATCAGACGCAGGACGCCTCGGCGGTGAAGGCGCGGAAGGGACGGGGAAGAGGTAGGCAGAAAGGATTCGGACATGGCGGATGCCGCAAGCAATGGGAATGCCCGCATTGTTCGAAGCACTCTCCGGCACGCCAATTGCCAAGACCGAATGCACCGTATCAGCCGCAAGGCGCTGGCGGCCCGCCATTCCGACGGCGAGGCACCAAGGCGGTGCAGCCAACCACCGCATGTCCCGACCCGACGACCCTTTCGATACCTACCTGCTGCGCGTCTTTCACACCTTGATGGCGGAATGCAGCGTCTCGCGCACCGCCGCGCGCATGAACCAGTCGCAGCCCGCCATCAGCAGTGCCCTCAAGCGTCTGCGCGAGATCTTTGGCGATCCGCTGCTCATCAAGGACAAACAGCGCATGGTGCCCACCGAGCGGGCGATGCAGCTGCATGCCTCGGTGCGACTGGTGCTGGGCGAGCTGGACGCGCTGCTCGCGCCCGAGGCCAGCTTCGACCCTGCCACTACGCGCCAGGTCTTTCGCATCGGCACGCCCGACTACCTGGCCCCGCCCCTGATGGCCGCCGTGGCGCAGTACATGCGCGAGACCGCGCCCTCGGCCCGGCTGGTGCTGCAACCGCTGGGGCCCGACTACGACTTCGAAGCCGCCCTGGCCGAAGGCGAGCTGGACGTGGTCATCGGCAACTGGCCCCAGCCGCCGGAACACCTGCGCACCACGCTGCTGCTGGAGGACGAGATCGTCTGCCTGGTCGACGAGCGCCACCCCTTCGCGGCGCGCATGACGCTGGCCGACTACCTGCAGGGCTCGCATGTGGTGCCGCTGCTCTACAGCGTGACGCAGCGCGGCGTGGTCGAGACCGCCCTCGCCTCGCAGCGCATGAGCCGCACCGGCACCGTCACCGTGCCCTACTTCGGTCTGGCGCCGCACCTGCTGCCCGGCACCGACCTGATCTTCACCACCAGCCGGCACTTTGCGCAGTACTACGCCGGCCTGCTGCCCCTGGCCATCGTGCCCGCGCCGGTGGACTTTCCGCCGATGCGCTTCTATCAGCTGTGGCATGGGCGCACGCAACTGGCGCCGGGGCATGTGTGGTTTCGGTCGTTGTTGTCGGCGGTGGTGAGGACGGCGGGGGCGACGAGGTATTTGCGCGAGAAGCCGACGGACCGGCACTTCCAGGGGACACGTTCCTGACCGACTGAGCGGCCACGAACCCGCCGGCCCGTCCGCTCAACGCAACAGCAGGAACCGGTTGAGCCGCGCCAGGTCCTCATCCAGCAACGTCGACGCAGTCCGATCCTGGGCTGCTGCCGCGTCGGCATAGCCCACTGCTGGCGCCCTACCCGCCGATTCCCCCGCCACATTCACCCACCCGATCACCCGATCGCCCCACAACATGGGTAAGGCGTAGTACCCAAACTGCCGCTGCGCCGGTGGCGTGTACGCCTCGAACTTGTACGTCCAGCCCCAGAACAGCGTGAAGCGGCGGCGGTCCCAGACGATGGGATCGAAGGGGGCGAGCAGGCGCAACTGGTCATCGACCGCCCAGCGGCGCGAGCGCGGGTTCTCGTCGGCCGGCCAGTACCACGTGGTGCCGTCGAGGGTGGCACTGGCGAGTTGCTCGCGGGCCAGACGCAGCGCGGCCTGGGTCTGGGCGCTCAGGTGCGGCGCGCCGTAGCCGAGCAGGCGCACGAGGTAGGTCAGGCTGGCCGCCGGCAAGGGGGCATAGGTCCGCACCACCAGATCGATCAGCGCTGCGGCGCGGCGGGCACGGCCGGCCGGGCTTTCGTCGGCCGGCGGGTGCGCAGCGACTTCGTAGACGCGCGTGCCGCTGTCGCGGCGTTTCACGCGCAGCAGGCCGCGGTAGTGCAGGCCGTCGAGCAGGTGGGTGGCCAGGTTGCCGGCGCCGCCCCAGGGGTTCTGCCGCCGGCCATGCGCGAAGCGCAGTTCGACCTCCCGCGGATGCACGAGGCGGCGCTCGCGCACGAAGGCCAGCACGTCGTCGGCCTTGCGCTGGGTCTCGGCGTCCCAGGGGCGCCTGGGCTCGCGCGGGTGCATCAGCGTGAGGTGCTCCCGCGGCAGGAAGCCGTAGTTGACGAGGCAGTCCTCGTCGATCTGCAGCCGCGAGTAGCGGGCCTCCAGGTCGCCGGCGCGG
>NZ_CAJYES010000117.1 GCF_913773995.1 uncultured Pseudacidovorax sp.
TCAGAAAGGCCATGCCTGAAGGCGCGATGGACGGCGTCCACTGGTGCAGCGGCTGCTCCATGCCTTCCTTGGCCTTGAGGCCCTCGCCGATCGGCGCGCCACCGTAGTTGACGCCGTGCGTGATGACCGGCCAGCCATAGTTGCGGCCCGCCTGGTCGATGTTAATCTCGTCGCCGCCCTGGGCACCGTGCTCATGGGTCCACAGGCGCCCGTCCGGGGCGATGGTGGCGCCCTGCATGTTGCGATGGCCATAGCTCCAGATTTCCGGCAGCGCCGCCGCGCGGCCGATGAAAGGGTTGTCGGCGGGAGCGCGACCTTCGCGATCGACGCGGATCACCTTCCCCAGATGGTTGTCCAGTTGCTGCGCGTCGGCGCTGCGCGAGAAGCGATCCCCCATCGTCAGGAACAGCGTGCCGTCGCGGCCCTGAGCGATGCGGCAGCCGAAGTGCGCCCGGCTCGCCACCTTGGGCTGCTGGCTGAAGATCACTCTCACCTGATCCAGCCGGCGCTCGTCGGCCGACAACACCGCGCTCGCCAAGGCGGTGCCGTTGGTGCCGCTGGGGCCCGCCTCCGAGAAGCAGAAATAGATCGTCCTGTTGGCGCCGAACCCTGCATCCAGCGCCACGTCCAGCAGTCCGCCCTGCCCTTCGGCGACAACCGGCGGCAGACCTTCGACCGGCGGTCGGGCCCGGCCATCTGCGTCGATCACCCGCAGGCGGCCGGGACGCTCCGTCACCATAAAGCGGCCATCCGGCAAGAAAGCCAGCGCCCAGGGGTGGCTGAGGCCGGCAGCCACCGTCTCGGGCCTGGGTTGCGACGTTGGCTGCGCTTGGCTTGGAGGGGTCGCCAGCACCGCCAAGGCAAACGCAACCGACAAGGGACGAGAGAAATTCACTGGGACTCCTTCACCATGATCGTTCGTTCAGCCAACTATTTCACGATGACAGGCGCAGTGGGCGAGAGGTTCAATCTACCTGCAGCAATGAAAAGCGGCGCTGTTACAACCGCGTTTTTCATCATTTGCTGAAAGCTCTTCTAAATCAATGACTTAAACCTGACTTTAGATTTGCAAAATTGGTTGACACACCAGGGTGTCGTCCATATCCTACGGGCCCATGCGAATTTTCGTCCTACCCGCTCTGGCCCTGCTCCTTGCCACCGCAGCACACGCTGCCCCAGCAACCGACCGGACGACGGAAATGGACAAGCTCCTTGCCGACAAAGGTCTTCTCGGCCGCGTCGAGCACGCACGTCAGGCCGTGGCCGACAAGACCTCCGACCTGGTCGTCAGCGCAATGAGCTTCCTGGGCGTGCCCTACCGCCGTGGCGGCAACAACGCCGAGACCGGTTTCGATTGCAGCGGTTTTGTCCGCGCGATGTACAACCAGACCATCGGCATGGTCCTCCCCCGCCGCGCCGAAGAGCAGGCCGCCGCCACCGAAAAGATCGACCGCAGCGAACTCAAGCCCGGCGATCTGGTCTTCTTCAACACCATGCGCCGCGCCTTCAGCCACGTCGGCATCTATGTGGGCGATGGCAAGTTCATCCACTCGCCCCGCTCGGGCTCCGAGGTGCGTGTGGAAGACATGAACCAGAGCTACTGGACGAGCCGCTTCAACGGCGCCCGCCGCGTTCTGTCCGAGTCGGCAGGCGAATAAGTCGGACGCCTCCCGGTCCCAGCAAAAAGCCCGCTCTCGCAGCGGGCTTTTTGCTTCATGCGGCGCCGCTGGTGGCGGCAATGCCCGGAGCTGACCGGCGCGGCATGGCTGCCGCGTCGGATCTCCACACTCAGTCTTCCAGCTTCGACAGATCGCGCACCGCGCCCTTGTCTGCAGACGTCGCCAGCAGCGCGTAGGCCTTCAGGGCCGCCGAGACCTTGCGCGGGCGCGGCTGCGCCGGCTTCCAGCCCTTGGCGTCCTGCTCCTCGCGGCGCTTGGCCAGCTCCTCATCGCTCAGCAGCACGTCGATGGAGCGGTTGGGAATGTCGATGCGGATGCGGTCGCCCGTGCGGACAAGCCCGATGGCGCCGCCGGCCGCCGCCTCCGGCGAGCAATGGCCGATGGACAAGCCCGAGGTCCCGCCCGAGAACCGGCCGTCCGTCAGCAGCGCACAAGCCTTGCCCAGTCCCTTGGACTTGATGTAGCTCGTGGGATAGAGCATCTCCTGCATGCCGGGCCCGCCCTTGGGGCCCTCGTACCGCACCACCACCACATCGCCGGCCTTCACCTGGTCGTTCAGGATGTGCTCGACCGCCTCGTCCTGGCTCTCTACGACGTGCGCCGGGCCTTCGAAGACCAGCAAGCTGTCGTCGACGCCGGCCGTCTTGACCACGCAGCCATCCTTGGCGATGTTGCCGGTCAGCACGGCCAGGCCACCTTCCCTGGAGAAGGCATGGTCGATGCTGCGGATGCAGCCCTCGGCCCGGTCCATGTCCAGGCTGGGCCAGCGCGTGTCCTGGCTGAAGGCGACCTGGGTCGGAATGCCGGCCGGGCCGGCCATGTAGAAGCGCTTCACCGCATCGTCGCTGGTGCGCAGGATGTCCCACTGCTCGAGCGCATCTCCCAGCGTGGGCGCATGGATCGTCGGCACGTCCAGGTGCAGGCGGCCGGCGCGTGCCAGTTCGCCCAGGATGGCCATGATGCCGCCGGCGCGGTGCACGTCCTCGATGTGGTACTTGTTGGTGTTGGGCGCGACCTTGCACAGCTGCGGCACCTCGCGCGAGAGGCGGTCGATGTCGGCCATGTCGAAATCGATGCCGGCCTCCTGGGCCGCAGCCAGGATGTGCAGGATGGTGTTGGTCGACCCGCCCATGGCGATGTCCAGGGTCATGGCGTTCTCGAAAGCCTTCTTGCCAATGGCGCGGGGCAGCACGCTGGCGTCGTCCTGCTCATAGTGGCGCTTGGCGAGTTCGACGATCAGATGGCCGGCCTTCTTGAACAGGCCTTCGCGGTCGGCATGCGTGGCGACCACCGTGCCATTGCCCGGCAAGGACAGGCCCAGCGCCTCGGTCAGGCAGTTCATCGAGTTGGCGGTGAACATGCCCGAGCAGCTGCCGCAGGTGGGACAGGCCGAGCGCTCGACCTCGGCCAGGTCGGCGTCGCTGACCTTGCTGTCGGCCGCCATCACCATGGCGTCGATCAGATCCATCTTGCGGATCTCGATCTTGGCCGTGCCGGGCACCGCCAAACGCACCTTGCCGGCTTCCATCGGCCCGCCGGAGACGAACACCACCGGGATGTTCAGCCGCATGGCCGCCATCAGCATGCCGGGTGTGATCTTGTCGCAGTTGGAGATGCACACCAGCGCATCGGCGCAGTGGGCGTTGACCATGTACTCCACCGAGTCGGCGATGACGTCCCGGCTGGGCAGCGAGTACAGCATGCCGTCGTGGCCCATGGCGATGCCGTCGTCCACAGCAATGGTGTTGAATTCCTTGGCGACGCCGCCGGCGGCCTCGACCTCGCGGGCGACCAACTGGCCCAGGTCCTTCAGGTGCACATGGCCGGGCACGAACTGGGTGAAGCTGTTGGCGATGGCGATGATCGGCTTGGAGAAATCGTCGTCCTTCATGCCGGTGGCGCGCCACAGGGAACGGGCGCCCGCCATGTTGCGGCCGGCGGTGGAGGTCTTGGAACGGTAGGTGGGCATGGGTCGCTCGGTGCGCTCTCGTGAGGCAGAAATCGTCGGGGCCGGCATTGTCTCAGGCCCCACGCCACGGCAGCGGGCAGCGCGCCCATGGCAAAGCGGCCCGGCAGGACAACCCGAAGGTCGCCCGGCCGGGCCGCTGGACGCAGCCGGGAGGCTGCGTGTACGTGCCAGTCAGCGCTTCTGCGGCGGCAGGTCCGTGCAGGTACCGTGCGCCACTTCCGCCGCCATGCCGATGCTCTCGCCCAGCGTGGGATGCGGGTGGATGGTCTTGCCGATGTCGATCTCGTCCGCGCCCATCTCGATGGCCAGCGCCACCTCGCCGATCATGTCGCCGGCATGGGTGCCGACGATGCCGCCGCCCAGGATGCGGTGCGTCTCGGCGTCGAACAGCAGCTTGGTGAAGCCCTCGTCGCGGCCATTGGCGATGGCGCGGCCGGAAGCCGTCCACGGGAACAGGCCCTTCTTGACCTTGACGCCCTGCGCCTTGGCCTGGTCCTCGGTCAGGCCCACCCACGCAACCTCGGGGTCGGTGTAGGCCACGCTCGGGATCACGCGGGCGTTGAAGGCGGCGCTGGCCAGTTCCTTGTCGCCCTTCTGCTCGCCGGCGATCACCTCGGCCGCCACATGCGCCTCGTGCACCGCCTTGTGGGCCAGCATGGGTTGGCCGACGATGTCGCCGATGGCGAAGATGTTCGGCACGTTGGTGCGCATCTGGATGTCGACCGGGATGAAGCCGCGGTCGGTCACCGAGACGCCCGCCTTCTCGGCGCCGATCTTCTTGCCGTTGGGCGTGCGGCCCACGGCCTGCAGCACCAGGTCGTAGACCTGCGGCTCCTTGGGGGCGCCTTCGCCTTCGAACATGACCTTGATGCCGTCCTTTGTCGCCTCGGCACCCACGGTCTTGGTCTTGAGCATGATGTTGTCGAAGCGCGGCGCGTTCATCTTCTGCCACACCTTGACCAGGTCGCGGTCGGCGCCCTGCATCAAGCCGTCCATCATCTCGACCACGTCCAGGCGCGCGCCGAGCGACGAGTACACCGTGCCCATTTCCAGGCCGATGATGCCGCCGCCGAGGATCAGCATGCGCTTGGGCTCGGTCGCCAGCGCCAGGGCGCCGGTCGAGTCCACGACGCGCGGATCGTCCTTGGGCATGAAGGGCAGGTGCACCGCCTGCGAGCCGGCCGCGATGATGCAGTGGCGGAAGCGGATCACCTGCTTCTTGCCGGTGGTGGCCCGGCCGTCGCCGCTGGTCTCGTCCACTTCGAGGTGGTAGGCGTCCAGGAAGGTGCCGACGCCGCGCACGGTCGTGACCTTGCGCATCTTCGCCATGGCCGTCAGGCCGCCGGTGAGCTTGCCCACCACCTTGTTCTTGTGGGCCAGCAGCTTGGCGCGGTCGACCTTGGGCGCGCCGAAGTCCACGCCCAGATCGGCGAAGTGCTTGACCTCGTCCATCACCGCCGCCACGTGCAGCAGCGCCTTGGAGGGGATGCAGCCCACGTTGAGGCAGACGCCGCCCAGGGTGGCGTAGCGCTCCACCAGCACCGTCTTCATGCCGAGGTCGGCGCTGCGGAAGGCAGCCGAGTAGCCGCCCGGGCCGGCGCCGAGCACGAGGGTGTCGCACTCGATGTCGACCTGACCGCTGTAGCTGCCGGCGGGCGCCGGAGCCGCCGGGGCGGGTGCCGGCGACGGCGCCGCCGGCTTGGCCGCCGCTGCAGCGGGCGCCGCCGCGGCGGGCGCAGGCGATGCCGCCGGGGCCGAAGCCGGCGCGGCAGCCTCGGCCGCCTCCACCGTCAGCACCACCGAGCCTTCGCTGATCTTGTCGCCCACCTTCACGGCGACCGACTTGACCACGCCCGCGTGGCTGGAGGGAATCTCCATCGACGCCTTGTCGGACTCGACGGTGATGAGGGACTGCTCCACCGCGATGGTGTCACCCGCCTTGACCAGCACCTCGATCACGGCCACTTCGCTGAAGTCGCCGATGTCCGGAACCTTGACCTGTTGTTCGCTCATGCCGTGGTCTCCTTACAGCACGATGCGGCGGTAGTCCGCCAGCAGCTGGCCCAGGTAGGCATTGAAGCGCGCAGCCAGTGCGCCGTCGATGACGCGGTGGTCGTACGACAGCGACAGCGGCAGCGTCAGGCGTGGCACGAACTGCTTGCCGTCCCACACCGGCTTCATCTGGCCCTTGGACAGGCCCAGGATGGCCACTTCGGGCGCATTGATGATCGGCGTGAAATGCGTGCCGCCGATGCCGCCCAGCGAGCTGATCGAGAAGCAGCCGCCCTGCATGTCGGCCGCACCCAGCTTGCCGTCGCGGGCCTTCTTGGCCAGCTCGCCCATTTCCTGGCTGATCTGCAGGATGCCCTTCTTGTCGGCGTCCTTGAGCACCGGCACCACCAGCCCGTTCGGCGTGTCCGCCGCGAAGCCGATGTTGAAGTACTGCTTGTAGACCAGGGTGTCGCCGTCCAGGCTGGTGTTGAACTCGGGGAATTTCTTCAGGGCCGCGACCACGGCCTTGATGACGAAGGCCAGCATGGTGACCTTCACGCCCGACTTCTCGTTCTCCTTGTTGGTGGAGACGCGGAAGGCTTCCAGCTCGGTGATGTCCGCTTCGTCGTTGTTGGTGACGTGCGGGATCATGACCCAGTTGCGGTGCAGGTTCGCGCCGCTGATCTTCTTGATGCGCGACAGGTCCTTGCGCTCGACCGCGCCGAACTTCGTGAAGTCCACCTTCGGCCAGGGCAGCAGGCCCAGGGCCGCGCCGTCGGCGCCGCCACCGCCGGCCGGGGCCTTGGCCGCCTGCGCTTTGGTCTGCGTGACACCGACCATCACCGACTTGGTGAAGCCCTGCACGTCTTCCTGCGTGATGCGGCCCTTGGGACCGCTGCCCTTGACCTCTTCCAGCGGCACGCCGAGCTCGCGGGCGAACTTGCGCACCGAGGGCGAGGCATGCGGCAGGCCGGTGGCCGGCGTTTTGGTCGGATCGTGCGCGGGCACGCTCGCGGCGGCCGGCGCGGGCGCAGCGGCGGCCTGAGCCGGCGCCGGGCTCGCCGCCTGGGCGGGGGCCGGTGCGGGCGCGGCCGGGCCGGCGGCCGGCGCGGCGCCGGCGGCGCCTTCCAGCATGCCGATCAGGTCACCGATGTTGACCGTGTCGCCCACCTTGACCTTGAGCTCCTTGATCGTGCCGGCGGCCGGCGACGGAATCTCCATCGAGGCCTTGTCCGACTCGACCGTGATCAGCGACTGCTCGGCCTTGACCACGTCGCCGGGCTTGACCAGCACCTCGATCACGGCGACGTCCTTGAAGTCGCCGATGTCGGGGACCTTGATCTCGACCGGGCCCGAGGCCGCAGCCGGCGCCGCGGCGGCGGGTGCCGGCGCAGGCGCGGCCTGCGGTGCCGGCGCGGGCGCGGCGGCCTCGGCCGGCGCCGCAGCCGGTGCGGCCGGCGCGCCAGCGCCCTCGCCTTCCAGGATCAGGACGACGGAGCCTTCCTTGACCTTGTCGCCGACATTGACCTTGACTTCCTTGACCACACCGGCCGCCGACGACGGAATCTCCATCGAGGCCTTGTCCGATTCGACCGTGATCAGCGACTGCTCGGCCTTGACCGTGTCGCCGGGCTTGACCAGCACTTCGATCACCGCGACTTCGTCGAAGTCGCCGATGTCGGGCACTTTCACTTCCACTGCTGCCATGTTCGTGTCTCCCGCCTTCGAGGCGTTTCAGTTCCGTGGGTGGATTACGCGTAGAGCGGGTTGATCTTGTCGGCGTTGATGCCGTACTTCTTGATGGCCTCGGCCACCTTGGCCGCCGGCACCGCGCCGTCCTCGGCCAGGGCCTTGAGCGTGGCGACCACGATGTAGTGGCGGTTCACCTCGAAGTGCTCGCGCAGCTTGCTGCGGAAGTCCGAGCGGCCGAAGCCGTCGGTGCCCAGCACCTTGTAGTTGCGGCCCTTGGGGATGAAGGGGCGGATCTGCTCGGCGTAGGCCTTCATGTAGTCGGTCGACGCGACCACCGGGCCGGTGGTCTTGCCCAGCTGCTCTTCGACGAAGGGCACGCGCGGCGTGTCGGTCGGATGCAGCAGGTTCCAGCGGTCCGCGTCCTGGCCGTCGCGGGTCAGCTCGTTGAAGCTCGGGCAGCTCCACACGGAAGCGGCGACGCCCCAGTCCTTTTCGAGCAGTTCCTGGGCGAAGAAGGATTCGCGCAGGATGGTGCCGCTGCCCAGCAGTTGGGCCGTGGGCGCCTTGGCGTCGAGCGCGGGCGCCTGCTTGACCATGTACATGCCCTTGATGATCTGCTCTTCGGTGCCGGGCTGCAGGCCGGGCATCGCGTAGTTCTCGTTGAGCAGCGTCAGGTAGTAATAGACGTTGTCCTGCTTCTCCACCATGCGCTTGAGGCCGTGGTGCAGGATCACCGCCACTTCGTGCGCGAAGGTCGGGTCGTAGCTGACGCAGTTGGGGATGGTGTTGGCCAGGATGTGGCTGTGGCCGTCCTCGTGCTGCAGGCCTTCGCCGTTCAGCGTGGTGCGGCCCGAGGTGCCGCCCAGCAGGAAGCCGCGGGCCTGCATGTCGCCGGCCGCCCAGGCCAGGTCGCCGATGCGCTGGAAGCCGAACATCGAGTAGTACACGTAGAACGGCACCATGATGCGGTTGTTCGTGCTGTACGAGGTGGCCGCAGCGATCCAGCTGGACATGCCGCCGGCCTCGTTGATGCCTTCCTGCAGGATCTGGCCGGCCTTGTCTTCCTTGTAGTACATGACCTGGTCCTTGTCGACCGGGGTGTACTGCTGACCGTGCGGGTTGTAGATGCCGACCTGGCGGAACAGCCCTTCCATGCCGAAGGTGCGGGCCTCGTCCACCAGGATGGGCACCACGCGCGGGCCCAGGGCCTTGTCGCGCAGCAGCTGCGTCAGGAAGCGCACGTAGGCCTGCGTGGTCGAGATCTCGCGGCCTTCGGCGGTGGGCTCCAGCACGGCCTTGAAGGTGTCGAGCGAGGGCACGGTGAAGCTCTCGTCGGCCTTGACGCGGCGGTGCGGCAGGTAGCCGCCCAGAGCCTTGCGGCGCTCGTGCAGGTACTTCATCTCCGGCGTGTCGTCGGCCGGCTTGTAGAAGGGCAGGTCCGCCAGCTGGCTGTCGGGGATCGGGATGTTGAAGCGGTCGCGGAAGGCCTTGATGTCCTCGTCGCCGAGCTTCTTGGTCTGGTGGACCGTGTTCTTGCCCTCGCCGATCTTGCCCATGCCGAAGCCCTTGACCGTCTTGACGAGCAGGACGGTGGGTTGGCCGGCATGGTTCTGGGCGGCGTGGAAGGCGGCATAGACCTTCTGCGAGTCGTGGCCGCCGCGCTGCAGGTTCCAGATCTCGTCGTCCGTCATGTTCTCGACCATCTTGGCCGTGCGCGGGTCGCGGCCGAAGAAGTGCTTGCGGACGTAGGCGCCGTCGTTGGCCTTCATGGCCTGGTAGTCGCCGTCGTTGGTGTTCATCATGAGCTCGCGCAGGGCGCCGTCATGGTCCTTGGCGAGCAGGGCGTCCCAGCCCTTGCCCCAGATCAGCTTGACGACGTTCCAGCCGGAGCCGCGGAACTCGCCTTCCAGTTCCTGGATGATCTTGCCGTTGCCGCGCACCGGGCCGTCCAGGCGCTGCAGGTTGCAGTTGATGACGAAGATCAGGTTGTCGAGGTTCTCGCGCGCGGCCAGGCCGATGGCGCCCAGCGATTCGACCTCGTCCATCTCGCCGTCGCCGCAGAACACCCACACCTTGCGGTTGGCGGTGTCGGCGATGCCGCGGGCGTGCAGGTACTTGAGGAAGCGCGCCTGGTAGATGGCCATCAGCGGGCCCAGGCCCATGGACACCGTCGGGAACTGCCAGAACTCGGGCATCAGCTTGGGGTGCGGATAGCTCGACAGGCCCTTGCCGTCCACTTCCTGGCGGAAGTTCAGCAACTGCTCTTCGGAAAGGCGGCCTTCGAGGTAGGCGCGGGCATAGATGCCGGGCGAGACGTGGCCCTGGATGTAGAGCAGGTCGCCGCCGTGCTTTTCGCTCTCGGCGTGCCAGAAGTGGTTGAAGCCGGCGCCGAACATGCTGGCCAGCGAGGCGAAGGAGCCGATGTGACCGCCCAGGTCGCCGCCTTCGGGCGGATGGTGGCGGTTGGCCTTGACCACCATGGCCATGGCGTTCCAGCGCATGTAGGCGCGCAGACGCTGTTCGATTTCGAGATTGCCGGGGCTGCGGGCTTCCTGGCTGGGCTCGATGGTGTTCACGTAACCCGTGTTGGCCGAGAAGGGCATGTCCACCGTGTTCTGGCGGGCGTGCTCCAGCAGCTCTTCGAGCAGGGCATGCGCCCGTTCGGCACCTTCGTTCTGGATGACGGCCGACAGCGCGTCCTTCCATTCCTGCATCTCTTGCACGTCAGCTTCGTTTGCTGCGGCGCCAGTGGGTTTCTCGGGGTTGGCCGACATCCGGGTCTCCTTGAATCGGTGTGTACGTGGCGTACGTTAATTGAGAGAGGAAGAAAGGCCGCATCGCGCGGGCGGCGCAGTGTCTCATAAAAAAATGGCGATTCCAAATGGTGCCATAGAGTTTCTTATTATGAAATTCATGCTGCTATGCAGCAGAAATTGCCGTGCAGGCGCTCCCCTAAACTCGCCCGATGCGTCCTCCCCCCGAGCCCACCGCCGGCCATCCTCTCCCACTCGTGTCGTGGTGGCAACGCTGGTGGAAGCGCCAGACCCCGCCGCTGCAGGACAGTGTGGCGATGCTGGTTCCGATGGCGGCGGTGCTGCTCTTCCTGGCCGCCATCGTCGCGGCCTTCTGGTATCTGCGTGCCGAGGAACTGGAGCGTGAACGCGAATCCGTGCGCCGCGATGTCGAATATGCGCAGCAGCGGCTGCGGCTGCGCCTGCTGGAGCGGCAGGAGCAGTTGATGCGCCTGGCGCGCGACGCCAGCAACCACGAAGTCGACGCCATCGAATTCACCAGCCGCGCCGAGTCGCTGGTCAGCCAGTTCCCGGAACTGCAGGCGGTCAGCTGGATCGACGACCGGCTGGGCCAGCTCGCGCGCGAGCGCGTAG
>NZ_CAJYES010000118.1 GCF_913773995.1 uncultured Pseudacidovorax sp.
TCGACCACCGCATCCGCATCCACCGCGTCGACGACCAGTGGGTGGCACTGCACCGCTGAACCCTTTTCCGAGAACCCTCATGCAGACCGAAACCCCGCCCCAGACCAAGCCCTACGAGAAGCCCGAAGGCGAGCGCCGCGGGCTGCTGATCGTCAACACCGGCGACGGCAAGGGCAAGAGCACCGCCGCCTTCGGCCTGGCCATCCGCGCCCATGGCCGCGGCAAGCCGGTGCGCATCTTCCAGTTCATGAAGGTGCCCAGTGCGCGCTTCGGCGAGCACCGCGTGTTCGAGCAACTGGGGCTGCCCATCGAAGGCCTGGGCGACGGCTTCAGCTGGAAGAGCCAGGACCTGGAGCGCTCCGCCCAGCTGGCGCGCGATGGCTGGAGCCGGGCGGCGGCGGCGATCGCGTCGGGCGAGCACTTTCTGGTGGTGCTGGACGAGATCACCTATCCGCTGATCTACGGCTGGCTGCCGCTGGAGCCGGTGATCGAGGTGCTGACACAGCGGCCCTCGTCGGTGAGCGTGGTGCTCACCGGCCGGCGCTGCCCCCAGGAGCTGATCGACATCGCGGACACGGTGACCGAGATGCGCAAGGTCAAGCATGCCTTCGATGCGGGCATCCCGGCGCAGCGCGGCATCGAGGACTAGTCGCCCGTGACGGACGGCCCGGTCGTGTTCGCCGCCACGCTCTGGCTGGCGCTCGCCATCGACTGCTGGCTGGGCGAGCCGCCGACGCGCGTGCATCCGGTGGTGGGCATGGGCCGCTGGCTGGGCTGGGCCGGCCGCCATGTGGCACCGCTGCCGGGCGATGCGCGGCGTGCCGAACCCTTCGTGCGCGGCGCGCTGGCATGGCTCATGGGCGCCTTTGTGGCGACGGTGCTGGGCTGGGCCCTGCAACGGGCCGCCGGCGCCTTGCCGGCGCTGCTGGCAGCGATGGCGCTCGCGCTGTGCCTCAAGCCGCTGCTGGCCTGGCGCATGCTGCGTGACGAGGTGGCGGCGGTGGAGGCGGCGCTGGCGCGCTCGCTGCCCGAAGGCCGTGAACGCCTCGCTCGCCTGGTGAGCCGAGATGTGCAGCGGCTGGATGCCGGCGCGGTGCGCGAGAGCGCCATCGAGTCGCTGGCCGAGAACCTCAACGATTCGGTGGTGGCGCCGCTGTTCTGGTTCGCCATCGCTGGTCTGCCCGGTGCCGCGCTCTACCGCTTCGCCAACACGGCCGATGCCATGTGGGGCTACCGCGGCGAGCGCGGCGGGCGGGACTGGACCTGGGCCGGCAAATGGGCGGCGCGGGCGGACGACGCCCTGTCCTGGCTGCCGGCCCGGCTCACGGCCCTGCTGCTGATGCTGGCCGGCGGGCGCTGGCCCGCCGGGCTGCGGCGGGAAGCGGCGCGCACGCCATCGCCCAATGGGGGCTGGCCGATGGGTGCCATGGCGCTGCTGCTGGGCGTGCATCTGCGCAAGCCCGGGGTGTACGTGCTCCACGCGGGCGGCCGCGCGCCGCAGGCGCGGGACACGCAGCGGGCACTCCTCCTGGCAGGGCGTGCGGTGCCGATGGCAGGCGCGCTGGCCACGCTGGCGCTCGTCTGGCTGGGGCAGGCGCGATGAGGCACATGGTCCACGGTGGGCCGGACGCGCAGGGCGTGCCGGTGCACGACTTCTCCACCAACGCCAACGCCTGCGGACCCTGCGCGGCGGTGATGCAAGCGCTGCGGCAGGCCGATCCCACGCGCTATCCGGACCCGGCGGCCACGGCACTGCGCGCCCGGCTGGCCGCATGGCACGGCGTCGCTCCCGAACGGGTGCTGGTGGCCGCCAGCGCGAGCGAGTTCATCGTGCGCATCACGGCGGCCGTGGCCCTGCGCCGTCGGGGCGACGGGCCGGTGCAGGTGCCAGCGGCCGCCTATGGCGACTATCGGCGGGCGGCTGAGGCGCAGGGACTGCCGGTGACGGTCGTCGGCGAATCGCCTGCGATCGGTGACGAGCGGCCGCCGGTCCTGGCCTGGGCCTGCGAGCCATCCTCGCCGCGGGGCGATGCCGTGGCGGATCTGCCCGCCCGGCTCGCTGCCCTGCCATCGGACACGTCGCTGGTGCTGGACTGCGCCTACGCCCCGCTGCGCCTGGAGGGCGCCTCGGCGTTGACCGCGGCGCAGCGCGACAGGTGCTGGCAGCTGTGGACGCCCAACAAGGCCCTGGGGTTGACCGGTGTGCGCGGGGCCTACGCCATCGCACCGGCCGGTGCACCCCAGCGGCTGATCCAGGACCTGCACGCCCTGGCACCTTCGTGGCCGCTGGGCGCCCATGCAGAGGCCATGCTGCGGGCCTGGACGGAGCCGGTCGTCCAGGACTGGCTGGCGACGCAATGCCTGCCTCGTCTTCGGGAATGGAAGCAGCGTCAGATCGCCAACTGCGAGGCCCTGGGCTGGGAGGTGGTGCCCGGCGTCGCCAACTTCTTCTGTGCCAGGCCCGGGGCGGCGTTCCTCGATGAGACGCTTGGGCAGCTGCGTGCGCAAGGCATCAAGCTGCGCGATTGCCGCAGTTTCGGCATGCCGGGCTGGGTGCGCCTGGGTGTGCTGCCACCGGCCAGCCAGGACGCGTTGGTCCATGCCTGGAGGCGGGGCGCCTAGGCATGCCCTTTACGGATGCGCGTGCCGAGTCCCGGCCGATGGCCTTCGCGTGGGCACTGCCGCTTCGGTCACGACGATGGCGCGATGGCCGACAGCCCGGCCTGGCCCGCGGCAGGCACGCTTGGCGCATCGCTCACAGATTCGGAGAACACCATGCGTCAAACCTTTTTCGGTATCGCCACCGCCCTGTCCCTGATCGCCTTTGCCGGCGCCAGCCATGCCCAGCTCGGCAAGGCCGCATCGGAGGCGTCGGACGCCGCCGAGCACAAGATCGACCAGAAGCGCGCCGAGAGCGACGCCAAGAAAAGCGGGCCGGTGGGCAAGGCGGTCAACAACGTCAAGTCGGAGTACCACAAGAACCGCTCCAAGAACTCGGCCGATAAGGCCAAGGATGCGCTCAAGGGCAAGGACTGAGTCCATCCACAGGGCCGCCCGCGGCGACACGCGGCGGCATCTGCTCAACCAAGCAAAAGGGCTGCAGTGATGCAGCCCTTTCTGCTTGCGACCGGTGGCCTCGCCTATTCGCCGTCGGCGTCCTTGCGCCCGCCGCCGCCGGTCAGCCGCCCGGTGAGGTCCAGCACCCGCGTCACCGCGGCGCCCATGCCCATGAGCCGCATGGCCGTGTCGGGCGACAGGCGCTGCACGTCGTCGAACCAGCGCACCAGCCGGTCGATAAGGTCGTGCATCTCGCGCATGCGCTGCTGGGCATGGCGCTCTTCCTCGGTGGCCGGCTCCTGCAGCAGGGCATTGCGCAGCATCGATAGCGTGGGTTCGATCTCGCGGCGGCGGCGTTCCTCGGCCAGCACGCGGAAGATGTCCCACACCTCGCCCGGCGTCTCGAAGTACTCGCGCCGGTCGCCCGCCAGATGACGCAGTTGCACCAGCCGCCAGGCCTGGAGTTCCTTGAGCCCCATGCTCACGTTGGAGCGCGAGAAGGACAGCGTCTCGCTGATCTCCTCGGCATTGAGGGGCCGCTGCGACAGGAAGAGCAGGGCATAGATCTGCCCGACGGTGCGGTTGATGCCCCAGCGACTGCCCATCTCGCCGAAGTGGTCGACGAACTGGCGGTGGAGTTCGGGGAGGGCAGGGCGCGGATCGGCGGGGCGGCTGTGAGGCATACGCCGATTGTGCGTGCCGGGATTTCAGAAAACGCCGAATTCCCAGGAGTGCCTTGAATCCGGTGGGGCGATGTCTGTCAGGCCACACCTGATCTGCGTTGGTGCGGGACGTCGGTCCTTCCTCACGTCACCGTTCACCGCCCGGGCATGCGCACCAAGGCGGGCCGGCCCTCGTGTCCTTGCGCGGTCACCGACGACGCGCCTGCAGGGTGGCTATTTCCAGGGCGTGGGCGCCGGCACCTCGCAAACGGGCTCGACGTCCACGCTCTTGAAATCGGCCGGCGAGACGATCTCCAGGTATTCCATGTCCGGCGAATAGTCGAACAGGTAGTGGCGGATGCCCGGGCGCTGGTGCACCACGTCGCCGGCCTCCACCAGCGTCTCCTTGTCCTCGTACATGAAGCGGGCCCAGCCCTTGACCATGATGACGATCTGGAAGTCCGCCTCGTGGCGGTGCCACCCGGTGCCCGTTTCTGGCGCCATGTTGGCCTTGACCAGGTGCGCGATCACCTTGCCGTGGGTGGCGTCGGCGATGCCGAGGTCGCGGTAGAGGAAAAAGTCCCGCAGCCCGCCCGACTTGTAGTCGGTGTCGCCGGGCTTGACGTGCGAAAACTCCGTGGTGGTCCGATCCAACATGGGGCGCTCTCCTTCCTGGGGTGGGTAGTGCGGCGCCTTACGCATAAAGCGTTCCCGCAGCAGGACGCCCTGGCATCGGCTCGCACCGATAATCGCCGCCCTATGAGCGGCAACACCTTCGGCACCCTGTTCGCGGTGACCAACTTCGGCGAATCCCACGGCCCCGCGATCGGCTGCGTCATCGACGGCTGCCCGCCCGGCATGGCCCTTTCGGAGGCGGACATCCAGCCCGACCTGGACCGCCGGCGGCCCGGCACCAGCCGGCATGTCACCCAGCGCAACGAGCCCGACGCGGTGCAGATCCTCTCCGGCGTGTACGAGGGCAAAACCACCGGGACGCCCATCGCGCTGCTGATCCAGAACACCGACCAGCGCAGCAAGGACTACGGCGAGATCGCCCGCCAGTTCCGCCCTGGCCATGCCGACTTCAGCTACTTCAAGAAGTACGGCATCCGCGATCCGCGCGGTGGCGGCCGCTCGTCGGCCCGCCTGACGGCGCCGATGGTGGCGGCCGGCGCGGTGGCCAAGAAATGGCTGCGCGAGCAGTACGGCACCGAGTTCCGCGGCTGCATGACGCAGATCGGCGAACACGTCATCGGCTTCGAGAGCTGGGACCATGTGCCCAACAACCCTTTCTTCGCGCCCGTGGCGGATGTGTCGGCGCTGGAGGCCTACATGGACGCGCTGCGCAAGGCGCAGGACTCCTGCGGCGCCCGCCTGCGGGTGGTGGCCACCGGCATGCCCGCCGGGCTGGGCCAGCCGCTGTTCGACAAGCTCGATGCCGACATCGCCTACGCCATGATGGGCATCAATGCCGTCAAGGGCGTGGAGATCGGCGCCGGCTTCGCTAGCGTCACGCAGCGCGGCAGCATGCACGGCGACGGCATGCGTCCCGATGGCTTCGACAGCAACAACGCCGGCGGCGTGCTGGGCGGCATCAGTACGGGGCAGGATCTGGAGGTGGCCATCGCCGTCAAGCCCACCAGTTCGATCAGCACGCCACGCAACTCGGTGGACATCGACGGTCAGCCCGTCGAGGTGGTGACCAAGGGCCGACACGATCCGTGCGTGGGCATCCGCGCCACGCCGATCGCCGAGGCGATGCTGGCGCTGGTGGTGATGGAGCACGCGCTGCGCCAGCGCGCCCAGTGCGGAGAGCCGGGCGCGGCCTTCCCGGTGGCGCGCGGCGACAAGTCCCAGGCCGACCGACCGGAGGGCCTGCAGGCCTCGTTCCTGTAGTGGCCGACCCGGCCACACCGCCTGCCGCCGCCAGCCGGCGCCCGCTGCTCGCCTTCGCGGGGCTGTCGGCCAGCTATTTCGCCCACATCGGCTTCTTCAATCCCTACCTGCCGCTGTGGCTGCAGAGCCTGGGCCTGCCGATCTTCACCATCAGCCTGCTGACCTCGGTGCAGTCTTTCACCCGGGTGTTCGCGCCCTATGCCTGGGGCACGCTGTCGGACCGCACGGGCGAGCGCGTGAAGCTGCTGCGCATCAGCGCGGCCGTGGCGCTGGTGGGCTCTCTGGGGCTGTGGTGGAACGGGGGGCACTGGTGGATCGCGCTGGTGCTGCTGCTCATGTTCACCCACACCAGTTCGATGATGTCGCTCACCGAGGCAGCGCTGGCCCATCTGGTGGCGGGCGACTGGGGCCGTTATGGCCGCATCCGGCTGTGCGGATCGGCCGGCTTCCTGGTCACGGTATTTCTGGCGGGCGCATGGTTCGACCGCTTCGGCATGGGGCACTTTCCCGGCTGGGCGCTGGTCACGCTGGGGCTGGTGTTCTTCGCCACGCTCAGGCTGCCCGATCACCGTGAGCCCGTGGCCGCCCGCGGCATGGTGCACGAGCCGGTCGGGCCGGTGCTTCGGCGGCCGGTGGTGCGCTGGTTCTTCGCCTCGCTGTTCTTCCATGTCACGGCGCACTTCGCCATCTATGGTTTCTTTTCGCTCTACCTGGATTCGATCGGCTACGACAAGACGGCCATCGGCGCGCTGTGGGCGCTGTCGGTGGCGGCCGAGGTGGCCTGGTTCGGTCTGCAGGGGCGGGTGGTGCGGCGGCTGAGAATGCCGCAGTGGCTGCTGCTGTGCAGTGGGGCGGCGGTGTTGCGCATGGGCCTGACCGCGGGGCTGGGCCACTGGGCGTGGGCGCTGGTGCTGGGACAGATGCTGCATGCGCTGAGCTTCGCGGCACACCATACGACCTGCATCGCCATCGTGACGGAGCATTTCCCGGGTCGGCTGCGCGGGCGGGGGCAGGCATTGTTCACCGTCATCGGTTATGGCCTGGGCGGCGTGCTGGGCATGCTGGCCGGCGGGGCGGTGGCGCAGCAACTGGGTTACGTCGCCATGTTCTGGGCCGCGACGGCGCTGGCCGTGATCGGCACGCTGTGCGCCTGGCGTGCGGTCGCAATGGAGCGCCGAGCATGAGCGGTGCGCAGCCCGTCCAGCCGCGCCGGGGCCTCGCCTTCGCCATGCTGCTGCCGCTGCTGCTGGCCGCGCAGCCGGTGGCCACCGACAGCTATCTGCCCGCGCTGCCCGAAATCGCCCGCGACCTGGGCTCGGCCAGCAGCAGCCTGACGGTGTTCATCCTGGCCTTCGGCGTGGCGCAGTTGCTGTGCGGCCCGCTGGCCGACCGATTCGGCCGCCGGCCGGTCCTGTTGGCCGGCCTGGGCGCCTATGCCGTCGCGGCCCTGGGCTGTGCGCTGGCGGGCAGCGTGCTGCTGCTGGCGGCCGGCCGGGCGGTGCAGGGCTTCGCCATGGCCGCCATCCTGGTGTGCTCGCGGGCGGCGGTACGCGACCTGTACCCCGCCCACCAGGGGCCGCAGGTGATGGCGCGCGGGCTGACGGGCCTCGGCGTGGTGGCGTTGATGTCGCCGCTGTTGGGTGCCTGGGGCGTGGAGGCGCTGGGCTGGCGCTGGGTGCTGGTGGGCATGGCGATCTACGCGCTCGTGCTGCTGGGGCTGTGCTGGCATTCCTTCGCCGAGACGCACCGGCCGATGCTGGCCGGCGCCATGGACGCACCCGATGCCTCCGCCCCGCGTGGCAGTGCCCGCGAGGTGTGGCGCAACCGGCCCTTCCGGGCCTGGGCCTCGGTCGCCGCATGCACCTACGGCGGGCTGTTCTGCTTCCTGTTGCTGTCGCCCATGGTCTACATCGGCTACCTCGGCATGTCGCCGGTCATGTACGGCTGGGTGCCGGCGGGGGGCTCCGTGGTCTACATCAGCAGCACGCTGCTGTGTCGGCGGCTGCTGGCCCGGGTGGGGCCGGTGCGCACGGTGCAGATCGGCTCGGTGCTGAGCCTGACGGGCGCGAGCATCCAGGCCTTGGGCTGCCTGCTGCTGCCGCATTCGCCACTGCCGCTGCTGGCCGGACATGCCGTCTATGTGATGGGCCACGGCATCCACCAGCCTTGCGGCCAGGCCGGCGCGGTGGGCGACCTGCCGCATCTGGCGGGACGGGCCGTGTCATGGTCGGGCTTCCTGATGATGCTGGTGGCCTTCTGCGCCGGGCAGACGGCGGCGCTGTTCGTGGATGCGCGCTACTCGGCCGGCGCCTGGCCGATGGTGCTGCCGCTGCTGCTGGCGGGGGCGGCGTTGGTCGGCATCGCCTATGGCTGGCTGCCTCGCCTGCAGCGCGTCCGGCGCAGCTGAACGCCTGGCCTGGCTGCGTCCTCAGGCCGGGATGAACCAAAGGCCTCGACGATGCAGGCGTCGCCGGCCGAACGCAGAATGGCGCGCATGAACACCCTGCGCATTGATTTCGTCTCCGATGTGTCCTGCCCCTGGTGCGCCGTCGGACTGGCCTCGCTCCAGACCGCCATGGCGCGCGTGGCGCCGGACGTCCAGGTCGACCTGCACTTCCAGCCCTTCGAGCTCAACCCGGACATGGTGGCTGAGGGCGAGGATTCCATCGAGCACCTGATGCGCAAGTACGGCATCGACGAGTCTCAGGTGCGCGCCAACGGCGAGGTGCTGCGCCAGCGCGGCGAGGCGGTGGGCTTTCCCTTCAACCTCGACATGCGCAAGCGGGTGTGGAACACCTTCGACGCCCATCGCCTGCTGCACTGGGCCGAGCTGGAAGGTGCGGACAAGCAACTGGCCCTCAAGCAGGCGCTGTTCAAGGCCTACTTCCTCGACGGCCTGAGCCCGGCGGATCATGAATTGCTGGTGCGCCTGGCCGCCGACGCCGATCTGGACGCCGAGCGTGCCCGGGCCATCCTGGCCAGCGACGAATTCACCGACGAGGTGCGTGCGACCGAACGCATGTTCACCCAGGCCGGCATCCATTCGGTGCCGGCCATCATCCTCAACCGGCAGCACCTGATCTCCGGCGGCCAGCCGCCCGAGGTGTTCGAGCGGGCGCTCAGGCAGATTGCGGGCGCACAGCCTTCTTCCGTGATGGAGGCTTGACCCGGGCCTCCCACCGGGCCACGCCGATGGCCACCGCATAGAGGGCGCTGAAAACCACGCCCAGCATCAGCGCGTCGCCCCACCAGGGCCGGACGTGGAAGTCGCCCCCCCACACCACCAGCACCACGAACACCGCCACCAGGTGGGCGCAGAACACCGACAGCGACGCGCTTCCCAGCGTCTCGAGCACGCGGGGCCGGGGCAGGTAGCGGAGCCAGGTGGGCCCGAAGCGCAGCGCGACGATGCCGAGGGCGACGAGGTTGATCAGGCGCAGGGGCGCCAGCCGCCATTTGTCGAACCATTCGTTGAGCGCGTCGCGGCTGCCGAAGGGGGCCTGGCCGGTAGGGCCGAGGTGCCGCCACAGCAGGCACACCACCGCGATGCCCACGGCGGCGCGCACGACGCCGGGGGAAAACACAAGCTTTGGTGGCTCCGCGTCATGCCGGCTGCACCCCAGCCATAGGCCCGCAAACCACAGAAACTGCCAGGCCAGCGAATCGAAGGAGCCCGTCTCGTCGATCGGCACCGGGATGCCGAGAAGCGCCTGCGCCCCGCGGTAGAGCAGGTTGGTGAAGCCGAACTGCGCCAGCAGCCACAGCCCGGCGCTCACCATCAGCGGGCGCTTCCAGCCATGGCGCATGCCGTAGGCCATCACCCAGGGGCTGGCCAGCATGAACAGGATGTACATCGGAAGGATGTCCAGCAGCGCCGGCTCGTGCACCAGCGCCAGCGCCCAGACGAAGGCCTGGTGCGGGTACGCCATGAAGTAGCGAACCCGCTCGTGAACGGCGGGCTGATCGGCCCGCAGCCCCAGCCCCGCGATCACGAAGAACAGGAAGAGCAGCAGCGCCGCCTGGCACAGGTACACCGTGACGGCGCGGCGCCAGAAGGCCTGTCGCATGGCGGGGACGCCCTTGTTGTGGCCGATGCCGCCGTACACCAGCCCACAGACGAAGGCCGACAGCAGCACGAAGCCCTCCGCCGCGGACACGAAGCCGAAGGGCTGGCCCAACGGATCGGTCAGGCGAGAGGGCAGATGCGTAACCGTCATCAGCACGAGCATCAGCCCGCGAAGCGCGTCGATTTCCCAAAGGCGGCGCATGGGCAGGAGGCAGGTTGGCAGGAAGTGGGCGGGCAAAGACAGGGCGCCTGCGTCCATGCCGAGGGCAGCCCGTCCCCATGAAGCGGCTAGCATCGGTGATTGGCGTGCAGCTCGACCGTGGGCACCGGGCGTCAGCGCCTGTAGGACGCGAAGGCGCGGTCAGCCTCCGGTCGGAATGGTTTCTTTACACAACCGGCAGGGCCTGCGCGTCAACCGGGCGGGGCCGCCCGGGGTTGAAGGCGGACCGCGCCTCGTGCGCCAGCAGGAGTTTCCATGCGGCTCTTCACCGGCTTTCGCTGCGGCCTGGCCGCCCTGTGCGGCACCGCGCTGCTGCTCGGCTGTGCGGCCGTGGCGCCCTCGGTGCCGACGCCGCAGGACCCGGCCGCCCGGCTCGCCTGGATCGACCGGCTGAGCTGGGGTCTGGGCCCGGGTACCGTGGCCGAGGTCGAGCACGCGGGTGCCGGACGCTGGCTCGACGCCCAGTTGCGCGCCGCGCCGCCCGGGCCGCTGCCCGCTGCCGCCCAGCAGCAGGTCGATGCGATGAGCATCGGCAGCGGCCCTCCCGGCGCGCTGGCGATCCGGCTGGAGCAGCAGCGCCGTGCCGCCGATGCGTTGACCGACGTCGAGGCCCGGCAGGTCGCGCGCCAGGCCTACCAGAAGGCCATGAACGAGGCGGGGCGCGAAACGCAGCAGCGCTTCCTGCTGCGGGCGCTGTACGGGCCCGACCAACTGCGCGAAGTGCTGAGCTGGTTCTGGGCCAACCATTTCTATGTGAGCGTGCGCAAGGGCCCGGTGCGGCCGCTGCTGGCCGAATTCGAGGACCGGGCGATCCGACCCCACGCCCTGGGCCGCTTCCGCGACCTGCTCGGTGCGGTCGAGCTCGACCCGGCCATGCTGGTCTACCTGGACAACCAGCAGAACGCAGCCGGCCGCATCAACGAGAACCTGGCGCGGGAGCTGATGGAACTGCATACGCTGGGCGTGGACGGCGGCTACACGCAGGCGGACGTGCAGGAGATGGCGCGTGTGCTGACCGGCGTCGGCATCAACCTGCAGCCCGTCGACGCGCCGCCGCCGAAATTGCCGCCTGCGCTGGCCGGGCAATGGGTGCGTCAGGGCGCCTTCGAGTTCAACCCGGCGCGCCATGACCGCAATCCCAAGACCTTGCTGGGCCAGCCGCTGCATGCCATGGGGCTGGCCGAAGTCAACGAGGCGCTGGACCGCCTGGCCCGCGCGCCGGCCACGGCGCGCCATGTCTCGCGCAAGCTGGCGACCTATTTCGTCGCCGACGACCCGCCGCCTGCGCTGGTCGAGCGCATGACCCAGACCTTCCAGCGTACCGATGGCGACATCGCGGCCGTGATGCGCACACTGTTGTCCTCGCCCGAATTCACCGCTTCGCTCGGTCGCAAGTTCCGCGATCCGCTGCAGTACGCCGTCGGCGCGGTGCGCCTGGCCTATGGCGACCGCGTCATCACCGACACCGGTCCCTTGCTCGGCTGGGTCAGCCGCCTGGGACAGGCGCCCTATGCGCACGAAACGCCCGACGGCTATCCCTTGCGCCAGCAGGACTGGGCCAGTGCCGGCCAGATGAGCGCCCGCTTCGATGTTGCGCGCGCCGTCGGTGCCAATGGCGCGGTGCTGCTTCGCACCGAAGCGCGCGCACCGCTGGAAAAGCCGCCCTATCCCGCCATGGCGCAGTCGCCTCTGGTGCGGCAGCTGGAACCGACCCTGGGCGTGGCCACCCGCCAGACGCTGGCGAAGGCAGCGTCGCCCCAGGACTGGAACACCTACCTGCTCGCCTCGCCCGAGCGGATGTACCGATGAAGGCCCAGAACACCACCGTGGCTGCGTGGCCCGCCGTGCATTGCCCGCGTCTTGCGGCCAGGCCGCGACGGTCCGTGGCCGCTCCCGTGGCCCATCCTGCGGAAGGAGCTCTTCGATGACCCAATCCCTGCCCCCGTCTCCCACCCGTCGCCGCCTGCTGCAGGCGGGTGCGGCCCTGTCGCTCACCGCACCGGTCGGCCGCCTGCTTGCGGCTCCTTCGGCCGAGGGCACCCGGCTGCTGGTGGTGTTCCTGCGCGGCGCCTACGACTGCTGCAATGTCCTGGTGCCCACCGGCAGCGACTTCTACTACCAGAGCCGGCCCAGCATCGCCATCCCGCGGCCCGGCCAGCCCGATGGCGCCCTGGCACTGAATGCGGATTGGGGCCTGCATCCGGTGCTGGCGCCCACTCTGCTGCCGCTGTTCCAGCGCGGGCAGGCCGCGTTCATTCCCTTTGCCGGCACCGACGACCTCACGCGCAGTCACTTCGAGACGCAGGACGGCATCGAGCTGGGCCAGGCGCTCACCGGCCGGCGCGACTACGGCTCCGGCTTCCTCAACCGGCTGGCGCAGGTGCTGGGCGCGGGTCCGTTGCAGGAGGTGGCGCCGATCGCCTTCACCGACCAGCTTCCCCTGTCGATGCGCGGTGCGGCGCGTGTCGGCAACATGGCGCTGGGCAACGCGGGCGGCCGGGGCCTGGACGCGCGCCAGACCACCGACATCGCCGCGATGTACGGTCAGAGCGCCCTGAAGGGCGCCGTGGCCGAGGGCTTTGCCCTGCAGGACGAGGTGCGGCGCAGCATCCAGGCCGAGATGGACCAGGCCAGCCGCAACGCCATCAGCGCCAAGGGCTTCGAGCGCGTTGCACGCCGCATGGCGCGGCTGATGCGCGAGCGCTTCGACCTGGGCTTCGTGGACGTCGGTGGCTGGGACACCCACGTCAACCAGGGCGGCAGCACGGGCTACCTGGCCAATCGGCTCCAGGAGCTCGGGAGCGGGCTCGCCGGCTTCGCCGAGGAACTGGGCGACGACGCCTGGCAGCAGACCGTGGTGGTGGTCATCAGCGAATTCGGCCGCACCTTCCGCGAGAACGGCAACAAGGGCACCGACCACGGCCATGGCACGGTCTACTGGGTACTTGGCGGCGGGCTGTCGGCGTCGGCAGGCGGCCACATCGTCGGCACGCAGCAGGCGCTGACGGCGCAGACGCTGTTCCAGAACCGCGACTGGTCGGTGCTCAACGAATACCGGGCGGTGCTGGGTGGGCTGTTCCAGCGGATGTACGGGCTGACGCCGCAGCAGGTGGCCACGGTGTTCCCTGGCGTGGTCCCCAGGGATCTGCGGCTGGTGTGAGCCGCGCGGCGCACGGCGTGCCGGGCCTGCGGCAGCGCCCCGCCGGCGCGCAGGCCTCGGGCGTGTTGCGGAGAATGGCTCGATCACCACTCCCCGCTGCCGACGCATGCCCACCTTCGACCTCGCCCGCCTGCTGGGCACCGAACTGCCCCTGATCCAGGCTCCGATGGCGGGCGTCCAGGGCAGCGCGCTGGTCATCGCCGTCGCGAAGGCCGGCGCGCTGGGCTCGCTGCCTTGCGCCATGCTGGCGCCCGACGCCATCGAACGCGAGATCGCCGCCATTCGCGCAGGGTCGGACCGGCCCTTCAACCTCAACTTCTTCTGCCACACGCCGCCCGAGCCCGACGCGGCCCACGAGGCGCGCTGGCGCGAGCGCCTGGCGCCGTATTACGCAGAACTCGGCATCGATCCGGCCGGCATCGCCGTCGGCCCGGGCCGCCAGCCCTTCAGCGCCACGCTGTGCGACCTGGTCGAGCCGCTGCGGCCGCCGGTGATGAGCTTCCACTTCGGGCTGCCTGAACCGCAGCTGCTGGCGCGCATCAAGGGCTGGGGCGCGCGGGTGCTGGCGAGCGCCACGACCGTCGAAGAAGGGCTATGGCTGCAGGCCCACGGCGCCGATGCCGTGATCGCCCAGGGACTGGAGGCGGGCGGACATCGTGGGCACTTCCTGTCGGACGACCTCAGCCAGCAGATCGGCCTGTTCGCGCTGCTGCCGCAGCTGGTGGCTGCGCTGGACGTGCCGGTCGTCGCGGCCGGCGGCATCGCAGATGCGGCCGGCGTAGCGGCAGCCATGGCGCTGGGCGCGGCCGGCGTGCAGGTGGGCACGGCCTACATGCTGTGTCCGGAGGCCTCGACCAGCGCGCTGCATCGGTCGGCCCTCCAGTCCGAGGCAGCCCGGCACACGGCGCTCACGCGGCTGTTCACCGGACGGCCCGCCCGGGGCATCGTCAACCGCGTCATGCGCGAGCTGGGGCCGATGAGTCCGGATGCACCCGCGTTTCCGCTGGCGACGGCCGCCATCGCCCCCCTGCGCGCCAAGGCCGAGGCGGCGGGCAGCGGTGACTTCACACCGCTGTGGTCGGGCCAGAATGCGGCCGGTTGCCGGCCGCTGCCGGCCGCGGAACTCACCCGTGGCCTGGCCGAGGGCTTCGGCGCCCACGGATGACGGGAACCTGGCGCGCCCCGCGCGATTCGCATCGGAGGCGCGTCCACGGCGATATGCCCGGTCACAGCGGCTTACCGCGCCGCGTCCGGCCGGGGCAGGGCGCCGCTCACAATGAGCCTGTCGCCGAAGTCCAGGAGAGACCCGCATGTCCGAGCCCGATTTCCGTCCGCGCGCTGAACGCCCTGTCGGCCTGATCATTGCGCTGTTGATCGCCTTGGCCGCCGCCGGCTGGTTCGGTTGGCAGTGGTGGCAGCAGCGACAGGTGCCCCCGCCACAGGCGGCCCCCGTCGCCAGCACGCCCAGTCCACCCGATGCGCCGCCCCCGTTGGCGCCGCTGCCTGCGGCCCCCCAGAACCAGGTCAGCGCCATCGCCGACCCCGACAAGAACCTGCCCGCGCTGGGTGACTCCGATGCCCGTGTGCGATCGGCGCTGGTCGAGCTGCTGGGCAGCAAAGCCGTGGGCCAGTTCCTGCAGCTGGACGATTTCATTCGCCGGGGCGTGGCCACCATCGACAACCTGCCGCGTGAGCATGCGCCGGTGCAGCGTTGGCCGGTGCGGCCCACCGATGGCCGCTTCCAGCTGCAAGGGCAGGGCGAGCTGCGCACCGTCGCACCCGACAACGCGGCGCGTTACACGCCGTTCGTGCTCTTCGCTGAGAGCCTGGACGCGGCCAAGGTGGCGGGCGTCTATGCGCGGCTCTACCCGCTTTTCCAGCAGGCCTACGAGGAACTGGGCTATCCCGGCCGCTACTTCAACGACCGGCTTGTGGCGGTGATCGACCATTTGCTGGCCGCGCCCGAGCCGGCGGGCGCCGTGCAGATCCGTGTGGTGGAGGTCAAGGGCGACACGCCCGGCGATCGGCCCTGGGTGCGCTACGAATACGCCGATGAGCGCCTGCAGTCGCTGTCGGCAGGAC
>NZ_CAJYES010000119.1 GCF_913773995.1 uncultured Pseudacidovorax sp.
GCGACCACAGCACGATGGCATCGTCCGTTTCCGAGGGCGCCCACATCAGCTCGATCCGCCGCTCGCCATGCCCGATCGTCAGCCGATCCTCGAAGATCTCGTCGGGGTCGTGCATGGCCAGGTGACGCTCGAAGAAGGCGGCCGGCCGGCGGAACTGCATCTCGGCCAGCCGATGCTGCAGGCCGGCCGTCTCGCGGTAGCGCGCGTGTCGGCGCAGGACGCCCGCATGGGCGATCACCCGGGGCCGTGGATCGCCGCGTTGCGCGGCATGGGTCAGCCACTGGTCGACACCGGCGTTGTAGCCCAGGTGTCCGTGGCTGAAGCACAGGGCATGCAGCGGCGCATCGCTCAGCGCGCGCAGCGCATCGATCATGCCCGCCGTGACCTTGCCGCCCGGCCCGGCGTCCATCACCACCAGGCCGACATCGGTCTCGGCGGCGAAGGAATGGCCCTGGCCGCGCAGCAGATGCAGGCCGGGCCCGACGGTTTCGCTGCCTTCGCCGACGAGGAGGAAAGGCTTCTCGGTGTCTGCGCCGGTCGACGTGGATCGAGGCGCGGTCATGCGAGGGGCTCCATGGCCGTCGGCAAGTCGGCCGTCTCCTCGGCCTCGCCGATCACGCGCAGCGCCGGCGGACGCCAGCGGCCCTCCAGCAAGGCGGGGCGCGGGATGTAGGCCCGCAGGCAGAGGTAGAAGTCGCCGGCCGGTGCGGGCAGCCAATTGGCGCGTGCGTGCGGGTCGTCCGGTGCCTGGTGCGCGATGTGGATCGTGAGGCTGCCATCGGCCGCCCAGGCCAGCCCTTCGGTGCGATCGCCGATGGCATAGCGGCCGATGGGATTGGCCACCAGCATGTAGTCGCGTGCGTCGTACAGCGTGATCGACCAGAACGCGTCGACCGGCGGTGTGGCGCCAGGCGCGAAGCGCAGCGCGTACACGCGACGTCCCGTCAATGGCTGGCCGTCCTCGTCCTGCCAGGCCATGGGGTAGTAGGCCTCCGCGCTTTCGAGCATGCCGATGTACTTGAGCGCCACCAGGGCCCGGGTGCGATGGTCGCTGCCGAAGCTGCCCTGGACCTGCGGCGGCAGGATCCAGCCCTCCGCCGTGCGCTCACCGGTCTCGGTGGCGCGCAGCATGTCCAGCGCTTCCCGCAGTGCGCGGGTCAGGCGGTCAAGCGTCCTGCCTTCCGGGGCCGGGCTCGCGGGATCGAGGCCGACTGCGGCCAACGCACTGGACGGTACGCCGCCCGTGTCGGGCGGTGTCGGGTTCTGAGCCAGCGCGGCCCGCACCTGATGCGCGAAGTGGCTGGCCGTCGGGGGTGCGGTCGGGTCGCAGTCCGGATCGAAGCACGCAGGCCGCGGAGGGCGCCCGGCCATCCAGTCGCTCAAGCGTCGCACCTTGAGGCCATCCTGCACGGCATGGGCGCCGGCCAGGTCGTGTTCGCCATCGACCAGGATGCGGCCGATGATCCACACCCAGGGCGTAGGGCAGGGCACCTGGCAGCCGGGCGCCTGGAGCTGCGCCGGCAGATCGCCCTGCCAGCCGGGCGGCGTCAGCACGAAAGCGCGCGCCGCATTCCCGGTGCATCGCGTGCCCAGATGCGCAAAGGGATTGGTGAAGAAGTCCAGCAGGCCGAGCACGTAGTAGCGGCCTTGCGTGTCCGGCACGTCGATCACCAGGGGCTCGTCCACATGCAGCCAGGCGGTGGAATACAGCGTGTCGTTGTTGGGCGTGACCACGCGGCTGCGACCCGGTGCGAGCAGCTCGCGGGTGTGGGCGAACACGTTGCACCAGCGCTGGCCGGCCGGCGCCTCGCCATGATCGGCCAGCCGCCTGGGCGAGGTGGCGGCCCGCATGCGGCGCATCTCGTAGAGCGGATAGGCATGGACCACGACATCTCGGTCGGCGTCGCTGACGGCGGCAGAGTGGTCGTTCATGCCTTCCCCTCCAGCGGCTGCAGGGCGGGAATGCGCCACTGACGCACATCCTGGCGCGGGTGGTACAGGCGCAGGATCAGGTAGAAGCGCCCCGCTGGCGTGGGCAGCCAGTTGGCGGCGTCGGCCGGCCGGTCATGGCTGAAGATCAGCTGCAGGCTGCCGTCCACCTCGCGCCGCAGGCCCGGCGTGCGGTCGCCGATGGCATGGCGGCCGATGGCGTTCGGATACAGGAAGCGATCCGCGTCGTACAACGTGACGGACCAGAAGGCATCGGCTGGCGGCAGCGCATCCGCCTCGAAGCGCAGCAGGTGGCGGCGGCTGCCGTCGAGCGCCTGGCCGTCCGCGGCGAAATGGCCGGCTGCGTACAGCGCCTCGGTGGTCGCAAGGGCGCCGAGTCCGATGTAGGCGGTCAGCGCACGCGTCAGATAGTCATGGCCATAGCGGCCGGCGCGCCCGGCCAGCACCCAGGGCTTGCGCTTCCTGCTGCGCGCGGCCTCGCCCACCAGGCGGATAGCCTCGACGAAGCCCTGCAGCAGGCCCTCACGCACGGGCGCGTCGAGCAGGGCCCAGTCGAACCCGCTCCCAGGCCGCAACCCGGCCTGGCCGAACCAGGCGATCAGGCCCTGGTCCTCGGGGCGCCCTGGCGCATCGGAGAGCGCGCGGCAGAGGTTGCCGAAGAAGCGCCGGGCCACGTCCTCGGCGGGCACGCCGGCCTCCATGTCGGCCATGGCATCCACGGGCTCGCCCTCCCACCCGGCCACCGACGCCGGCGCGCGAGCGGGCCCGGTGCCCTCGGCCGGTGCCAGGCGAATGGTGGCCTGCAGCGCGCGGGCGGCGGGCTGGTCGGCCTCGTCGCCGACGAGGATGCGGCTGATCAGCCAGACCAGGTGCGTGGGGCAGGCCACCTGCCGCAGGTGCGACAGCGCGGCCGGGGCGGACTGGCCGGGGCCGAGCAGCAGCACCTGCTCGCCCTGCGCACTGCAGTTGCGCGGGCCGAGGTTCTCGAAGTTCTCGGTGTAGGCGTCATAGAGCGCCAGCACGAAGTAGCGGCCGGGATGCTCGGCGGCGGCCGGCACGGTCAGCACGCAGGGCCCGTCTCCTAGATGGATCCATGCGGTCGTGTAGAGCAGGTCGTTGGCCGGGGTGACGACGTCGCGGTCTTGGTCCGTGGAAGGCCGGGTGGCGGAATGCAAGGTGTTGAGGGGCGCGCGCGACGCCAGTCCGTGGTGGCCGGTCTGCAGCCGGCAGGTGCGCACCGACTCGACCAGCGGGTAGCCGTAGACGAAGGCGGCCAGGCCCGCCGAGCGGGCCATGTCACGGCGGCCGGCGTCCAGGCCGGAGAAGGAATCTTGGGTCTTCATGGTCATGGCAAAAGAAAGTGGGAGGGCAAAGGGTCAGTCCAGCCGCACGCCGGTGGCTTCGACCAGGCGCATGGACACGGGCAGGAAGCGCCGGTAGTTCTCGGCGGCCTCACGGGGCAGGTTGCCGATGGGCTCGGCGCCCAGTGCGGCGATGCGGGCGCGCAGATTCGGCTCCTGGAGGGCGGCCTGGGTCTCGCGTCCCAGGCGTTCGATCACGGCATCGGGCACCCGCGCTGGCGCCATCAGGGAGATCGGGCCGGTGAGGGCATAGACCTCGTCGTTGAAGCCCTGCTCGGCGAAGGTAGACACCTCCGGCAGGATCTGCGCGCGGGTGGTGCCAGCCATGGCCAGCGCACGCAACCGGCCGGCCTGGATGTAGGGAACCAGCGTGGCCGTGGAGCCCACCGTCATCTGCACCGTGCCGGCCACCAGGTCGAGGGCCATCGGCGCCTCGCCCTTGTAGGCGACGTGCAGCGTCTGCAGGCCGTAGCGCTTGTCCATGAAGACCTGGATCTGGTGCGGCTGCGTGCCGGCGCCCCAGGAGCCCATGGCGAAGCGGCCGGGCCGGGCGCGGATCGTCTCGATGAGCCCGGCGAAGTCGCGGACCTCGACCGAGGGATGCACCGCCAGCACGGTGCGTGGCGTGGCGATGTCCGAGACCATACGCAGGTCCGTGCGCGGGTCGTAGGGCAGCCGCTTGTAGAGCACCAGGTTGGCCGCGATGGGGCCGGGGACGGTCAGCAGCAGCGTGTAGCCGTCGGCCGCGCTCTTGGCGGCCGCGTCGGTGCCGATGATGCCGCCCGCGCCCGCGCGGTTCTCGACGATCACGGGCTGGCCCAGGCGGGGCGATAGCGCCTCGGCCAACAGCCGGGCCAGCGTGTCGGTCGAGCCGCCGGCCGCGTACTGCACCACGATGCGCACCGGCCGGGCGGGCCAGTCGGATCCGACGCCGGAAGGGGCGGCGGCCCGTGCGAGCCCCATGGGCAGCGCTGTGGTGGCCAGGGCGGACAGGCCCGCCAGGACGCGCCGGCGGGCAAGGCCGGCAGTGGGCTGGCCGTCGACCGACGAGGCCGCGCAGGTCGCGTCGGCGGCTTCGCCAAGGCAGTAGCCGCCGCTCATCGCTGGGCTCCTTCCGCGACGGTGGCGATGGCCGCCTCCGCCACGCCCACCGGAGATGGGGCCGCCGTCGTCCGTCCGACCACCAGTGCGTCGACCGCCACGCAGCCGCCTTCACTGCGCGCGCGCACGATCAGCGGGTTGATTTCTGCGCTTTCCAGCGTGTCGCCGGCGCGCAGGGCCAGATCGGCCAGGGCGCACAGCGTGTCGGCCAGGCTGTCGAGGTCGGCGGGCGGCCGTCCGCGTGCACCGTCGAGCACGGCGAAAGCGCGCAGCTCGCGCACCATGGCCAGGGCCTCCTCGCGGTCCACGGGCAGCACACGCACCGCAACATCGCGCAGCACCTCGGCATGGATGCCGCCCAGCCCCACGACCAGCACCGCGCCGAAGACGGGATCGCGCCGCACCCCCGCAATGCACTCGGTACCGCCACCCACCATGCGCGCGACCAGGGCGCCTTCCAGCCGGGCATCGGGACGCCGCTGTACCACGCGCGCCTGGAGCGCCCGGTAGGCCTGCTGCACGGCGGCGCCGCCTTCGAGCCCCAGCGCGACGCCGCCGGCCTCGGTCTTGTGCGGCAGGTCGGCGCTGACCACCTTGAGGGCCACGGCGCCGCCCAGCGCGCCGGCCGCCTCCGCGGCCTCTGCGGCACTGCGCACCCAGCGGTGCGCCACCACCGGCACGCCGCACTCGGCCATCAGGCCCAGGGCAGCCGGTTCGTTCATGGGGCCGGGCGCGAGCCGGATGGCCGGGCCGCGCGGCGCCGCTTCAGCCACCAGACGCGGCGCCTGGGCCGCCAGGCGGGCGATGGTGCGGATGCCGTCGGAGGGATCGGCGAACACCAGGCAGCGCATGGCTTCCAGCTCGGCCCGGCGGGCAGCCGGCATCAGCGTGCTGATGGCCAGCAGCGTGTCGGGGAAGGCCTCGCGCAGCGAGGCGACCAGCGAGCGCAGCACCGGCCAGAAGGCTTCGGAGGCTCCGGCCGCGGCCAGGAAGCCCATCCAGGAGGCGAAGCCCTGGTCCTCCAGCATGAGGCGGGCGCTGCGCTCTATGAGCGTGAAGTCGTTGGTCACCTGACCCGTGATGTCCACGGGATTGCGCGGTGCCGCAAAGGGCACCCACTCGCGCAGCGTGGCCTGCGCCTGCGCGCTCAGGGGCCGCACGTCCAGGCCCTGCGCGTCCGCGGCGTCGGCCATCAGCGCGCCCACGCCGCCCGACAGGGTGAACAGGCCCAGGCTGCCGTCGCGCGGCCGCCCCGCCACCGCGGCGCTGTGGGCCAGGTCGAAGAACTCGGTGAGCGTGTGGGCGCGCATGACGCCATAGCGGCGCATCACGGCCTCGTACACCGCGTCGTCGCCCGCCAGTGCCGCGGTGTGCGAAGCCGCGGCCTCGGCGCCCAGCGCGGTCTGGCCCACCTTGACCATGACCACCGGCTTGCCGGCGGCCTGCGACAGGGCAAGGGCCTCGCGCAGCCGCTCGCCGTCGCGGCAGCCTTCCATGTAGCCCATGATCACGTCAGTGCCCGGGTCGCGGGCCAGCCACGCTAGGCAGTCCGCGAACTGCACGTCGGCCTCGTTGCCGGTGGTGGCCCACAGCGACAGGCCCACGCCACGCTCGCGCGCCATGGCATAGGCATAGGCGCCGAAGGCGCCGGACTGGCTCACCAGCCCGATGCGGCCCGGTGCGACCCGGCCCACGCCAGGCGCGGGGGAGAAGGTGGCATAGACCTGGCTGCGCAGGTTCATGAAGCCCAGGCAGTTGGGTCCGATCAAGCGAATGCCCGCCTCGCGCACGCGCCGGCCCAGCCGCGCCTGCGCCGCCACACCGTCGCCCCCGATCTCGGCGTAGCCCGAGGAGAACAGCACCAGGCCGCGCACGCGGGCCGCGATGGCGTCCTCCACCGCGGCCTCGACACGGGCGGCGGGCACCGACAGGATGGCAAGGTCCACAGGTGCCCCGATGGCCTGCAGGCTGGCATGGGCAGGCAGGCCCTGCACCTCGTCGGTGGTGGGATTGACGGCGTAGAGCCGGCCTTCGTAGCCGAAGCGCCGCAGATAGTCGACGGGAATGCCGCCGATCTTCTGCGGGTTGGCCGAGGCGCCGACCACCGCGATGGCCCCCGGGTTGAAGAGTGCCGACAGGCTGTCGAGCCGGCGGTCCAGGTCGTTCATGGCTTGCATCGGTAAAGGGCTCAGAAGTTGTGGCGGATGCCGGCGGCCAGCACGCGCACGCCGTCGCCGCTGTTGGCGGCGACGGTCACCCCGGCGAGCGTGGCCGAAGCGGTGGCGTGGTTGCCCAGTCCTAGCCAGCGCGCATAGAGGGTGGTGCGGCGGCTGAGGTGGTGGTCGTAACCCAGCGTCCAGCCGAGCTGGCGACGCTCGCTGCCGTCGACGCGGCGGTCGACCGCCTCGACCATGAGCTGCGACATGGCAGTGAAGCTGTAGCGTGCGCCCAGGCTGGTGAGCCGGGCCGAGGGAACCGCCGGCAGGCTGGAGCGCACGCGCACGTGGTTGGCATACAGGTCGAGGGCGTCGAGCTTGTAGGTAGCACTCAGGCCCTGGTAGGTGGTGCGGGGTGGATCGGCCAGCGGCGCGGTGGCGCTGCCGCCGTGCGCGCGCTGGAACGCATAGGCCAGCGTGAGCCGCTCGCCCGTCCAGCCCGCGGCACCGCCTTCGAACTGGCCGCTGCGCTTGCTGGCCTGCGCGGATTCGCCGAAGCCGAAGGCCACGTCGGCCCAGAAGCCGTCTCCCTGCGGCGTGCGCAGGCGAACCATGTTGCTGGCCCGGGCGGCAAAGGCCTGGGCGCCCGGCTGCGCGTCGGTGGCCGCCACCAGGTTCAGCGGAGAGAACACCGAGTTCAGGCCATAGGGGTCGGCCCGGAACAGCGTGTAGAACATGGGCGTGTACATGCGCCCGAGGTCCACTTGGCCCCAGGGGCCGGCCAGGCTCACGAAGGACTGGCGGGTGAAGCTGAGTTCCGGGCCGGGCAGGTTGCCCAGGCCGGTGTCCGGCGAGATGCCGCTTTCGAGCACGAAGCCCGCGCGCAGGCCGCCGCCCAGGTCCTCCGTGCCGCGAAAACCCAGCCGCGAGGCGGTGTGCCCACCGTCCTGCAGCCGCGTCCAGGAACTGCTGCCACTGCGCGCGTGGGCCACGTACAGGTCCACCGTGCCGTACATCGTGACGCCTTGCGCCCACGCGCCGGCGCCCGCCGCCAGCCCCAGGCCGGCTGCCAGGAAAGTCTTCATGTCTGCTTGTCTCCGTGGGGCCGTCCGGCCCTTGTCGTGGTTTGAACGGGTTCCACGATAGGCAGGCAAAAGCCCAAAATCTGTCAACGCACCGACACAAACACGGAGATCACCCCTGGCGAACCCCAACACGCGGGCCATCGAAGCAGCCTTGAATACTCAACCGACAGTCCCCGACGCACCGCCTGCTTCGCTCGTCGGACGGGCGCCCTCGGGGGCGGCCGCGCGGGCGCTCATCGCCCGGGGCCTGCGCTGGTGCGAGCTTTTCTCGACCTGGCCGGAGCACAGCATCCAGCGACTTCTGCCCGCGGTGCGACTGCGACGGCATCGTCGTGGCGCCCAGGTGCTCGGCCACGAGGACGGCTCGCGGCGCGAACTGCTGGTGGTGGTGTCGGGCAGCCTCGAGGTGGCGGCCGTCAACGAGTCAGGGCGCCGCTACGTCAACTCGCTGCTCGGGCCCCGCCATGTGGTACCGCTGGTGCGCCTGCTCGACGATGTGCCGCTGAGCTACAGCTACGACGCGCACGAGGACTCGGTGGTGCTGCACATTCCCGCCGACGCCATGATCGAGGTGCTGGATGGGGAGCCGGTGCTCTGGCGCGAGGTGGCGCGGCTGGCGCTGTACCGGCAGCGCTTGAGCGTCGGCTCGCTGCGGGCGCAGATGGTGGGCTCGATCCAGCGGCGCCTGGCCGCGACACTGGTGAACATGGAGATGGGCTACCACCTGTCGGGCAGCCCGGTGCGCGAAGGCCTGGTGCAGCTCTCCCAGGCCGACCTGGCCGCGATGTTGGGTCTGTCGCGCCAGACCATCAACAAGGAGCTGAGCCGTCTGCGCGACCTGGGCCTGGTGGAATACGGGGGCGGCTACAAGCGACTGCGGATCGTCGACCTGCAGGCTCTGCAGCGCCTGGTGGAGTCGTGACGGAGGAGGGGCGTCGTCAGCCCTGATGCTCGTACACGTACAGCCCGACGTCGATCCGCCCCTCGCGGAAGCCCGCCTCGCAATAGGCCAGGTAGTACTCCCACAGGCGATGGAAGCGCTCGTCGAAGCCCAGCGGCTGGATCGATGCCCATTGCGCCATGAAGCGGCGGCGCCATTCGGCCAGGGTCAGCGCATAGCTGTGGCCGAAGCGCTGCACCTCGGCCAGCTTCAGGCCCACCCGCTCGCCCTGCTCGCGCATGAGGGTGGGCGTGGGGAGCATGCCACCCGGGAAAATGAAGCGCTGGATGAAGTCGGCACCGGCGCGGTAGCGCGCGAAGGCCGACTCGTCGATGGTGATCGCCTGGACGACGACGCGGCCGCCGGCCGCCAGCCGGTTCTTCAGCACCTGGAAGTAGGTCGGCCACCAGGCCTCGCCCACGGCCTCGATCATCTCGATGGAGACGATGCGGTCGAACCGGCCCTGCACGTCCCGGTAGTCCTGCAGGCGAAGGTCGACGCGCTCGTGCAGGCCGGCCTGCACCGCGCGGTCCTGGGCGCAGCGCAGCTGCTCGGTGGACAGCGTGAGGCCGGTGACCCGTGCGCCAGCCTGGGCGATCTGGCGTGCCAGACCGCCCCAGCCGCAGCCGATCTCCAGCACGGACTGATCGGGCGCCAGGTCCAGCAGCTCGACGATCCGGCTGAGCTTGCGCGCCTGCGCGGCTTCGAGCGTCTCGTGGTCGTCGGCGTAGATGGCGCTGGAGTACTGCAGGCCAGGGTCGAGCCAGCGTTCGTAGAAGGCGTTGCCCAGGTCGTAGTGGAAGGCGATGTTGTCGCGGCTGCCCGCGCGACTGTTGTCGCGGCGCAGATGGGCCAGCCGGGCCAGCCACCGGGCCGGCCGCATGCCGTCGATGACGCCCTGCCATGCGGCCTCGTTGGCGGCGCCGAGTTCCAGCACGGCCAGCAGGTCGGGCGTGGACCATTCGCCGTCGCGGTAGGCGATGGCCAGGCCCAGGTCGCCCTGCGCCAGCAGCCGCAGCAGCGGCCGCCAGCGGTGCAGCCGGATCAGCGCCTGCGGACCGGGCAGGGCGCCGCGCGCCTCCAGCCGCTCGCCGTGCGGCAGTTGCACGATCAGGTGCCCGGCCTTCAACTGCTGCAGCAGGGGCCGGATGCAGCGCCGGGCCAGCATCGCCGCCAGCAGGCCGGGACGTTGCGAGTCGGGCGGCGGTGTCAGGTCGCAGGAGGGGTCGAGGGGAGCGGTCATGGCGTGGGACGCAAGGTGGCGGACGGGCCGGAGGGCAGGGCCGGGGACTCTGCCGGCGACACGGTAACCGGATTCTGGGGAGGCGCCGGCCTGGCCACCAGGCCGACGCCCTTGAGCCACAGCCGCAGCGCCTCCCAGTGGATGGCGCCGATCACCTTGAGCGTGAGCAGCGGATGGCTGAAGAAGGCCCGCAGCAGTGCCGCGTCGCCGAGCGGCCGGGCCCGCGCATCGAGCCGCGCCACGAGCAGCGGGCCCTGGGCGTCGACCGCGTCCACGCCCACTTCCAGCCGGCTGTCGGCGCCGGCATCGGCCTCGGGCGGACGGATTCGGAAGCGGTAGTGCATGTCCAGCCCCATAAAGGGCGAGACGTACAGCTGCTTGTCGCAGCGTTGCTCAATGACATCGGCATCGCCGGCCGTGGCCGGGAGCAGGTAGCTGTGGCGCTGGCCGAAGGTGTTGTTGACCTCGTAGAGGATGGCCTGCAGGCCGCCCGTCGGTGCATCGCAGAAGTACACGCTCAGCGGATTGAAGGCGTAGCCGAGGATGCGCGGCATGGTCAGCAGGCGGATGCGTCCGCCCGTTGGCAGGCCGGCGGCCTGCAACTGCTGCTCGACGTGCGCGCGAGGCCCCCGCGCATCGCCGGCGCCGTAGTCCTGCCAGTGCAGGCTGAACAGGTTGAAACGCCCGAGCGAGAACAGGCGGCTGCGCGCCGCCAAGGCCTGCACGCGGTCGATGTCCAGCAGCAGCGAATACACGCGGTAAGCCAGGCGGTGCCGCCGCGGCCGCATGCGCTGGTGCATCACGCGGCCGAGGTACAGGGCCTGTCCGTCGGCCTGCGCCGCATCGGGCAGGTGGGAGCCGGCCGGCTGCTCGCTCACGCCGTCACCTCGGCCGCCCGGGCGCCGATGTGGATGCGGCCCGATTCGTTCGCGACCTGCCACGGCCGGCGTACGCCGCCCAGGGCCTCGGCCACGGCCAGTCCCGACTGCAGGCCGTCCTCGTGAAACCCCGAGCCGAAGTAGGCGCCGCAATACCAAACGCGCCGCCGACCCTGGATCGACCACAGCGCCCGCTGCGCCTCGATGGCCCGCGCGTCGAACAGCGGATGCTCGTAGACCTGCGTGCGGATCAGGTGATCGCCATGCGGTTCGACGATGGGATTGAGCGTGACGAACAGCGGCGTCTTCTCGTCGATGCCCTGCAGCCGGTTCATCCAGTAGGTGACGCAGGGGGCGCCTTCGGGCCGGCGCCGGTCGGACAGGTAGTTCCAGCTCGACCAGACGGCGCGGCGCCGCGGCATCAGCGCCGGAACGCTGTGCAGCACCGTATGGTTACGCGAATAGCGGAAGGCGCCCAGCAGGCGGCTCTCGTCCTCGCTCGGATCCTGCAGCATGCCCAGCGCCTGGTCGGCATGTGCGCCCACAACCACGGCATCGAAGCGCTCGGGCCACCAGCCGGCCGCCGTGCGCACCCAGGCGCCTTCGTCATCGCGGCGCAGCGCCACGACCGGCTGGTCGAGGTGCATGCGTTCGCGAAAGTCGGCTGTCAGCCGCTGCACATAGGCCCGGCTGCCGCCCTTCACGGTGCGCCAGACGGGACGGCCGTTGACCTGCAGCAGATGGTGGTTCTCGCAGAAGCGGATGAAGGCCTCGGTCGGGTAGCGGCCCACTTGGCCAGCGGGCGTGGACCAGATGGCCGCCGCCATCGGATAAAGGTGATCTTCGCGGAAGGCACGACCGTAGCCATGCCCATCCAGGAATTCCTCCAGCGGCTGCAGCCCGGCCTTGGCCGCCCGGGCCGGGGCCTCGCGGTAGAAGCGCACCAGGTCGCGCAGCATGGCCCAGAAGCGCGGGCGCAGCAGGTTGCGCGGCTGCGCGAACAGGCCCCGCAGGTCGGTGCCCGCGTACTCGAGCGCACCGCCGTCCTGGCTGACGGCAAAGGACATGTCCGAGGCCACCGTCGGCACCTCGAGGTGGGCGAACAGGGCGGTGAGGTTGGGGTAGGAGGGCTCGTTGTAGACGATGAAGCCCGTGTCCACCGGCACATGGCCGCCGCCGGTGGCCGGCGCGTCGACCGTGTGGCTGTGGCCGCCCGGGCGGGGCTCGCTCTCGAAGACCGTTACGCGGTGGCGCTGGTTCAGCAGCCAGGCGGCCGAGAGGCCGGCAATGCCGCCGCCGACCACCGCGATGTTCAGGGGCGCATCCCCGGACGAAACGGGCGCGGGCGGCAGGCCATGGGCGACAGGGGTGGTCAGGCTCATCGGAACTCCAGGGTGCATGCCGCCTATACGGCCGGCCGCGGGATTTGGATTCGTGCTGTCCTACAAGGGATGCAGCCCCCGCCGTGATCCAATCCGCCAGCGGCAGCGTAAAGGCTTTCATCATGGAAGCCCGGTACCAGCCGTCGATTGTCCCCCCGCCACGGAAGCGTCCGCTGCCCGTGTCCATCGTGAACCTCGCCGACGCCCAAGCCGTACTCCCCACCTCCGCCGAACTGTGCGACCTGGTTCGCGCGGTGGCGGAGCACCAGGACCGGACGGCCTTCGCGGTGCTCTTCAAGCACTTCGCGCCGCGCGTCAAGACCTACCTGATGCGTGCCGGGGCCGACCCGGATGCGGCGGAAGACCTGGCGCAGGAGACCATGGTGGCGCTCTGGCGCAAGGCCGCGCTCTTCGATGCGCGGCAGGCCGGCGTGTCGACCTGGGTCTTCACCATCGCGCGCAACCTGCGCGTGGACCGCTATCGCCGGCAGGGCGGGGCGGTGGAGGTGCTCTCGGCCGAGCAGGCCGACCTGGATTCCATGCCCGAGGATGCCCCCGCACCGGACGAGCGCCTGCACGCCCGCCGCTGCGAGCACCGGTTGCGCGAGGCGCTGCGGCGCCTTCCGCCCGACCAGGTGCGGGTGCTCCATCTGTCTTATTTCGAGGACCAGCCGCATGCGCGGATCGCCGACGAACTCGGCATTCCCCTGGGCACGGTCAAGTCGCGGGTGCGACTGGCCGTGGCGCATCTGCGAAAGCTGCTGGATGGCCTGGCATGACGACGATCCGACATCACCCGACCGACGACATGTTGGTCGCACTTGCCGCGGGCACGCTGCCCGCCGGCCCGGCCGCCGTGCTGGGCAGCCATGTGGAAACCTGTCCGGCCTGCGCCGAGCGCCTGATGGAGCTGGAAGCACTGGGCGGCGCACTGCTGGAAGAACTGCCCGACGCGGGCCTGGCGCCCGAGGCGCTGGCCCGCACGCTGGCCCTCATCGACGCACCGCAGGCCATGCCTGCCGCCACAGCGCCTGCGCGGCGGACGCGCGGTCATCGGCCGTCACGTCCTGAGCTGCCGGCCGGCGCGCACTGGCCGCGGGCCCTCGACGGTTGCAGCGCCACGCCTTGGCGCTGGATCGGCCCCGGCATGCGCTGGAGCCGCCTGCATCTGCCGCAGGATCCTGCGGCCAACGTCTTCCTGCTGCGCATCGGCGCCGGCAAGTTCCTGCCGCCGCATACCCACAGCGAGCTGGAACTGACCCAGGTGCTGTGGGGCAGCTTCCATGACGGCCGGGCCCTGTTCGGCCCGGGCGATTTCGATGCCGCGGATGGTGATATCCACCACCAGCCGGTGGTGCAGGCCGGCAGCGAATGCATCTGCCTCGCCTCCGTCGACGGTCGCGTGGTGTTCGACAGCTTCCTGGCGCGTACGTTGGGATCGCTCGTCGGCATGTGAGGTTTGCGCGGGGCCCGAGGACTCGGGCGAGGTGGATCGGCTGACGCACCGAGGGGCGTCGCGCCTCGCCGCTAATCATTTCACTGCATCAATTGCAATGGAAAAGGGGCCGTAAAGGCGCCTTGCAATTGGACGGTCGGCAGTTCAGCCGCGCCAGGCGAGCGTGAGCCGTGTGGCCAGCGCCGAGGCCACGCCGGTCACGAAGGTGCCCCAGATCAGGTCGGCCACGGTCACCTGCCACGGCCATTGCTTGAGCGTGGCCTGGTTGGTGAGGTCATAGGTGGCATAGCAGAAGAGGCCCAGCAACGCGCCCATGACCAGCGCCTGCATGGGCCTGCGTGCCTCCAGCGCCGGGCCGATGGCGAAGATCACCATGCCCACCAGGTACAGAAGGTAGAAGATGACCGCGGGCGCCACCGAGAAGCCGTCCGCCATCAGGTGGCCGATGGAGGGCCGGTACAGGCGCGACGCCATCGTGCCCAGCCAGATGGCGTCCAGGCCCAGAAAGACGACGGCGGCGATGCCGTAGGCGGTGAGGTAATGCGAGAAGGGCAGGGCCATGGTCGTTCCGGCGGGTCAGGGTGGATGAATGGGGGCCGCGCTCAGCGCAGGCGATAGCTCAGCAGCTTGCCGCCTTCGAGCGTGCCGTCCAGGCCCACCCAGCGGCCGCTGCCGTCATACCAGAGGTCGATGCGCTGCTTGAGCGCCACGATGCGCCAGCGCTGGGCTTCGACCGACTGGCCGCGCACGTCGATGCTGCCCGCTGGCAGCGGCTCGATGCGCACTGCCTCCAGCTTGCCGGTCTGGGCATTGAGCAGCTCGCGCTGCTTCAGGATCGCGCGGTTCCAGTAGGCGAAGCTCATGGCGCAACCGGCCAGCAGCGGGTCACCCGGCTCCAGTCGCACGGCGAGCTTGTCGCCGTTGTCGTCGGTGTCGGCGGTGAGCGACTTGAGGCAATCACCCTGCCAGCGCTCCTGAGCCTGATGGCGGTAGCGGTAGACGGTGATGCCCAGCAGCTTGACGTCGAAGCGGGCCTCGCTGCGCAGACTGCGGCCGCCGCCATCCTGCGTCTCCAGCGTGAACACATGCTGGCCGATGGGCTTGCCGTCGAGGGAGGCTTCGAAGGACCAGACCTGCTGCGCCCAGGCGCCCAGGGGCAGGACCAGGGCCAGCAGCCCTGCCAGCGCCACGCGACCGCGCAAGGATCCGCCGGTGGCGCCGCAGCAGCTTGCGTGACGGGTGCGATCCGCCGCGGCCATCGCCGTGTTCATGCCGCACGCCGCCGCGGCGGCCAGGGAATGAACGCGCTCGTCCGGGCCACGTAGTCGCGATAGGCCGGGCGGCGTGCGCTCAGGTCCTTCTCCAGCAGTGTCACTCCCGACACACGCAGCAGCATGAAGGTGATCAGCACCGGCGAGACGAAACACCAGAGCGCGCCCGCGCCGCCGGCCTCCAGCGTCATCAGCGCCAGGCCCCACCAGACGCAGCTCTCGCCGAAGTAGTTGGGGTGGCGGGTGTAGTGCCACAGGCCTTGGTCCATGACCGCATGGCCGCCTTTGTGCTTCGCGCGGAAGCCGGCCATCTGCGCATCCGCCACTGCCTCGAACACGACGCCGAACAGCGCCAGGGCCGCGCCCAGCAGGTCGAGCGCGCCGAAGGGGCGGTTGCCTGCCATGCCGGCCAGCAGGGGGGCCGAGATGATCCAGCCCAGCACCCACTGCAGGCCGAACACGATGACCAGGCTCTTCCACGCGAAGGCCGCGCCATGGCGCTCCCGCATCTCGGCATAGCGGCGATCCTCGCCATGGCCCCAGTTGCGCCAGCTGATGTAGACGCACAGCCGCAGCGCCCAGGCCAGCGCCAGGCCCAGCATCACGAGGCGGCGGGTGGGGTCCGCCGCCGGCATCGCGGCCGAATAAGCCAGGGCCGGCACCGTGATCAGCCAGGGCCAAATGCGGTCGGCCAGGCTGGCGTCGCGCTTCCACAGGCTGGCCAGCCAGCCGGCCAGCGCGATCGGCAGCGACACCAGAAGACCCAGGAGCGCGGCGTGGAGCATCGTCCGACCCTCAGCGCTTCTGGAACAGGTAGTGGCCCACCCACCAGCGCTGGCCTTCGTCCCAGCCGAACAGCTCCTCGACCGAGAGGAAGAACAGGCGCCAGCGCATCCACCAACGGTCGGCCTCGTTGGCGCCATAGGCGGATGCGATGACGGGCAGCAACTCGGGCCGGTGGGCGTCCATGTTGTCCAGCCAGGCGCGGGCGGTGCGGGCGTAGTGCCGGCCGTCCCAGCGCCAGCGGTCGACCAGCCGGAGGTCGTCCTGGCACTGCATGGCCAGGTCGTCGCTGGGCATCATGCCGCCAGCGAAGAAGTAGCGCGTCATCCAGTCGCTGGCGTCGCGCTCGACGAAGGGGTAGGGCGCCTCCTTGTGCACGAACACATGCATGAAGAAACGGCCTTCCGGCGACAGCCAGTTGGCCACGCGGGCGAAGGCGGCTGGCCAGTTGCGCAGGTGCTCGAACATCTCCACCGACACGATGCGGTCGAAGCGCTCGTCGGTGTCGAAGGCGTTGACGTCGCAGGTGATGACCTTGAGGTTGCACAGGTGCCGCCGCGCCGCCTGCCCTTCGATGTAGGCCCGCTGCGAATGCGAGTTCGACACCACGGTGATCGGGCTGGCCGGGTAGCGCGCCGCCATGTAGAGCGACAGGGAGCCCCAGCCACAGCCCAGCTCCAGGATGCGCTGGCCGTTGACCAGGCCGGCGCGCTCGCAGGTAGTGGCTAACGCGGCGGTCTCGGCGGCGTCCAGGTCCTCGATGCCCGGGCCCCATTCGCAGCAGCTGTACTTGCGATGGGCGCCCAGCACGCCGCCGAAGAAATCGGCCGGCACCTCGTAGTGCTGTTCGTTGGCCTTTTCGGGCAGGGGCGCGAGCGGTGCGGTGCGCATGCTGGCGAGGAAGTCGCGGGTCTGCTGGGCCACGGCTTCGGCGTCGCCGCAACGCAGTTCCTCGATGCGCTCGCGGATCAGGCGGCGGATGCCGAGGCGGATCACGCTGTCGGGCACATAGCCCTGTTCGACCCAGCGGATGGCGGTGGCGGTGTTGTCACGGGGCATGGCGGTGTGGGTGTCGCGTTGGGACGAAGCGTGTGTGTCCGTCTGTACGCAGACTGCGGGCTTTTGGATTTGCGGCGGGTGGGCCGTGGAGGGCTGTGGACAATGGCACGGATGCTCCTGCGCCTCTCGAATCGCCATGCCCCCCACGCCTGCGCGCTGGCGGGTGCTCTTTTCCTGGCCGGCTGTGCGTCGACGCCGTCGTCCGCGCCCGCGCCCACGACGGCCGGCACGCCCGGCGCACCGGGTGCGAGCGCCGGGACGCTGGCGCGTGTTGCGGCCCCGCCCCCGCCGGGCCGTGCCGCGCCGGCCCAGGCGGACGACCGAAGCGCCGCATTTGCGGCATGGTTGTCGCAGTTCCGCCAGCAGGCGCTCGCCGCAGGCATTCAGGAATCGACGTTGCGCGCCGCGCTGGACCCGGCGCGCTACCTGCCGGCCGTGGTCGAGCGCGACCGCAGCCAGCCCGAGTTCACCCGCAGCGTCTGGGACTACCTGGACACCGCCGTCTCACCGCAGCGCGTGACCCGCGGCCAGGCCAAGCGGCAGGAAGCGGCGGCCGCTGCCGATGCCGCCGCGTCGCGCTATGGCGTGCCGGCCGAGGTGCTGGTGGCCGTCTGGGGCATGGAAAGCAACTTCGGCAGCAACTACGGCGACATCCCGACCATCGATGCATTGGCGACGCTGGGTTTCGACGGCCGGCGCGCGGACTGGGCGCGGCAGCAACTGATCGCCGCGCTGCGCATCGTGCAGAACGGCGACATCGACGCCGCCCACATGATCGGCTCCTGGGCCGGTGCCATGGGGCAGACGCAGTTCCTGCCGACCAACCTCCTGGCCTATGCGGTCGATGCCGACGGCGATGGCCGGCGCGACATCTGGGGCAGCATGGCCGACGTGATGGCCTCCACCGGCAATTTCCTGATGCGCGAAGGCTGGCAGCGCGGGCAGACCTGGGGCGCGGAGGTGCGGCTGCCGGCCGGCTTCGACCTGGCGCGGGCGGACCCGTCGGTTCGGCAGTCCTCCGCGCAGTGGGCGGCCGAGGGCGTAAGTGCGGCGACGGGCGGCCCGCTGCCCGAGCTAAGTGACGCGTACCTGCTGCTGCCAGCTGGCGCGCGTGGCCCCGCCTTCCTGGTCGGCCCCAACTTCCGTGCGCTGCTGCGCTACAACAACGCGACCAGCTACGCGCTGGGCGTCGGCCTGCTGGCCCAGCGCATCGCAGGCGGGCCCGGCGTGATCGCCGAATGGCCGCGCGACCTGCAGCCGATGGGCCGCAGCGACATGCTGGCGCTGCAGCAGGCGCTGGCCGCACGCGGATTCGACCCCGGCACGCCGGACGGCCTGCTCGGCCCCGCCACCCGCGGCGCCATCCGCGCCTGGCAGCGCACCAGCGGCCAGCCGGCCGACGGCTATCCCACGCAGCAGATGCTGCAGCAGCTGCGCGGGCATTGAATCTGCATGCCTCATTGCCGATGAAGGACCTGAGCCCCGACGACCGGGCCCTCATTGCCCAGTGCGAGCAGGCCTCGCTCGACCTGCTGGTGCGCAACCTCTCGCCGCACGGCATCCTGGCGGCCAGCCGCACCGAGGCGGCGGTGGCGCGGCGCTATACCCGCATCTTCGGCCGCGACGCGGCCATCTGCATCATGGCCATGGCCGGCAGCGGCGTGGCGGCGCTGGAGGAGGGCGCCATCGCCAGCGTGCAGGCCCTGGCCGACCAGCAGGCCGCCAATGGGCAGATTCCGAAGTACGTGGACCCCGAAGGCCAGGATGCCGACTTCTGGTACCTGGGATGCATCGACGCCACCCTGTGGTGGCTGATCGCCATCGACCACCTGCGCGGCCTGGGCCGCGTGCCGGGCGGGCGCTGGGCCGCGGGCGAAGCGCTGGCCATCCAGTGGCTGCTGGCGCAAGAGCACCAGCACTTCCGCCTGCTGCAGCAGAACGAGGCCAGCGACTGGGCGGACATCATGCCCCGCTCGGGCTTCGTGCTCTACACCAATGCGCTCTGGTACGAGGTCAAGCGCCGCTTCGGCCTGGGCCATGCGGACGAGACGAAGCATCACTTCAACCACCTCTTCAACCCGTTCCAGCGCGACCTGCCCGAGTACCACCGCGCCCGCCTGCTGCGCCACTATGCGCGGCGCGGCCGGCGCGATCCGGGCATGTACCTGAGCTTCGTCAACCTGTCCTTCGTGGGCGACGAGGGCGATGTATTCGGCAACGTGCTCGCCGTCCAGAGCGGCCTGGCCGATGCGGACATGGCGGCCAGCATCGTCCAGCGCATCGGCGAGGCGCGGGCCAGCGATCCCTGGCCGGTGCGGGTGGTGCTGCATCCGCTGTCGCAGCAGCATCCGCTGTGGCGGCCCTACATGGGGCGTCACCAGCAGAACTACCTGCACCAGTACCACAACGGCGGCATCTGGCCCTTCGTCGGCGGCTTCTGGGTGATGGCACTGGCGCAGCTCGGTCTGCAGGACCTTGCGACCGCGGAACTGGTGAAGCTGGCCCGTGCCAACGCGCACGACGACTGGCGCTTCACCGAGTGGTTCCACGGCAAGACGCTCGCGCCCATGGGCATGGCCGGGCAGAGCTGGAACGCGGCGGCCTTCCTGATGGCGTCGAAGGCGGTGAGGGAGTCGGCGCTGTCTCCAGGCCGGGCGGGCTGACCGCGCCGCGCGACGGCATCACGCCGCACACGGGCGGCGGTGGATCAGCGGGTGGCGGCGCCGCAGTCGGCGCACACGCCGTACAGCGTCAGCTCGTGCGCCTCGACCGCGAAGCCGGCCGGCGCCAGGCCCGAAAGGTCGCCCGGGCAGGCATGGATGTCGAATACCCGGTCGCAGCGCCGGCACTGGAAGTGGTGGTGGTGTGCATGCCGCGCCGATTCGTAGCGCGCCACGGCGCCGGGCAACTCGACGGTGCGGATGGCGCCGCTTTCCAGCAGCAGTTTGAGGTTCCGGTAGATGGTGGCGATGCCCAGCGCCGGCACTTCCTGCTGGGCCACGGCGAGGATCTCGGCCGGCAGCAGCGGCCGGGGCGATTCGTCGATCACCCGCCGGATGGCGGCCCGCTGGCGGGTGCCGCGCGTGCCGAGCGAAGCAGGGGTCTCGCCGGTGGGATGGCTGTCGGCGTCTGGATGGGAAGGCGTGACCATGCCGGCAGTCTAAGTGGCGGGCCTGCGTGGATGCGTGTCCGCCACTCGGCCATGATCGTCAGCAACCCGTGGCAATGTAGGTCATGCTTTCTCGCAAGGGCGTCACGCCAGCCTTGTGCAAAGGCGATGCGACAAGATTGGAAAACTGTTCGAGATCGCCGGGCGAGTCCTTGCCTTCGAGCGACATCTCAATGACCTGCCGGCCGTTGGGGAAGCTCCACACCTCCACAGTGATTTCCTCCTTCAGCGCCTCGTGGGCGACACGATATCGGGCCGTATGACTTTGTAGCCGGCTGGCGCGCGCGGTCCGCCCTCGACGTCGAAATAACGCACTTCGAACAACTTCGCCTTCTAGTCGGAGATGTCCAGGATCCTCAGCACGTCCTCGGCCGTCTGGGGCGCCCCGTGTTCGGGTGTCCAGCGAATGGCGTATTCGGCGCGCAATTGAGCGGATGCGCCCACGGCTGCCAGCCCGAGGCTGGCAGCGAGTGCGCCGGTGAGTCTGGATGACCGTCGCATGGATTTCTCCTGTGTGATGTCCGGTGGCGTTCAAGCGACGGCGGGCCTGCCCGTCGACACCGGCAGCGGAGGCGACGACGGTGATCCACTCCAGCCCTGAATGGCCATGCTCAGGTGTTCGGCCCAGCTTTCGTCGCCGCCGGCCGGATAGCGGCCGGCGCGTAGCGCGGCCACCGTGGTACCGCCCACCTGCAGATGCGGTGCCTCGAAATCCAGTGGGAACAGGGCATTCTTCCGGCCGACTTCATGCAGCCGCTTCCACCATTTCTTTTTGTTGGGCGTCGAATCGTCCCAACTCCATTGGCCGTTCTCGAAGAGCACGAAGTCCACGGCAAGTCCGAACTGATGGAAAGATTCCCACGGTTGGGCATAGGTGACGATCGGCCCCGGTACCGCCCGGCCTTGTGCATAGAGCTGCTGTTGGCGCTGGGGCGAGCGGAATCCCTCGAACAGTCTGAAGGGGATGGCCTCGGCGTTCAGCTGCGCTTGAGTGGCCAATACGGCGTCCCGGATGGCCGGATGCAGGGTTGCGGCGTCCGCTTGGCGGCTTAGCGCATTGCCAGGTGCGGCTGCAGTCAGGGTCGGCGAGGCTGCGGCCACACCAAGCAGCCGCATGAACTCCTGGACGGCGTCTTTGCGCAGCCAGGCATCGATCTTGTGGTCCCGTACCGGGCCGTGGTGGTGGGTCGTGCGCCGGAGCAGGCGTGCCGTGTACTCGATCGCAAAGCGGTGATTGGCCTTCATGGCCTGTTGGAACGCCAGAGGATCCGTCGAGCCGGCCGCTTGCTGGGCGAGTTGTTTGAGTTCCGGGCCGAGCGCCATCGAGTCGGCGCTGACCTGCCACAGACCCGCCTCTTCGGTGAGGGGCGTGTTGGAGGCGGGGTTGGTGGTGTCCGGGCCGGCGTCCCACCTCCAGGAGGACTCGAATCCTCCCAGCACGCGCAGGACCTCCAGCATCACCGCACGCCGATGGTCGTTGCTCTGCCACGGCCCCAGCGTGTTCTTCACCGAGGAATAGATGTCGCTGTAGGCATTGGGCGCAAAGATCTCTTCCGGCGCTTCTTTGCCCCAGGCGATCAGTTCATCCAGAAATGCATCGGGAGCGATGCCGCGGTTGTAGACATGCTGCTTGGTGGCGGTATAGGCCATGACCTCATCTCCTTCGGATGCCGGCCGTCACCCTGACGGCTGATCGCTGCGGATTCTTGGCAGCCTCGCTCCGACCGGCATCCTCCAAATAGGGTGGCTATGACCTATGGCTGATAGGGCATCAGCGCCGCGCTTGTAGCGCACTGGCGATGGCGTCGGCGTTGAAGCGGAACAGCTGCAGGTAGCTGGCGGCCTCGGTGCCGGGCGCCGACAGGGCGTCCGAATACAGCTTGCCACCCACGGCCACGCCCGATTCGCGGGCGATGCGCTCCACCAGGCGCGGGCTGGAGATGTTCTCCATGAACACCGCACTCACCTGGCCCTTGCGGATCTGCCGGATCAACTGGGCCACGCCCGCGGCGGAGGGCTCGGCATCGGTGTTGATGCCCTGCGGCGACAGCAGCGTCACGCCATAGGCCGCGCCGAAGTAGCCGAAGGCGTCGTGCGAGGTGAGGATGCGGCGGCGCTCGGCCGGGATGGTGGCGAAGCGGGAGCGGATCTCACGGTCGAGAGCCTGGAGCTTGGCGGTGTAGACGGTCGCCCGCTCACCGATGGCGGCGGCATGGGCCGGGCGCAGCTGGGCGAGGGCGTCGCGGATGTTGGCGACGTAGCGAACGGCATTGCGCAGGTCCTGCCAGGCATGCGGATCGGTGCCTTCGCCATGGCCATGGTCGTGGCCGTGTCCGGCCTCGTCGTCATCGGCCTTGCGCGGCGTGACGCCGGCGCTGGCGACCACCACGCTGCCCCGGTAGCCGGAGGTCTTCACCAGCCGGTCGATCCAGCCTTCGAAGCCCAGGCCGTTGACCACCACCAGGTCGGCGGCGGCCAGCGCGCGGGCGTCGGCGGGCGTGGGCTGGAACACATGCGCGTCGGCATTGGGGCCGACCAGCGCCTGGACCTGCACGTCGGGGCCGCCGACCTCGCGCACCATGTCGGCCAGGATCGAGAAGCTGGCGACTACCTGGAGGGGTTTTTCCTGGGCGTGGACAGCGCTGCTGGTGAGGGCGGCGACGGCGAGCAGGTGGGTCAGAAAGGGACGGCGGGAGATCAGCAGGGGCGGCATGGTGCGGGAAGAGGCGAGGGGGAATTGAACGTGCAGGAGGCGCCCGGTTTGCGCCGCGGTGACGCCTGCGCGCTGTTCTGCCCTTCGACGGGCTCACGGCGAACGGTTGGGGTCGTGGTGCTGGATCGCATGGCTCCGGCGCCGGTTCGCGCGCTCATGCCAGCCGGTGCGTACGCCGCAGCCGCTGCCACAGCAGGCCCTCGCGGCTGCCGACGAACAGCGACAGCAGGTAGATGGCGCCGGCCACCAGCACGATGGCCGGGCCGGATGGCCACTGCGCGTGGTACGACAGCAGCAGGCCGGCGAAGCCGGAGAAGGCGGCGATCAGCGCCGCCACTGCGATCAGGCCGCCGACTTGGCCCACCCAGAAGCGGGCGGCGGTGGCCGGCAGCATCATGAGCCCCACGGCCATCAGCGTGCCCATGGCCTGGAAGCCGGCCACCAGGTTGGCCACAGTGAGCACCAGGAAGGCCAGGTGGACCCAGCGGCCCGGCCCGCCCACGCTGCGCAGGAAGCCGGGGTCCACACATTCGGCGATCAGCGGGCGCCAGAGCAGGGCCAGCACCGCCAGCGTGACGCAGGTCGTGCCGCAGATCAGCAGCAGCGCGCCGTCGTCCACCGCGAGGATCGTGCCGAAGAGCAGGTGCATCAGGTCGACGCTGGTGCCCCGCAGCGATACCAGCATCACACCCAGCGCCAGGGCGATCAGGTAGAAGGCGGCGAAGCTGGCGTCCTCCCGCTGGGCGGTGGCGCGGGCCACTACGCCGGCACCCAGTGCCACACCGATCGCGGCCAGGAAGCTGCCGATGCTCATGGCCGCCAGCGACGGACCGGCGATCAGGAAGCCCAGCGCCGCGCCGGGCAGCAGTGCATGGCCGGTGGCGTCGCCCATCAGGCTCATGCGGCGCAGCACCAGCAGCGTGCCCATGGGCGCGCTGCCCAGGGCCAGCGCCAGGGCGCCGACCAGCGCCCGGCGCATGAAGCCGAAATCGACGAAGGGCTGGATCAACAGTTCGTGCACCGTCATGGCGTGGCACCTTCGACCCGATGCAGCGTCGGCGTACCTTCGCAGACGGGCGCATGGTCATCCCAGGCCTGGGCCATGAGCCGCGCCGAGGCCAGATGCGCCGGCTGCAGCACTTCATGGACAGGGCCCCAGGCGACGCATCGCCGGGCCAGCAACAGCGCCTCGTCGAAATGCGCCTGCACCTGCGCCATGTCGTGCAGCACGGCGATGACCGTGCGGCCTTCGGCCCGCCAGCCCTGGACCACGGCGAGCAGGTCGTCGGTCGTTCGGGCGTCCACGGCGTTGAAGGGCTCGTCGAGCAGGATGACCGACGCGTCCTGCAGAAGCGTGCGGGCGAACAGCACGCGCTGGAACTGTCCGGCCGAGAGTTCACCGATGTTGCGCCGATCGAAGCCGCTGAGGCCAACGGTCTGGAGCGCGGACAGGATCGCGTCGCGGCGCCCGGGCCGCAGGCGGCCGAAGCTGCCGATCTGCCGCCACAGCCCCATCGCCGCCAGGTCGAAGACCTGCAGCGGGAAGGCGCGGTCGATCTCGGCCTGCTGAGGGAGCCAGGCGATACGGCCGGCGCAATGCGCGGCCAGTTCGATTCGCCCGGTGCTCGGGCGCAGCCGGCCCATGATGGCGTTCAGCAGGGTGGTCTTGCCGGCCCCGTTGGGGCCGACGATGGCAGTCAGCGCGCCGGCGGCGAAATCGCCCGAGACGTGATGCACGGCAGGATGGCCGCGGTAGGCGACGGTCAGGTCCTGCAGGCGGATGGGGCTGGCCTGGGGCGCCTGCACGGGCGAGGCGGCGCTTGGCGCCATGGAAGGGCGGAGCGCACTCATTCCAGCATCGCCCACCAGGCGGCCAGCCCCAGCGCCACCATCAGGATCGCCGCCAGCGCCAGCCGGACGCCTGCGCCCAGGCTCAGCAGGCTGGTGGGGGGCTTCGGGGAGGCCTTGGGGCCGGGGGAAGGCGATGAGTACACGATAACGATTGTACGTTATCAATAAAACCCGACTCGGGAGCGTCTTCGGTTCGCGCGCTGTGGCGCAGGTCGGGGCGTCGGGCGTGGGTCGGGGCGACCGACAGCCGGGCCTGCTATGGCAAACTGCCGCCCTTTTTCCCTGGGTAGAACCAAGCAAGCATGCAGAAGATCATTCGCCAGATCGCCGCCGAGCTGAAGGTGGGCGAGCACCAGGTCCAGGCTGCGACCGACCTGCTGGATGGCGGCGCCACGGTGCCGTTCATCGCCCGCTACCGCAAGGAGGCCACCGGCGGCCTGGACGATGCGCAACTGCGCGAACTGGAAGTGCGCCTGACCTACCTGCGCGAGCTGGAGGACCGCCGCGGCGCGGTGCTCAAGGCCATCGACGAGCAGGGCAAGCTGACCGACGCCCTGCGCCTGGCCATCGCCAGCGCGCCGACCAAGCAGGAGTTGGAAGACATCTACCTGCCCTTCAAGCAGAAGCGTCGCACCAAGGGTCAGATCGCCCGGGAGTTCGGCATCGAGCCTCTGGCCGACAAGCTGCTGGCCGACCCCACGCTCGACCCGGTGGCCGAGGCCCAGGCCTTCCTGAAGCCGCCGACCACACTGGACGACGGCAAGCCGGGCCCCGATTTCTCGACAACCATGGCGGTGCTCGACGGCGTGCGCGACATCCTGTCCGAACGCTGGGCCGAAGACCCGGCGCTGGTGCAGTCACTGCGCGAATGGCTTTGGGCCGAGGGCCTGCTCAAGTCCTCGCTGGTTTCCGGCAAGAACGAGAACGACCCCGAGGTCGCCAAATTCCGCGACTATTTCGAGTACGACGAGCCCATCGGGCGCGTGCCCTCGCACCGGGCGCTGGCGGTTTTCCGCGGCCGGCAGCTGGAGGTGCTGGACGCCAAGCTGGTGCTGCCCGTGGAGCCCGAGCCCGGCAAGCCCAGCATCGCCGAAGGTCGCATCGCGCTGCACCTGGGCTGGAGCCACCAGAACCGCAAGGCGGACGACCTGATCCGCAAGTGCGTGGCCTGGACCTGGCGCGTCAAGCTCAGCCTGTCGAGCGAGCGCGACTTGTTCTCGCGCCTGCGCGAAGAGGCCGAGAAGGTCGCCATCAAGGTCTTCGCCGACAACCTGCGCGACCTGTTGCTGGCCGCGCCGGCGGGCCCCCGCGTGGTGATGGGGCTGGACCCGGGCATCCGTACCGGTGTGAAGGTGGCGGTGGTCGACGCCACCGGCAAGCTGGTGGACACCGCCACCGTCTTCCCGCACGAGCCGCGCAAGGACTGGGAAGGCTCGCTGCACACGCTGGGCAAGCTGTGCGCCAAGCACGGCGTCAACCTGATCGCCATCGGCAACGGCACCGCCAGCCGCGAGACCGACAAGCTGGCGGCCGACCTGATCAAGCTGCTGGGCAAGATGCAGGCGCAGGTGGCGCCGCCTTCTACGGCCGTTCGGGCTGAGCCTGTCGAAGCCGGTGCCGGCACTTCGACAAGCTCAGTGCGAACGGTTGGGGTTGAGATCCAGAAGGTCGTCGTCAGCGAAGCCGGCGCCTCCGTCTACAGCGCCAGCGAATACGCCAGCCAGGAGATGCCCGATGTGGACGTAAGCCTGCGCGGCGCGGCCAGCATCGCCCGCCGGCTGCAGGACCCGCTGGCCGAGCTGGTCAAGATCGACCCCAAGAGCATTGGCGTGGGCCAGTACCAGCACGACGTCAACCAGAGCGAGCTGGCGCGCACGCTGAGCGCCGTGGTCGAGGACTGCGTGAACGGCGTGGGCGTGGACCTGAACACCGCCAGCGTGCCCCTGCTCAGCCGCGTCTCGGGCCTGACGCCCAGCGTGGCCAAGGCCGTGGTGCGCTGGCGCGAGGCCAACGGCGCCTTCTCCACCCGTCGCCAGTTGCTGGAGGTGAGCGGCTTCGGACCGAAAGCCTTCGAGCAGAGCGCGGGCTTCTTGCGCATCCGCGGCGGCGCCGATCCGCTGGACATGACCGGCGTGCACCCGGAAACCTATCCGCTGGTGCAGAAGATCATGGAGAAGACCGGCAAGCCGGTGGCCGAGCTGATGGGCCGGGCCGACATGCTCAAGACGCTGCGGCCGGAGCTCTTCGCCAATGAGCAGTTCGGCGTCATCACGGTCAAGGACATCCTGTCCGAGCTGGAGAAGCCCGGCCGCGATCCGCGCCCGGACTTCAAGGTGGCCCGCTTCAACGAGGGCGTCGAAGACATCGCCGACCTGAAGGAAGGCATGGTCCTTGAAGGCACGGTGAGCAACGTCGCCCAGTTCGGCGCCTTCGTGGACCTGGGCGTGCACCAGGACGGGCTGGTGCACGTGAGCCAGCTCTCCCACAAGTTCGTCAACGACGCGCGCGAGGTGGTCAAGACCGGCGACATCGTGCGTGTGAAGGTGATGGAAGTGGACGCGGTGCGCAAGCGCATCGGCCTGACCATGAAGCTTGACGCGCTCATGGGCGGCGGCCGGCGAGACGGCGCGCGGGACGGCCACCGTTTCGAGCCGGTCGGGCGGGGGCAGGGGCCCCGGCGCGACTCGGCCCCGCAGGCCGGAGGGCAGATGGCGGCGGCCTTCGCCAAGCTGCAGGGCATCAAGCGCTGAAGACTTCTGGAATCTTCTCGAAAAGGCCGCCTGCCAATCGGCAAGTTGTTGATGGAAAAAGGAATTTCTGAATAAAATCTTCTCAGAAATCGTTTCATAACCATGCGGCCCGTCCAACTCAGCCCGGAAGCCTTGCGGCAGCAGCTGGCGCGCCAGGCCGCCCAGGCGGCGCCCGATCTGGCGGCGGCGCTCGGCGTCAGCGTGCCGACCCTGCATCGCCAGATGGCCCGCCTGCCGGCTGGCGAGGTGATCAGCGCCGGGCGGGCCCGGCGTACGCGGCATGCCCTCGCGCGTCGCCTGCGGGGAAGACAAACGCAGTTGCCGGTTTTCTCCGTTGACCGCGAAGGCCGATTGCAGACGGTGGGCCCGCTCACGCTCACCCAGCCCGAGGGCAGCCATCTTCTGCTGGCAGCCGCCGGCTGGCCCGTGCCGGAGGAGGCCCGCGACGGCTGGTGGCCCGGCCTGCCTTACCCGCTGCACCAGATGCGCCCCCAGGGCTACATGGGCCGGCAGTTCGCGCGCCTGTCGCATTACCGGCTGCAGGTGCCCGAGGACGTGGCCCGCTGGAGTGACGACGACGCGCTCTTCGTCATGAGCGTGGCCGGCAGCGACCTGAGCGGCAACCTGATCGTGGGCGAGGCGGCCTGCCAGCAATGGCTGGCCGAGCGCGCGCAGCCCCAGGTGCCCGTGGACGAGGTGGAACTCGTGGCGCACTACCTGCAGCGCGCCGACGAGGCCGTCGCCGCGGGCGTGCCGGGCTCCAGTGCGGCGGGCGAGTTCCCCAAATTCACCGCCGCGCGAGCGCTGGCGGGTGCCCCCACGCCGCATGTGATCGTCAAGTTCTCTGGTGCCGACGATTCCGCCACCGTGCGCCGCTGGGCCGATCTGTTGGTGTGCGAGCACCTCGCGCTCGAAGCGGCGGCCACGTTGCAGGGTCTTCGGGCGGCACGAAGCCGCATCCTGGCGGGCGGCGGCCGGACGTTCCTCGAAGTCGAACGCTTCGACCGGCACGGCGTGGCGGGCCGGAGTCCGCTGTGCGCGCTCGATGTGCTGGACGCCGCCTTCCTCGGCCGCGGCGGCAGCCAATGGCCGGTGCTGACGTCCGCGCTGGCCGGCCTGGGGCTCCTGATCGACGGCGTGGAGGGTGCTGTGCAGCGGCTCTGGTGGTTCGGCCGCCTGATCGCCAACAGCGACATGCACACCGGCAACCTGGCCTTCGTGCCGCTGGAGGGCCGGCTGGCGCTGGCGCCGGCCTACGACATGCTGCCCATGCGCCTGGCGCCGCTGGCCGGTGGCGAACTGCCCACGCGCGCCCCCGAGTTCGCCCTGCCGCTGCCCGAGGAGCGACCCGCCTGGCACGAAGCCTGCACGGCGGCCCTCGGCTTCTGGGAGGCCTCAGCGGTCGACGCCCGCATCAGCGACGGCTTCCGGGCGCTGTGCGGCCAGCACGCGCAGGCGCTGCGGTCGCTGGCAGAGCGGGCCTGAATGCCCGCCGTCCCGCGCTGCGCCGCCAGACCACGCCTGCCGAGCGGTGTGAGCCCGGGCCTTCTGCACCATCCGCCGCCTTCCACGCTCCCATGAAAGCCTTGCGCATCCACGCCGGCCCTGCGGCCCGCGCCCACATCGAGAAACACGGCCTCGCGCCTGGGCACATCCGGGTGATTCCCGGCGCCGCCGGCGGGCCCAAGGGGCTGATCCTCGGTCCGCTCGACTGCTTCATCTTCGGCGAATGGCTGCCGCAGTCC
>NZ_CAJYES010000120.1 GCF_913773995.1 uncultured Pseudacidovorax sp.
GGCCGCCCGCGGTGGCACCGATGCTGGTGCATGGCGACCTGCGCAACGGCAATCTGGTCGTGGGGCCCGAGGGCCTGCGCGCCGTGCTCGACTGGGAATTGGCCCACCGCGGCGACCCCATGGAAGACCTGGGCTGGTTCTGCGTGAACGCCTGGCGCTTCGGCGGCACCGGCCGGCCCGCTGGCGGCATCGGCACGCGCGAGCAACTGTTCGCCGCCTACGAGGCGGCCGGCGGCGCGCGGGTGGACCCGCAGCGCGTGCGCTTCTGGGAAGTGCTGGGCAACCTCAAGTGGGGCGTCACCTGCGATGCCATGGGCCTGGCCTGGCGCAGCGGGCAGGACCGCCGCATCGAACGCCTGGCCATCGGCCGCCGTGCCACCGAGGTCGAGGCCGATCTGCTTCAACTCATCGCGCCCCGCGGCGCGGCTTCATCATGAACCTGCCTGCCCAGCCCGAGGAGATCCTGGCCGCGGCGCAGTCCGCCATCGAGGCGGCGGTGCGCCGGGAGGAGGGCGCGGGCCGATCCGACTTCGACCTGCGCGTGGCCGCGCGGCTGCTGGGCGTGCTCCAGCGCGAGCAGCGGCAGGGCAAGGCCGCGGAAGCGGACGAGCGCGCGGGCCTCCTGCGACTGCTGTGCGCACATGGCATGGCCAATGACGACATGGCGGGCGGGGCGTCGCTGGACGCGCTGCGGCAGCGCCTGTGCGACGGCATGGCCGATGACCGGCTGGCGGTCGACGACCCGTCGCTGCTCGTCCATCTGTGGCGAACCACCCTGGCCCGGCTGGCCATCGACAACCCGGCCTACCGGTGGTGAAGCCGTTGGCCGCGCCGTTCTTTTGATAAACCGACGCGTCGGGTTATAAACGAGGGCGTCGTGCGATTCGCAGCCTGACGCCGCAGCGTGCAGCGCGGCGCGTCGCCTCTCCCTGTCCCCACGCCGAATCCCGTCCAGGAGCCCTTCCGTGAACGTGCTGATCGTCCATGCCCACCCGGAGCCGCGCTCCTTCAACCGTGCATTGCTGGACACGGCCGTGCGCACGCTGGGCGGGCAGGGCCATCAGGTGGTGGTGTCCGACTTATATGCCATGGGCTTCAACCCGGTGGCGGGCCCCGGCGACTTCAGCGAGCGCCGCTTTCCCGATGCCCTGCAGTACGACCGCGAGCAGAAGCAGGCGTCGCAGCGCGGCAGCTTCGTGCCCGACATCCAGCAGGAGATCGACAAGCTGCTGGCCTGCGACCTGCTGATCCTGCAGTTCCCGCTGTGGTGGTTCTCGGTGCCCGCGATCCTCAAGGGCTGGATCGACCGGGTCTTCGTCAACGGGCTGGTCTATGGCGCAGGCGGCAAGCGCTTCGACCAGGGCGGGCTGCGGGGACGCCGGGCCATGCTGTCCTTCACCACCGGCTGCTTCCCCGCCATGATGGACAGCGACGGCCTGCTGGGCGAGCGCGACGTGATCCTGTGGCATCTGCAGCATGGCGTCTTCGGCTACAGCGGCCTGCAGGTGCTGCCGCCCTTCGTGGGCTGGGCCATCCAGTACAGCGACGAGGCCCAGCGTGCGGCCTATCTCGATGCCTATGCGCAGCGGCTGCGCGGGATCGAGGGCGACAGCCCCATGCCCACGCATCCTCTTGCGGATTTCGGCCCCGACTGGCGGCTCAAGCCGGAAGTCGCGCCGCGCACGGCCGGCCACCGCCGCGCCGCCGCCGCGCCCACGACGAGGCCGGACCTGTGAGCGCCACTGTCCCCGTTCCCGATCTGGCCGACCGACTGCAGCTGCGCGCCGCCGGACCCGGCCGCTGGCGCAACCTTCATGGCGACGCCAACCAGAACGGCCGCGCCTATGGCGGCCAGCTGCTCGGCCAGGCGATGCATGCCCTGCTCATGGAGATGCCGGCCGGCCGTGCGCCCACCATGATGCAGTTCCTCTTCCTGCAGGGCGCCATGCCCGCGCAGCCCATCGTCTTCGAGGTGGCGCGGCTGCAGGAAGGCAAGCGCTTCAGCGCCTGCCATGTGCGCGGCACGCAGGGCGAACGCACAGTGCTCGATGCCCATGCGACCTGCGCCGCCGCCATGGAAGGGCCCTCGCACCGGCTGGACAGTGCCGCGCCGCCTGGCGAGCAGCCGGCGATCCTGCCCACGCTCGAGGACATCCCGGCTGCCACGCGCGAGGCCCTTGCCCGCATGGGCGGCTACGGCCGAGGCTGCGATGCCGCGATCGATTCCCGCATTCCAGAGATGGAGCGCCAGCTCGATCCGCAGCGCGCCGGCCCGCAACTGCGCTACTGGCTCAAGGCGCCGCAGCCGCTGGGCGACGATCCGGCCGTGCAGATCGCCGCCTTCGCCTATCTGTCGGACTGGTGGCTCAACGCCTGCATGCTGTTGCCGCACCTGGGGGAGGCGGGCGAGCGGGCCATGTACATCTCAAGCCTCAACCATGCGCTGTGGCTGCACGCCCCGCTGCGCGCCGACGACTGGCTGCATGTGCAGACCGCCTGCGTGCATTCGGCCGGCGGCCGCGGCCTGGCGGTGGCGCAGTACCACGATGCCGACGGCCGGCATGTGGCCACCGCCACGCAGGACTGCCTGATGGCCTTCGCGGGGCGTTGAGCCGGCCTTTCAGACCTGCTCGTCGGGCAGTTGCACCCGCAGGCCTTCCAGCTCTGCCTGCATGCGGATCTGGCAGCACAGCCGGCTGGTGTCGCGCAGATCGGGCACACCCTCCAGCATGAAGGTCTCGGTCTCGGTGCGCGCGGGCAGCAGGGGCAGGAAGGCCGGGTCCACGTAGCCATGGCAGGTGGCACAGCTGCAGGCCCCGCCGCAGTCGCCCAGGATGCCCGGCACGCCGTGGTCCACGGCCACCTGCATCAGGCTGCGGCCCACCGGCGCCTCGACGGCATGTTCGGCACCTTGGGGGTCGATGAAAACAACGGTGGGCATGGGGCTTCGTCCTTGGTGAAAGTCGCTGAAACGGGGTTTGACATAGTCCGTCTCGTCGGACTATTATTCCATCAACGCAGTCGCCGGACAACACACATCCACATCGAACGGAGGAACCCTGGCATGGACCCTTGCGCCCACGTGATTCCCATCACCCCTGCGACCGCCGCCCCCGTGCCGCGGTGGGACCAGCTCGTGCGCGAAGGCCACGTGCACGGCTCGCTCTACACCGACCCGGCCATCTACCAGGCCGAACTGGAGAAGATCTGGTTCCGCACCTGGGTGTACGTCGGCCACGAGAGCGAGATCCCCAACGCCAACGACTACGTCATGAAGTCCATCGGGCCCGAGCCGGTGCTCATGACGCGCGACCGCACGGGCCAGATCCACCTGCTGCACAACCGCTGCCCCCACCGCGGCAACCGCGTGTGCATGACGGAGCAGGGCAACGCGCGCTCCTTCACCTGCCCCTATCACGGCTGGACCTTCGCCAACGACGGCGCACTCAAAGGCTGGCCCTTTCCCTCGGGCTACGAGGGTGTGGACCGCAAGGACCATGGCCTGGGCAAGGTGGCCCGCGTCGCCAGCTACCGCGGCTTCGTCTTCGGCTCCATGGCAGCCGAAGGCCCCAGCCTCGAAGAGCACCTGGGTGCGGCCATGAAGTCCATCGACGCGCTGTGCGAAACCTCGCCCGAGGGCGAGGTGCAGGTGACGGCCGGCTTCCTCAAGCACAAGGTCAAGGCCAACTGGAAGTTCCTGGTCGAGAACGAGACGGATGGCTACCACCCGTCCTTCGTGCATGCCTCCATCTTCGAGGTGGCGCAGAGTGGCATCGGCTCGCTCTACAGCGCGGAGTCGACGGCGGTGTCGCGCGACTTCGGCAACGGCCACACCGAGAACGACCTGCGGCCCGAGTTCCGCAAGCGCGACGAGCCCATGTCCTGGTTCGGCACCACGGCCGACCGGCTGCCCGACTACGCCGCGCGCATGAACGCGGCCTATGGTGAGGAGAAGGCGCGCCGCATCATGATCGACGGCACGCCGCACATCATGATCTTCCCGAACCTGTTCATCGCGGAGATACAGATCTTCGTGCTGCAGCCACTGTCGGTGAACGAGACCGTGCAGCACGTGACCGCGCTGCAGTTCAAGGGCGCGCCCGACCTCAACCGCCGCATGCGCCAGCAGACCATGGGTTCGGTGGGGCCGGCGGGATTCCTGCTGGCCGACGATGCCGAGATGTACGAGCGCACGCAGATGGGCGTGCAGATGCGCAATCCCGAGTGGCTGTTCCTGGGCCGCGGCATGCACCGCGAGCGCCGCGACGCGGACGGCTTCCTGATCGGCGACAACACCGACGAGGTGCCCAGCCGCGGCATCTGGCGCCACTACCGGCAGATGATGGAGGCCGCGTGATGCCGATGAGCCCCGAAGCGCGCGCCGCGCTGGAAGACGTCACGCAGTTCATCTACCGCGAAGCCCGTCTGCAGGACGAGCACCGCTACGACGACTGGGAAGCGCTGTGGACCGACGACGGCGTGTACTGGGTGCCGGCCAACGGCGACGGCGGTGACCCGGAGCAGGTCATGTCGATCATCTACGACAACCGCTCGCGCATCGCACTGCGCATCCGCCAGTACCACACCGGCAAGCGCTTCAGCCAGACGCCGCAGTCGCGCCTGCGCCGGCTGGTGTCGAACATCGAGGTGGAGCAGGACGATGGCCAGGAGCTGTCGGTGGGCTGCAACATGCTCATCTTCGAGAACCAGACCCGCGGCGACGTGCTCTGGGCCGCGCGCACCGAGTACCGGCTGCGCCGCGTGGACGGCACGCTGCGCATGGTGCGCAAGAAGGTGAATCTGGTGAACAACCAGGACGCCCTGTACTCGATGGCCTTTCTCGTCTGACATGAACCCACCCCGTTTGGACTTCCTCACTGCGTGTGGAAGTCCCATCCCCCTCAAGGGGCGCACCCGGCGGCCGGGCAAAGCCCGTTCCGCGGGTGCACTGACATGGCCTGCTCCGCGGCCATTCGACGGATAACTGACGCGCCATCCATGGCGGACACGGAGACAAGCATGAACACCCCGACCCAACCCGGCCCCGAGCGGCTGGTGGCCGACGGCCCGGTGCTGCTGAGCCTGCATGCGGATGGCGTGGCCCATTTGCACCTGAACCGGCCCGACGCAGCCAACGGCCTCAACGTGGAGCTGCTGCGCGCGCTGCACGATGCGGTGCTTCGCATCCACGGCGACGGCCGCGTGCGTGCCGTGCTGCTGACCGGCGAGGGCAGGCACTTCTGCGCGGGCGGCGACGTCCACACCTTCCTTGCGAAGGGTGAGGCGCTGCCGGACTACATCCGCGTGGCGACCGCGCTGCTGCAGCTGGCCACGGCCGCGTTGATCCGGCTCAATCCGCCGGTCGTCGCCGCTGTGCATGGCTTCGCGGCGGGCGGGGGCGGCATGGGCCTGGTCTGCGCCAGCGACTTGGTGCTCGCGGCCGAGTCGGCCAGGTTCCTGGCCGGTGCCACCCGCGTGGCCATGGTGCCCGACGCCGGCGTGTCGGCGACGCTCACGCAGCTGGTGGGCTTCCGGCGTGCGATGGAGATCCTCATGCTCAATCCGACGCTCACCGCAGCCGAGGCGAAGGAGATCGGCCTCGTCACGCGCGTGGTGCCCGATGCCGAACTGCAGGACGCCGCCTGGGCCCTGGCCCGCGAGCTGGCGGCGGGCGCGCCGGCTGCGCTGGCCAACACAAAGCGCCTGCTGTGGAACGGCATCGGCCAGGGCGTGGAAGCGGCCATGCCTGAAGAGAACCATGCGCAGGCCTTCCTCTCGGGCATGGCCGATGCGCGAGAAGGCCTGGCGGCCGTGATCGAGAAGCGCGCGCCGCGCTTCACTGGGCGCTGAATGTCGGGCACCACCGCAGCGCGGCGACGCGCACTGGTGACCGGCGGTGCCCGCGGCATCGGCGCGGCCATCGTCCGGCGTCTGGCGGCCGACGGGCTGGAGGTCTGGTGCGCCGACCTTGACGCCGATGCAGCCCGGGCGCTGGCGGCCGAGACAGACGCCAAGGCCTGCACGCTCGACGTCTGCGACTTCGACCGCGTGCATGCGGCACTGGCCGACATCGGCCCGCTCGACGTGCTGGTCAACAACGCGGGCGTGGACCAGCATGCCTTCTTCACGCAGACCGCGCCCGCCGACTGGCGCCGGCTGCTGGCCGTGAACCTGGAGGCCGTGCTCAACACCACCCATGCCGTGCTGCCTGGCATGCAGGCCCGCGGCCACGGCCGCATCGTCAATGTGGCTTCCGAGGCGGGCCGACTGGGCTCGCGCGGCGGCTCGGTCTATGCGGCCGCCAAGGGCGGGGTGATCGCCTTCACCCGCTCCATCGCACGCGAGAACGGCCGCAAGGGCATCACCGCCAACGTGGTGGCGCCGGGCCCCATCGACACACCGCTGCTGCGGCAGGCCGTGGCGGCGGGCGGCGATCGGCTGATGGATGCCATGACGCAGGCCACGCTGCTGGGGCGCCTCGGCAGCGCGGAAGAAGTGGCGGCGGCCGTGGCCTTCCTGGCATCGGAGCAGGCCAGCTATGTGACGGGCGAGGTGCTGGGCGTCTCGGGCGGCATGGGGTGCGGGGCATGAGCGGCGAACTGCCTCAGGCCACCGACGACGGCGCCGTCGAGGCCGTCATCGCCAAGGTGCGCGCTGTCTATGGCCGCTGGCGCCGCGACACGCCCGTGGCGCAGATGCGCGCCGATTGGGACCAGCTCTTCAGCGCCACCGGCGACGCGCGTTTCACGCCCGTGCAGGCCGACGGCGTGCCCTGCGCCTGGATCGCCGCGCCGGGCGTGCGCGAGGACCGCGTCATCGTCTACTTCCACGGCGGCGGCTTCCAGGTCGGCTCGCTGCAGTCGCATCGCGAGCTGATGGGCCGGCTCTCCGCCGCGGCGGGCGTGCAGGTGCTCGGCGTGGACTACCGGCTGGCGCCGGAGCAGCACCATCCCGCGCCCCTGGAGGACGCCCTCACCGTGATGCGCTGGCTGGGCACGCAGGGCCTGCCGCTGCCGCACATCGCTCTGGCCGGCGACTCCGCGGGCGGCGGGCTGGCGCTGGCCACGCTTCTGGCGTTGCAAGGTCTGGGCGACGAGCGCCCGGTCGCCGCCTTCGTCATGTCTGCCTGGACCGACCTGGCCGCCACCGGCGAGAGCTACGAGACGCGCAAGCAGGCAGACCCCATCCACCAGCGGCCCATGATCCAGGCCATGGCCCGCAACTTCCTGGGCCCGCAGGCCGATGCGCGCGACCCGCTGGCCTCGCCGCTGTATGCCGATGCGGCGGCGCTGGGCCGGCTGCCGCCCCTGCTGCTGCAGGTCGGCGACCGCGAGACGGTGCTGAGCGACTCCGTCGAATTCGCGCAGCGCGTCAATGCCGCGGGCGGCCGAGCCGTGTGCCAGGCCTGGCCAGGGATGGTCCACGTGTTCCAGCAATTCCCGAACGAGCTGCCCCAGGCGCGCGCTGCGCTGGCGGAGGGCGGCCTCTTCCTTGCCGCCCACCTGGGCGGCGCTTCCACCGGAGACATCGCCTCATGATCGGAATCACCGCCTACGGCGGCTACATCCCGCGCCTGCGCCTGTCGCGCCAGGCCGCGGCCCAGGCCAATGCCTGGTACGCGCCGCAGTTCGCCGGCCGCAAGGGCATGCGCGCCTTCGCCAATTGGGACGAGGACAGCATCACGCTGGCCGTGGCCGCCGCGCGCGATGCGCTGGGCCCCGCCACCCAGCGCGACCGCGGTCGCGTGCGCGCACTGCTGCTGGCCTCGGACACGCTGCCCTTCGCCGAGCGCCTCAACGCCGGCGTGGTGGCCGGTGCGCTGGCGCTCGACGAGGACATCGAGGCGCTGGACCTCGGCGGCACGCAGCGCGCCGCGCTCTCGGCCTTCACCCAGGCCGCGGCCCGGGTGCGTGCCGGCGGCGGCGACACGCTGGTGCTGGCCGCCGACAACCGGCGCACCCGCGCGGCCAGCGCGCAGGAGCTGGACTATGGCGATGCCGCCGCCGCGGTACTGGTGGGAACCGAGGACGTGCTGGCCGAGTACCTGGGCGCCGGCACCGTCACGGCCGACTTCGTGGACCACTTCCGCGCCACCGGCGAGGAGGTGGACTACCACTGGGAAGAGCGCTGGGTGCGCGACGAAGGCATCGCCAGGCTGGTGCCGGCCGCCGTGAAGGCGGCGCTGGCGCAGGCCGGCGTGACTGCGGCCGAGGTGGACCATTTCCTCTTTCCCAGTACCTTCGCCAAGATGGACCAGCAGCTGGCCAAGGCCTGCGGTATCCGCGCCGAAGCGGTGGCCGACAACCTGGCCGACAGCGTGGGCGACAGTGGCGTGCCGCACGGCCTGTTGTTGCTGGCGCGGGTGCTGGAGAAGGCCACGCCCGGCCAGTGCATCGTGCTGGCCCAGTTCGGCAGCGGCGCGCAGGCGCTGGTCTTCCGCGTGACCGAGGCCATCCGCAGTTTTGCGCCTGCCCGTGGCGTCTCGCGCTGGCTGGCGCGTGGCGTGGAGGAGCGCAACTACACCCGCTTCCTGTCCTTCAAGGGCCAGCTCCAGCTGGAGCGCGGCATGCGCGGCGAGGCCGACCGCAAGACGGCACTCTCCACCGCCTGGCGCCACCACCAGGCATTGCAGGCGCTGGTGGCCGGCCGCTGCGAGGTGACGGGCAGTGTGCACTTTCCGCCTTCCCGCCTGAGCTACGACGCCACGCCGCTTCAGGACACGCAGAAGCCCCATCCGCTGGCGGACCGGCCGGCGCGCATCCTGAGCTGGTCGGCCGAGTACCTGTCCTGGCATCCGGCGCCGCCACACCACTACGGCCAGATCGACTTCGAGGGCGGCGGCCGCATCCTGATGGACTTCACCGACCTGGAGGTGGGCGAGGTCGATGCCGGCACCGCCATGGAGATGGTCTTTCGCATCAAGGACATCGACGAGCGCCGCGGCTTCACGCGGTATTTCTGGAAGGCCACGCCGGTGCGTGGCGAGACGCAGGCTTGAGGAGCACGGACACCATGGCACAAGGCATCAAGGACAAGGTCGCCATCCTCGGCATGGGCTGCAGCAAGTTCGGTGAGCGCTGGGACGCCAGCCCCGAGGACCTCATGCTGGAGGCCTACAACGAGGCCATTGCCGACGCCGGCATCGCGCCCGAGCAGCTGGGCGCGGCCTGGTTCTCGACCCACATGGACGACGTGGGCACCGGCCGCGGCGGCACGCCCATGGGCATCGCGCTGCGGCTGCCCAACATCGGTGTCACGCGGGTGGAGAACTTCTGCGCCGGCGGCTCCGAGGCGGTGCGCGCGGCCGTCTACGCGGTGGCGGCTGGGGCCTGCGACATCGCACTGGCGCTGGGCGTGGAGAAGCTCAAGGACACCGGCTACGGCGGCCTGCCGATGGCCACCGTCGGCACCTACATCCCGCAGTGGTATCCCAATGCGGTGGCGCCGGCCAACTTCGCGCAGCTGGCCACGGCGTACCGCGCCAAGCATGGCGTGGATGCCGCGCTGCTCAAGCGGGCCATCTCGCATGTGTCGATCAAGAGCCATGCCAACGGTGCCAAGAACCCCAAGGCCCATCTGCAGAAGCCGATCACCGAGGAGCAGTGCCTGAAGGCACCGACCATCGCGGCACCGCTGGGGCTGTTCGACTGCTGCGGCGTCTCGGACGGAGCGGCGGCCGTGATCGTCACCACGCCGGAGATCGCGCGCAGCCTGGGCAAGACCGACCTCGTCACCTTCAAGGCCCTGCAGATCGCCACCTCCAACGGCTGGGAGCTGCAGTCCAGCGAATGGGACGGCAGCTATGTGCACACGGCCCGCGTCGCTGCTCGCCGCGCCTATGCGGAGGCCGGCATCGCCGATCCGCGCACCGGCATCAGCATGACCGAGGTGCACGACTGCTTCTCCATCACCGAGCTGGTGACCATGGAGGACCTGGGCCTGTCGGACGAAGGCCGCGCGGTCTATGACGTGCTCGACGGCGCCTTCGATGCCGACGGCCGCGTTCCCTGCCAGATCGATGGCGGGCTCAAGTGCTTCGGCCATCCGGTGGGCGCGAGCGGCATCCGCATGCTCTACGAGATCTACCTGCAGCTGCAGGGCCGGGCGGGCGCGCGCCAGTTGTCCAACCCGAAGACAGGGCTGATCCACAACCTGGGCGGGCAGCCGTCGCAGAACGTCTGCGCGGTGTCCATCGTGGGTCTGGAGGGCGTGTGACCGGGGAGGCAACGGCGGGCACGCCGGTCGTGCTGCTCGACCATCCGGCGCCCCACGTGGCGCGGCTGCGCATCAACCGCCCCGACAAGCGCAACGCCATCGACCACGCGGTGCGCCAGGGCTTCATCGACCACCTCACGGTGCTGCTGGCCGACCCGCAGGAGCGGGCGCTGGTGCTGGGCGGCGTCGAAGGTGTCTTCTCCGCGGGCGGCGACATCCCCAGCATGGTGGGCCTGTCCGAAGGCCAGGCGCGCGAGCGCATGCAGCACATCCATGGCCTGTGCCGGCTGGTGGCCCACGCGCGCATTCCCGTGGTCAGCGCGATGGAAGGCGTGACGGCCGGTGCCGCCGTCGGCCTGGCGCTGCTGGGCGACCGCATCGTCATCGGCCGCGGGGCGCGGGTGCTCTTTCCCTTCCTCAAGCTGGGCCTGGCACCCGACTGGGGCCAGCTGCTGACGCTGCCGCGCCGCGTCGGCCTGCCCGTGGCCCGGCGCCTGCTCAGCGACGGCCATGCCGTCGGTGGCGAAGAGGCAGTGCGCCTGGGCCTGGCGGATGCGGTTCACGACGATGACCGGGTGATGGCCGAGGCCGTGGCCCTGGCCGCCTCGCTGGCCCGCCTGCCCGGTGAGGCCTTCGCCCGGATGAAGCAGCGGCTGCACCATCCTTCCGCGTCGCTCGACGAGGAGCTGCATCGCGAAGAGGCCGACCAGGCCGTGTGCCTGACCGGCGAGGACTTCCGCGAGGGCTACGACGCGTTCGTGAACAAGCGCAGCGCCGACTTCATCGGCCGCACCGGAGCCGCACGATGAGCACCGATGCCAATGCCGTGAATGCCGGCGCCGAACTCGTCCTGCGCAGTCGTGAAGGCGCCGTGGGCCTGCTCGTGCTCAACCGGCCCGACAAGCGCAATGCGCTGGACCTGGCCATGCGCGCCGCCATCGCCGACGCCATGCGCGCGCTGGAGGCCGATGCCGAGGTGCGCGCCATCGTCATCACCGGCGGCGACCAGGTGTTCGCCGCCGGTGCCGACCTCAACCTGCTGGTGGACAAGGGCGCGCAGGACGTCGCCGGGCTGGACCTGGGCCAGTACTGGGCACCCGTGGCCCAATCGCGCAAGCCCGTGATCGCGGCCGTCGGTGGCTTCGCGCTCGGCGCGGGCTGCGAGCTGGCGCTGATGTGCGACTTCATCGTGGCCGACGCCACCGCGCGGCTGGGCCAGCCCGAGCTGGCGGTGGGCATCATGCCCGGCGCAGGCGGCACGCAGCGGCTGGTGCGCAGCGTGGGCAAGCAGGTCGCGAGCCTGATGTTGCTGACGGCCGAACCGCTGACCGGTGAGCGCGCCTTCCAGCTGGGGCTGGTGGCCGAGCTGGCGCCCGAGGGCCAGGCGCTGGCGCGGGCGATGGAACTGGCGCGCAAGGCCGCACGCCTGCCGCCCAAGGCCGTCGAAGCCACCCGGCGCGTGCTGCGCCAGGGCGCCGACCTGCCGCTGGACGCCGCGCTGGCGCTGGAGAACCGCGAGTTCCTGCTGCTCTTCGACACCGAGGACAAGACCGAAGGCATGCGCGCCTTCCTCGACAAGCGCAAGCCGCAGTTCAACGGCCGCTGAAGGCTGTCGTCACCCCCCCCTCGCGTTCATCGTTCAATGGCCACGTCATCAAACACCACCACGATCGGCGTCGTCGGCGCCGGCACCATGGGCCGCGGCATCGTGCAGCTCTTCCTGCAGGCCGGCCACACCGTGCGCTGCCACGACGCCCAGCCGGGCGCGGCCGCCAAGGCCGTCGACTACGTCGACGGCATGCTCGCCCGCGCCGTCGAGAAGGGCCGCATGGCGGCGGCCGACCACCAAGCCGCGCGCGGCCGGCTCCATGCCTGCAGCGCGCTCGAAGAACTGGCCGACTGCACGCTGGTCATCGAGGCCATCGTCGAGGACCTGGAGGCCAAGCGCAGCCTGTTCCGGCAACTGGAATCGTTCGTCGCCGACGACGCCATCCTGGCCAGCAACACTTCCTCGCTCACGGTGGCCGAGATCGCCGCCGCCTGTGCCCGGCCCGGGCGCGTGGCCGGGCTGCACTTCTTCAACCCGGTGCCGCTGATGAAGGTGGCCGAGGTCATCGCTGCGGTGCGCACGGCGCCGGCCGTGGTGCAGCGCCTGTGCGCGCTCACCGAGTCGGCCGGCCACCGCGCGGTGGTCACGGCCGACCAGCCGGGCTTTCTCATCAACCATGCGGGCCGCGGCCTCTATACCGAGGGCCTGCGCATCGTGGAAGAGCAGGTCGCCAGCCCCGCCGACGTGGACGACGTGCTGCGCGAGGCGCTGGGCTTTCGCATGGGGCCCTTCGAGCTGCTCGACCTGACGGGCCTGGACGTGTCGGCACGGGTGATGGCCTCGATCTTCGAGCAGTTCCAGCACGAGCCGCGCTTCCGTCCCTCGTCGCTGGTGCCGCCGCGGGTGGCGGCCGGACTCTTCGGCCGCAAGAGCGGGGAGGGCTGGTACCGCTATGAAGAGGGCCAGCAGCAGCGGCCGAAGGTGCGGCCGGTGCCGGACTTGCCGGCCGGCCTGGCGGTGTGGGTGGATCCGCAGGCCAGCGGTGCAGAAGGGTTGCGCGCGCTGGCCGAGGCCGCGGGCGCACGCGTGCTCGCTCACCCGGCCGATGCCGACCTGCTGCTCCTGCAGCCCTGGGGCGAGGACGCCACCACCGCCGCACTGCGCCGGGGCCTGGATGCCGCGCGCTGCGTGGCCGTGGACCCGCTGCCGCCGCTCGCCCTGCGCCGCACGTTGATGCTCACGGCGGTCACCGCACCGGCGGTGCGCGATGCCGCCCATGCCCTGCTCGCGGCCGACGGCACGACCGTCACCGTGATCAACGACAGCCCCGGCTTCATCGCGCAGCGGGTGATGGCGACCATCGTCAACATCGCCGCCAACATCGCGCAGCGCGGCATCGCCAGCGTGCCCGACCTGGAAGACGCCGTCCGCCTGGGGCTGGGCTATCCCCGCGGCCCCCTGGGCTGGGGCGACCACCTGGGCGCGGGCCGCCTGCTGCAGGTGCTGCAGGCGCAGCTGGCGGCCACGGGCGACCCGCGCTACCGCCCCGCCGCCTGGCTGCAGCGCCGCGTGGCGCTGGGCCTGCCCCTGACCACCGCCGAGGCGCGGCGCTGAGCCGGCCGGCACAGCCAGGCACGCCCATTCACGCAGAACTTCCCGAGGAGACAAGACCATGACCCAACCCCATTACGACGCCATCGTCATCGGCGCCGGCGCAGGCGGCATGAGCGCCGCTGCTTACCTGGTGGCCGCCGGCCGCAAGGTGCTGATCGTGGAGTCGCAGGACCGCCTCGGCGGCCGCGCCTCCAGCGAGGAGATCGACGGCTTCATCGTCAACCGCGGCGCCATCGCCATCGAGCGTGGCAGCGGCTTCGAGCAGACCTTCGACCTGCTGGGTGTGCCACTGGATGTGCGCGAACCGCAGCCGGCCACCGTCTTCCGCATCGACGGCAAGATCATCGACCCGAGCAAGGGTGGCGGCTGGAACCTGATCATCGGCGGGCTGACCAAGGCCGCCGCCAAGATCGGCGCCACCTTCGGCGATGTGCGCAAGGGCAACACCGAGCTGCCCGAAGAGGCGCTCAGCACCGAGGAATGGCTGCGCAAGTTCACCAGGAACCAGACGGTGCACCGGCTGTTCCGCAACCTGTGCGCCGCCATCTGGGCGGCCAATGCCGACGAGCTGCCGGCGCGGGCCTTCCTCACCTACTTCTCCTTCAAGGGCGCCTTCAAGCGCTTCGGCTTCTGCCCGCGCGGCACCATCGGCCTGTGGAACGACCTGGGTGACGCCATCCGTGCGCGCGGCGGCGAGATCTGGCTCGACACGCCGGTCACGCGCATCCATGTCGAAGGCGGCCGCGCCATCGGCGTGGACGTGGTACGCAACGGCCAGACCCAGCGCGTCGATGCGCGCGTGATCATCAGCAACATCGGCCCGGCGGCCACGGTGCCGCTGGCGGGCGAGGCCGCCCTGGGTGCGGACTATGTGGCCAAGGTGCGCCGCGTGCTGCGCCCGGCCGCCAACATCGTCGTCAACTTCGCCACCCGCGAGCGGCTGATCGACCTGCCGGGCCTGGTCACCTTCGCCAACACGGAGCGGTTGTGCAACATGGGCGAGCTGACGGCCATGTGCCCGGAGATGGCGCCGCCCGGCTGGCACCTGTACGTGGCCTACGTGGTGCCCAAGCCCGCGCTGGGCGACTTCGACGAGAAGGCCGAGACCGAGCTGGGACTGCAGGACCTGCGCAACGAATTCCCGAGCTTCAAGGACGCGAAGATGCTGTCGATCCGCGTCATGCGCGGCGAGTGGCCGGCCCAGCGCTCCTGCGCCGGCTACGACCTGCCGCAGGAGACGCCGCTGCCCAATCTGTGGAACGTGGGCGACGCCGTGAAGGACTACGGCGGCGGCGGCACCCAGGCCTGCGTCGACACCGGCCGCGAGGCCGCGCACAAGGCCCTCGCGGTGCTGGGCGTGGGCGGGCCCGCATGACCGGCGCGCAGTTCCCGCACCCGCATGCGGCCGAGGCCCGCGACGTGCTCACGCACCTGCGCCGCACCTTCGACCAGTCCGTCCGCAACCTCGCCGAGCAGTGCCTGGAGTCCGGCCGCCTGAGCGCCGGCCGCCTCGATGCCCACCAGATCGCGGCCTTCGAGCTGGCCTGGGCCGGTGCCGAGCTCCTGGCCGCCGAAACCGCCATCGCCTCGCTGGCCGCGCAGGCCGATCCGCTGGAAGCCCAGCTGGCGCTGGTCTTCGCCACCGACGCCATCGTCGCCCTGCTGGACCGCCTGGACGTGATCGCCGCCGAAGCCGGCATGGCGCCCGATGCCGTCGATGCCCTGCGCAGCCTGCCTGCCTGGCGCGCATTGCGCGCCGCAACGGGCAGCGCCGCCGCCCTGCGCGCGGCCGGCCGCGGCGTCGTCGAAGCCCAGGGCCTGGTCGGCGAGGTCGCGCTCGACGAGCCGCATGCCCTGGCGCAGGACGCCTTTCGCCGCTTCGCCGCCGAGGTGGTGGCGCCGCAGGCCGAGGCCATCCACCGGCACGACCTCACGGTGCCCGAATCGCTGCTGCAGCCCATGCGCGAGATGGGCGTCTTCGGCCTGGCCATTCCCGAATCGCACGGCGGCAGTGCGCCGGACGACCGCGAGGACACGTTGCTCATGGTGGTGGTGACCGAGGCGCTGTCTGAAGGCTCGCTGGCTGCGGCCGGCAGCCTGATCACGCGGCCCGAGATCCTGACCCGCGCGCTGATGGCCGGCGGCACCGAGGCGCAGAAGGCGCACTGGCTGCCGCGGCTGGCGGCAGGCGACTCGCTGTGTGCCATCGCCATGACCGAGCCCGACTGCGGCTCGGACCTGGCAGCCTGCCAGCTCAAGGGCACGCGCACCGAAGGCGGCTGGCTGCTCAATGGCGCCAAGACCTGGTGCACCTTCGCCGGCAAGGCCAGCGTGCTGATGGTCGTCACCCGCACCGATCCCGACCGCGCGCTCGGCCACAAGGGCCTGTCGGTGCTGCTGGCCGAAAAGCCCGCCTTCGACGGCCACAGCTTCGAGGCGCAGCAGCCCGGTGGCGGCAGGCTCAGCGGCCGGGCGATCCCGACCATCGGCTACCGCGGCATGCATTCCTTCGACCTCGCCTTCGAGGACTACTTCGTGCCCGATGCCAACGTGGTCGGCGGCGAAGCAGGCCTCGGCAAGGGCTTCTACTACACGCTGTCGGGCATGGTCGGCGGCCGCATGCAGACCTCCGCCCGTGCCTGCGGCGTGATGCGCGCTGCGCTGCGTGCGGCCGTGCGCTACACGCAGGACCGCAAGGTCTTCGGCGCCCCGCTGGCCGACCTGGCCCTCACGCAGGCCAAGCTGGCGCGGATGGCCGCGCGGCTGGCGGCCTGCCGGCGCCTGGCCTATGCGGTGGCCCGCATCGTGGACACGGGCGAGGGCCGGATGGAGGCCAGCCTGGTCAAGCTGCTGGCCTGCCGCTCGGCCGAGCTGGTCACGCGCGAGGCGCTGCAGCTGCACGGCGGCATGGGTTATGCCGAGGAGACGGCGGTCAGCCGCTACTTCGTCGACGCCCGCGTGCTGTCGATCTTCGAGGGCGCCGAGGAGACGCTGGCGCTCAAGGTGGTGGCCCGCAGCCTGATGGAACGCGCGCTCGGCCTCGGATCATCAGGAAACTGACATGAGCAACAGCATCCTCGCCGGTCTGCGCGTCGTGGAGGCCGCGGCCTTCGTGGCCGCGCCGCTCGGCGGCATGACGCTGGCGCAGATGGGCGCCGACGTGATCCGCATCGATCCCTTGCACGGCGGCCTGGACCATCGCCGCTGGCCGGTCACGGCCGACAACACCAGCCTCTTCTGGTGCGGCCTGAACAAGGCCAAGCGCTCGGTGGCGCTGGACCTGGCCTCGGCCGAAGGGCGCGAGATCGCCATGGCCCTGGCCTGCGCGCCGGGCGAGGACGCGGGGCTCTTCCTCACCAACTTCCCGGCGCGCGGCTGGCTGACGCACGAGGCGTTGCGTGCGCGCCGACCGGACCTGATCCAGCTCACGCTCACGGGCGACCGGCATGGCGGCTCGGCGGTCGACTACACCGTCAACGCCCGCCTGGGGCTGCCCCACATGACCGGCCCCGTCGACGCCGAAGGCGTGGTCAACCATGTGCTGCCGGCCTGGGACCTGATCACCGGCCAGATGGTGGCCGTGGGCCTGCTGGCCGCCGAGCGGCACCGCCGGCGCACCGGCGAGGGCCAGCATGTGAAGCTGGCGCTGGAGGACGTGGCCCTGGCCGTGATGCAGCACCTGGGCTTCATCGCCGAGGCGCAGCAGGGCCAGCCGCGCGAACGCCACGGCAATGCGCTGTTCGGCGCCTTCGGTCGCGACTTCGTGACGGCCGATGGCCAGCGCGTGATGGTGGTCGGCCTCACGCTCAAGCAGTGGCGCGCGCTGGTCGAGGCCACCGGCTGTGCCGACGCGGTGGCGGCCCTGGCCAGCCAGCGCGGCGTGGACCTGGACCGCGAGGGCGAGCGCTTCCGCGCCCGTGAAGAACTGGCTGCGCTGATCGGCCCATGGATCGCGGCGCGGCCTTTCGCCCAGGTGGCCGCGGCCTTCCAGCAGCATGGCGTGTGCTGGAGCCGCTACCAGGACGTGGCCGCTCTGGCGCGCGATCCCGAATGCTCGCCGGCCAATCCGCTCTTCACCCGCGCCGCGCAGCCCGGTGTGGGGGAGATGCTGCTGGCGGGTCTGCCGCTGGACTTCGGCGCCGCGCCGCGCCAGCCGGCCCGGCCGGCGCCGCAGCTGGGCGCGGACACCGAAGCGGTGCTGTCCGAGCTGCTGGGCATCGACGCCGCCTGCTTCGGCCGCCTGCACGACCGGGGTGTCGTGCAGCAGGTCAGGGGCTGACACGGCCGTGATTCGAGGCAACTGAGGAATACGGCCTCGAAGGCCTGGCCTTGCTGTGGGACTGCCCGATCCGTCGCCGCGTGCGCAGCATTCACATCTGCATCGTGCGCGACGCCCAGCTGTGCCGCGACGAAGCCTACATGGAGACCTCGGTGCTTCAGGCGTTGATGGGCCTGCCTTCGGCGTCGAGCTGAACGAAGCCCACCGTCCACAGCGCCGACACCCGCGCGGCCAGCTCGCGCGGCGGGATCTGGCCGCTCTTGCGGTACCAGGTGAAGGTCCAGATCATCATGCCGAAGAGCAGCAGCGAGTAGGGCTTGCGCGCCTTGGGGTCGCGCATGACGGTGGGGTTTATCTCGCCGAGCAGCTGCTCCAGCAGGTCGGCCAGTTCCACTTCCATGACGCGGATCTGCTCGCGCTCGGCGCGCGGCAGGAACTTGAGGTCGGCCATCAGGATGAGGTGTTCGCTGCGCGAGCGGGCCGCGCCCTGCACGAAGCTGTCGATGAAGCGAGCGAAGCGTTCCTCTGCCGGCAGCGGCAGGGCCACGATGGCCCGCAGCTCGGCGGTCTGCTGTGCGATGTGCTCGTGCACGACGGCGAAGAGCAGGTCCTCCTTGCTGGGGAAGTAGTGATACAGGTGGGACTTGGAGGCGTTGCAGGCCTTGGCCACATCCATCATCGTGGCCTGGTCGAAGCCTTTGCGGGCAATCAGCGCAGCCGCCTTCTCCAGGATGGCGCGCTTCTTGTCCTCATAGTCGTCTGCACGGGTGCGTGTCACGTTGCGTGTCCTTCGCCGGTTGTCTTGCCACTTGTTGACCCAGTCGATATATTAGACCGACCGGACGGACTATAAGGCGGCCGCATCGACGCGACGCCCAGGATGAACATGGAGACAGCACATCAAGCGCACTGGGATTTGATCGTGATCGGCGCCGGCCATGCCGGCAGCGAACTGGCTGTGGCCACGCGTCAGGCGGGCTGGGCCGGCAGCATCCTGCTGCTCGGCGACGAGCCCGGCCTGCCCTACCACCGGCCGCCGCTCTCCAAGGCCTATCTCGGCGGCGAGATGGATACCGACGCCCTGGCGCTGCGACCCGATGCCGCCTATGAGCGGGCAGGCGTGGTGCGCCGCAGCGGCGTGCGCGTGGTGGCCATCGACCGGGCCCGGCACGAACTGGTGCTGGCCGACACGGGCGAGCGGCTGCATTACGGCAAGCTGGCGCTGTGCACCGGCGGCCGACCCCGGCCCTACCGCTGCGAGGGCATCGATCCCGCGCGTCCGCCGTCCAACCTGCTGTACCTGCGCACGGCCGCCGACGCGGACCGGCTGCGCGCCTACGTCGAGCCGGGCGCCCGGCTGGTGGTGGTGGGCGGCGGCTATGTGGGCCTGGAGGTGGCGGCCTCGGCCACCAAGGCCGGCATGCAGGTGACGGTGCTCGAGTCGCAGCCCCGTGTGCTGGCGCGTGTGGCGGGTCATCGGCTGTCGCAGTTCTACGAGGACGAGCATCGACGGCACGGCGTGGACATCCGGACCGGCATGCAGGTGCGCGCGGTGCAGTGCAGGGACGGCGCCATCACCGCGCTGGAAGGCGCTGATGGCGAGCGCATCGAGGCCGACGTGGTGGTGGCCGGCATCGGCATGGAGCCCGAGGTGCAACTGGCGGTCGAGGCGGGCCTCGCCGCGGCCGACGGCATCCCGGTGGACGCGCACGGCCAGACGGCCGACCCCGACGTGTTCGCCGCGGGCGACTGCACGCGGCATGTGCACCCGGCCTACGAGCGGGATGTGCGCATCGAGTCGGTGCCCAACGCGCTGGAGCAGGCCCGCGCCGTCGCCGGCTGGCTGGGCGGCAAGCCCAAGCCGTACACGGCGATCCCGTGGTTCTGGTCGGACCAGTACGACCTCAAGCTGCAGATGGCCGGCCTGTCGCAGGGCCATGACCAGTGCGTGCTGCGCGGCGATCCGGCGACACGCAGCTTCTGCGCGTTCTACCTGAAGGGCGACCAGCTGCTGGCCATCGACGCGGTGAACCGGCCCGCCGACTTCATGCTCGTGCGGCGCGCCATGGCCCAGCCGCTGACGGTCGATGCGGCACGTCTCGCGGACGAGTCGCAGCCGCTCAAGCCGATGCTGCAGGCTTGACTTAGGTGTAAGCCCCAAGTGGTGCAGCAAGTCCCAATGCGCAAAATCGCGCCCAATTGATAGTCCGACTCGTCGGTCTAATTATATGGATTCAGATCACAACAACTCCACCCCGGCGGCCGCCGCGCCGCCCGCGCTGGCGATCCGCAGCCTGCAGGTCGTCTACGGCGGCGCCATCGAGGCCGTGCGCGACGTGTCGCTCGAAGTGCGCCCGGGTCAGATCGTCGCGCTGCTGGGCTCCAACGGCGCCGGCAAGTCGACGGTGCTCAAGGCCGTGTCGGGCGTGCTCGATGCCGAGGACGGCGAGATCGACAAGGGCAGCATCGAGCTCTTCGGCCGCCCGATCAAGCAGGCCGGTGCGCCCGACATCGTGCGCCAGGGCATGGTGCAGGTGCCCGAAGGCCGCCGGCTGTTCGCCACGCTCACGGTGGAAGAGAACCTGATGGCCGGCGCCCATACGCGCAGCACCGCCGAACTGGCCGAGGCCCGTGAGCGCGTGTTCCGCCTCTTTCCGCGACTGGTGGACAAGCGCAGCACCGTGGCCGGCTACCTCTCGGGCGGCGAGCAGCAGATGGTCGCCATCGGTCGCGCCCTCATGAGCCGGCCGCGCGTGCTGGCGCTGGACGAGCCTTCGCTCGGGCTGGCGCCGCTGGTGGTGGCCGAGATCTTCGACAGCGTGCAGCGGCTGCGTGCCGACGAGGGCGTGACCATCCTGCTGGTGGAGCAGAACGCCAGCCGCGCCCTCGCCCTCTGCGACTACGCCTACATCATGGAAAACGGCCGTGTGGTGCTCGACGGCACCGGCGAGCAGTTGCGCCGCAACGCCGACGTGCGCGAGTTCTACCTCGGCCTGTCCTCCGGATCTGGCCGTACACACATGAAAGACGTCAAACACTACAAGCGCCGCAAGAGGTGGCTGTCATGAGCGCCCACACGGTCGCTCCCGCGGGCACGCGCGCCGCAGGCAGGCCGGGGGTCCCTGCTGGCTTCGATATCCCTGTGCTGGAGGCACGCAACATCTCCAAGCGCTTCGGCGGCGTCAAGGCCGTCAATGACGTGAGCCTGCGCGTGATGCCCGGCGAGATCGTGAGCCTCATCGGCCCCAATGGCGCCGGCAAGACCACCACCTTCAATCTGGTGAGCGGCGTGCTGCCGCCCAGTGCCGGGCAGATCCTGTTCGAGGGTCGCGACACCGCGGGGCTCAAGTCCTCCGACTTCGCGGCCCTGGGCATCGGCCGCACCTTCCAGAACCTGGCACTGTTCCGCAACGGCACGGTGGTCGAGAACCTGCTGGTGGGCCGGCACATCCACTTCCGCTACAGCATCCTGGAGTCGCTGGTCTTCTGGGGCCGGCCGCGGCGCGAGGAGATCGCGGCCCGCGAGCGGGTGGAGCAGATCATCGAGTTCCTGGAGATCGAGGAGCTGCGCGACAAGCCCGTCTCGCAGCTGGCCTACGGCCAGCAGAAGCGGGTGGAGCTGGGCCGCGCGCTGGCCTGCGAGCCCAAGCTGCTGCTGCTCGACGAGATCGTGGCCGGCATGAACCGCGAGGAGAAGGAGGACATTGCCCGCTTCACCCTCGATATCCGCGACGAGTTCGGCATTGCCGTACTCATGATCGAGCATGACATGCAGGTGGTGATGGACCTGTCGGACCGCATCTACGTGCTGGACTTCGGCGCGCTGATCGCCGAGGGCACACCCGAGGAGATCGCCGCCGACCCGCAGGTGCTGAAGGCCTACCTGGGCGAGGAGGGCGGCCATGCTTGACCATGCCACCCTGTTGAACGGCGAGGGCACGCTGCCCGCACTGCTGCGCCACCGCGCGCAGGAGCGGGGCGCACAGGTCGCGCTGCGCGAGAAGGTGCAGGGCGTCTGGCGTGGGCGGACCTGGGCTGACTACTACCGCGACGCGCGCCGCACCGCACTCGGGCTGATGAAGCTGGGCCTGCAGCGCGGCGACCGCATCGTGATCGCGGCCGAGGACGTGCCCGAGTGGTTCTATGCCGACCTGGGGGCGCAGATGCTGGGCGTGCAGGTGGTCGGCATCTACCCCACGAACCCGTGGGCCGAGGTGCTCTATATCGCCGGCCACTGCCAGGCGCGGGTGGCCATCACCGGCGACCAGGAGCAGACCGACAAGGTGCTGGAGGCCATGCAGCAGGGCGATGGCCTGCCGCATCTGCAGCACATCTTCTGCGTCGACATGAAAGGCATGCGCCGCTACGAGCCGGGCCGGCCGCATGCGTTCGACCACCTGATGGCGCTGGGCGACCAGCTGGCGCAGGAGGACCCGCTGGCCGAGCAGCGGCTGGACCGCAGCATCGACAGCCTCGTGCCGGACGACGTGAACATCCTGGTCTACACCTCCGGCACGACGGGCCCGCCCAAGGGCGCGATGCTGACGCACCGCAACTTCATCTTCGCGGCCTATTCGTATGCGAGCGCGCGAGGCATGGTGGGCCAGCGCTTCGAGTCGGTCTGCTATCTGCCCTTGTGCCACGTGGCCGAACGCGGCTACTCGACCGTGCTGCATCTGCTGATGGGCGGCTGCGTGAACTTCGCCGAGTCTGTGGACACCGTGTCCGCCAACATCCGCGAGATCGCGCCGACCTTCTTCCTCGGTGTGCCGCGCATCTGGGAAAAGCTGCAGCAGCACTTCGAGTTCCGCATGAAGGACAGCGGTCGCCTGCAGCGCTGGCTCTACCGCAAGGGCATGCAGCAGGGCCGCGTGCTGTCGGACCGGCGGGCCGAACACGGGCGACTGGTCCGCCTGGGCGACCGGCTCGCCTTCGGCATGTGGTGGCTGCTGCTGTTTCGCAACATGCAGCGGCACATGGGGCTCAACCGGACGCACACGCGCATGTGCGGTGGTGCCTCCGTGTCGCCGGAGACGCTCAAGTTCTTCGACATCATCGGGCTGCCGGTGGGCCAGGGCTACGGTCTTACCGAGGCGGGCGGGCTGGCTTTCGTCCAACAGCCGGGCCGGCCGTTCGTGCCCGGCAGCTGCGGTCCGGCCATGCCCGGTGTGCAGTGGCGGCTGGGCAGCGACGGCGAGATCTTCGTGCGCTCGCCCGGCGTGTTCCGCGGCTACCTGTTCGACGACAAGGGCACCCGCGACATCCTTTCCGAAGACGGCTGGCTCGCCACCGGCGACATCGTGGAACAGCGTGCCGGCGACGAAATCGCGGTGGTCGACCGCAAGAAGGCCATCATCATCACGAGCGGCGGCAAGAACATTGCCCCTTCGGAGATCGAGAACGCGCTCAAGGACAGCCCCTTCGTGCGCGAGGCCATCGTGGTGGGCGACGGCCGGCACTTCCTGGGCGGGCTGATCCAGATCGACTTCGACACGGTCGGCCGCTGGGCCACCGAGCAGGGGCTGCAATACACCACCTTCAAGTCGCTGACCCTCATGCAGGAGGTGGTGGCACTCGTGCAGGGCGTGGTCGACGAGGTCAACACCCGCTTCGCCCGCGTCGAGAACATCCGCAAGTTCGTGCTGCTGGAAAAGGAGCTCGACCACGACGACGGCGAACTCACGGCCACGCAGAAGGTGCGTCGCGGGCTCATCGACAAGAAGTTCGCGCGCGAGCTGCAGCTCATCTACGGCAAGTCCTGAGGAATAAAAGCATGGGCTATTTCATCGAACTCGTGCTGTCGGGCCTGGCCATCGGCGCGATCTACGGACTCATGGCGATGAGCTTCGCCGTGATCTACAAGGCCACCGGCATCGTCAACTTCTCGCAGGGCGAACTGGGCATGCTGACGGCCTACATCTCCTGGTCCATCGCCGTGACGCTGGGTACCAGCGGCATCCTCACCGTGGTGGTGGCGCTGGTCTGCGGCGCGCTGCTGGGCATGCTGTGCGAGCGGCTGATCATGCGGCCCATGCTGGGCGAACCGGTGCTGTCCGTCGTGCTCGTCACCGTGGGCCTGGCCGTGGTGCTGCGCGCCATCGTCACCATGGTGTGGGGCGCGGCGCCGCACAAATTCGAGGTGGCCGGCGCCGACGCCGTGGTCCAGGTGCTGGGCACCGGCATGCGCGTGAGCCAGCTGGGCGTGATCGTCGTGCTGCTGCTGGTGCTCGCGGGCTTCTGGTGGTTCCTGCGCTACAGCCGATTCGGCGTCGCCATGCGCGCGGTCGCCGCGGACGAGAACACGGCCCGGCTCATGGGCATCTCCACCGCAAGGGTGCAGTCGGTGGCCTGGGCCTGTGCCTCGGCCCTGGCGGGGCTGGCCGGCGTGTTCTTCGCGGTGATCTACGGGCTCTCGCCCATGATCTACGAGCTGGGCCTCAAGGCCTTCCCGGCCACGGTGCTGGGCGGCTTCGACGCGGTGCTGGGCTCCGGCTTCAGCGGTCTGATCATCGGCGTGTTCGAGAACCAGGTGGGTGGCTACCTGTCCAGCATCCTCAAGGACGTGGCGGGCTTCGTCCTGATCCTGGTGGTGCTGATGGTCCGGCCCTTCGGGCTGTTCGGTGAAAAGCGGATCGAGAGGGTCTGATGAGAAGCGGTTTCTTCAAGCAGCGCTACGGCGAACTGGTCGTCCTGACCGACTCGAAGGCCGTCAAGGCCTGGACCGCGGCCCTGCTGCTGGCCCTGGTACTCGCACCGCTGGTGCTCAGCCCCTTCCTGATGGCGCACATGACGACGATCTTCTTCGTCGCCATCGGTGCCCTGGGCATCACGGTGCTCACCGGCTTCGCCGGACAGATCTCGCTGGGCCATGTGGGCTTCCTGATGCTGGGCGCCTACACCTATGCCATCGCGATCACCCGGCTGGGCCTGCCGGCCGAGCTGGCGCTGGTGGCGGCGGCGGTGGTCCCGGCGGTGTTCGGCCTCATCGTCGGGCTGCCCTCGCTGCGGCTGCACGGGCTGTACCTGGCGATCACCACGCTGGCCTTCAGCCACATCGTGGGAGCCGCGCTGCTGGCCGGCGGCAGCTTCACCGGGGGCGGGCGCGGCATCATCATCACGCGGCCGGTGCTCCTCGGCATGGACCTGGGCAGCGACCGCGCCTTCTACTGGTTCTGCCTGGCCATGTGCGTGCTGGCGGTGCTGGTCACGCTCAACCTGCGGCGCTCCTATGCCGGGCGCGCCATGGTGGCGATCCGCGACAACGACATCGCGGCGCGCACCATGGGCATCAACCTGATGCGCTTCAAGCTCATGGCCTTCCTGCTGAGTGCGGCCATCACCGGCGTGGCCGGCGCGCTGATGGCCATGTACATCAGCATCGTGAGCGTGGAGAGTTTCCCCTTCCTGCTCTCGATCGAGGCGCTGGCCATCATCATCGTGGGCGGCCTGGGTTCCGTGCTTGGCGCCATCCTGGGCACCGTCTTCATCCTGACGCTGCCCGAGGTGTTCTCTGCGCTGATGTCCTTCCTTGGCGGGCGCTATGCGGACCTGATGACCACCAGCGCGCACGAGGTCAAGACCATCCTTTACGGCCTGGCCATCATCGCCTTCCTGCGCTTCGACCCCCGTGGGTTGCGCGGCATGTGGCACGACGTGCGCCATGCCTGGGTGCACTGGCCGCTGCGCTATTGATTCCCCCCCGAGCAAGACGACTTCCAATGGAGACAACCATGAACCGGAGACTCGCCGCCACCACGCTGGGCCTGCTTGCCGCAGGCGCATTCCTGCCCGCTGCCGCCCAGCAGCAGGGCGTGACCGACACCGAAATCGTGATCGGCGACATCCTGCCGCTGACCGGGCCGCCGGCGCTGCTGGGCGTGGCCCACAACCTCGGCGTCAAGCTCGCCGTTGCCGAGGCCAACGCCGCCGGCGGCATCCAGGGCCGCAAGCTGCGCCTCGTCTCGGAGGACGACGGCTACGTGCCCTCGCGCACCATCCAGGGTGTGCGCAAGCTGGTCAACAGCGACAAGGTCTTCGCGCTGACCTCGATCTCGGGCACCGCGCAGGCGCAGGCCGCGATGCCGCTGATCAAGCAGACCGGCCTGCCGGCCATGGCGCCGATCACGACCTACGAAGGCCTCTACAAGCCCACCATCAAGAACGTGTTCGCGGTGGGCTACGACATGCGCGATGCCGTCTACGAGCTGGTTTCGCGCATGGCCGAGCGCTTTCCGGGCAAGAAGTGGGCCCTGATCTCTCAGGACGACGACTACGGCGAGAACGTGCGCGAAGGCTTCGAGCGCGCCGCCAAGGAGAAGAAGCTGCAGGTGGTGTCGACGCAGGTCTACAAGAAGGGCCAGTCGGACTTCTCCTCGGAGATCCTCAAGGTCAAGCAGTCCGGCGCCGAAGCGCTGATGGCCGGCGGTGTGCTGGGCGAGAACGTGACCATGGCCAAGGAGCTGGAGCGCGTGGGCCACAGCATTCCGATGGGCGTGACCTATGTGTCGCGCGTACCGGCCAGCGCCAAGATGATGGGCAGTGCAGGCGAGAACGTGTACACGGTCGACTATGTCTACCTGGAAAGCGCGCCCGAGGCCAAGGGCTTCATGGACAAGATCGACAAGTACCTCTCGGCCGAGGAACGGGCACGTGTCAACCGCTACACCTTCACCGGCTATGCCTCGGCCCGCGCCCTCTTTACCGCCATGGAGCGCTGCGGCAAGGCCCTGACCTGGGACTGCACGACCGCCGAGCTCGCCAAGGTGAACAACCTGGACACCGGCGCCATGACACCGATCAGCTTCACGGCGACCAACCACCTGGCGGCGCCCAAGCTCTTCCTGTTGAAGGCGGACCCGGCGGGCAGCACCTACAAGCCGGCGCCCTGAGAACGGGGCGCCAGCGAAAAGGGGCACCCGAGGGTGCCCCTTGCGCTGTTCGGGCGGCGGGCCCTTACGACTTCTTGACCCCGACGAATCCGTCCAGGAAGAGCCGCGTCAGCCGCTCGCACAGCTCCTGCGGTTTGACCGCGCCGGTGGGCTTGTACCAGAAGTCGGTCCAGTTCAGCATGCCCACCAGCATCATGGCGTAGGGCTTGTAGAGCTCCTCGGGCAGGCCCTTGTTGACCTCGCGCAGCAGCTTCGCGAACAGCTCGGTCAACTGGCGCTGCAGGTTGATGAGCGGCGTCTGCTTGGGCTTGGGCAGGAACTTCACGTCGTTCATGGCAACCATGTGCCGCCGCCGCGACTGGGCGGACTTCTGCGTGTAGGCCTCCACCACCATCTGCAGCTTGGCGCGGGCGTCGGCCTTGCTGGCCACCGCCTCTTCCAGTGCGCCGATCAGGCGCTGCAGGTGTTCCTGCAGCATGGCGAAGAGCAGGTCGTCCTTGGTCGGGAAGTAGTGGTAGAGCATCGACTTGGTCGCGCCGCAGGCCTTGGCCACGTCCTGCATCTTGGCCGCCGGATAGCCTTCCCTGGCGAAGATGGCGGCTGCCGAATCCATGATGGCCTGGGCCTTGGTTTCGTAGTCGTCCGAGCGGATTCGCGGCATGTCGTTCTCTGAGAAATGGCCTTCGTACTTCCCACGCTGTGCGGTGGGTGTCCCCCGAGGGGTCTTGTTTCATCCGGGGCGGACCGGTGATGAAAAAAAGCGGCGCGAGTTTATCAAGCGCTGTTGCGCGTCCCGGATGCGGTCCATAAAATAAACCGACACGCCGGACTATCAATGACGACCGGCCTCCTGTCTTTGACCTGCATCAGACGCCACCATGATTGAATTCGAATTCCTCGAGCCCGACCTTCTGGACGAAGACCTGCGCATGGTGCGCGAGCAGGTGCGCCGCTTCTCCAGGGAGCGCATCGTGCCCTTTGCCGACGAATGGGAGGCCACGGGCGAGATCCCGCGCTCGGTCTTCCTCGAGCTGGGCGAGATGGGCTTCCTGGGCATGCGTCACCCGGTCGAGTACGGCGGCGGTGGCATGGGCGCGCTGGCTTCCGTCGTGCTGGGCGAGGAGCTCGCCCGCTCGGGCTACGGCGGTGTGGCCTCGGCGCTCACGGTGCACAGCGACATGTCGATCAGCCATATCGCGCACCGCGGCTCGCCCGAGCAGAAGCAGCGCTACCTGCCAGATGCCTGCGCCGGTCGCAAGGTGGGCGCCATCTGCGTGACCGAGCCTGGCGCGGGCTCCGACGTGGCCGGCATGCGCACGCGGGCCGTGCGCACGGCCGAGGGCTGGGTGCTCAATGGCTCCAAGACCTTCATCACCAATGGCGTGCATGGCGACATCTACATCGTGGCTGCGCGCACCGACCCCGAGGCCAAGGGCAGCCGTGGCATCTCGATGTTCATCGTCGAGAAGGACAACCCCGGCCTGAAGGTCACGCGCAAGTTCGACAAGCATGGCTGGCGCTCGTCGGACACGGCCGAGCTCTTCTTCGACGACCTGGCGCTGCCGCCGGAAGCGCTGCTGGGCGAGGAGGGCAAGGGCTTCTACTACATCATGAGCACCTTCCAGAACGAGCGGCTGGTGGTCGGTGCGCTGGTGTCGGGTACCTGCGCCCGCGCCATCGAACTCACGGTGGACTACGTGCGCCAGCGCCAGGCTTTCGGCAAGCCGCTGTGGGATCAGCAGGTGGTGCGCAACAAGCTGGCCTGGGTGGCCTCCAAGGCCGCGGCGGTGCGCGCGCTGACCTACCAGTGCGCGCTGATGATCGACCAGGGCAAGGACACGGTGCGCGAGGTCTCGATGCTCAAGGCCTTCGGTGCCGAGACCCTGCAGGAGGTGGTGCACACCTGCCTGCAACTGCATGGCGGCAGCGGCTACATCATCGGCACGCCAGTCGAGCGCATGGCACGCGATGCCCGCATCCTCACCATCGGCGGCGGCGCCACCGAGGTGATGCTGGAAGAAGTCGCCAAGCGCATGTAAGGCAGGCCATGCCCGGACCGCTGGCCCACCTCACCGTCATCGAACTCGCCGGCATCGGCCCCGGCCCCTTCGCCTGCATGCTTCTGGCGGACATGGGCGCACGCGTCATCCGCATCGACCGGCCGCCGACACCGGCGCGCAGCGATCTGGATGCACTGATGCGCAACGACAGCGTGGTCGACCGCGGCCGACAGTCGCTGGCCCTGGACATGAAGGACCCCCGCGCCGTCGAGGCCGTGCTGCGTCTGGTGGCGCAGGCCGACTTCCTGGTCGAGGGCTACCGGCCCGGTGTTGCGGAGCGGCTCGGCCTGGGGCCAGCCGTCTGCCATGCGCGCAACCCGCGCCTCGTCTACGGTCGCATGACCGGCTGGGGCCAGACCGGCCCGCTGGCGCAGACGGCCGGGCACGACATCAACTATGTGGCGCTCTCCGGCGCGCTCCATGCCATCGGCACCGGGCCGCAGCCGTTGCCGCCCCTCAACCTGGTCGGGGACTATGGTGGCGGCGGCATGCTGCTGGCCCTGGGCCTGCTCGCCGCGCATGCCCAGGTGCAGGCCAGCGGCCAGGGTCAGGTGGTGGATGCCGCGATGACCGATGGCGCCGCACTGCTGATGGCCGCCATCTATGGCATGAAGGCCAAGGGCTTCTGGCAGGACGCGCGGCAGTCGAACTTCCTGGACGGTGCGGCGCATTTCTACGGCACCTACGAATGCAGCGACGGACGGCATGTGGCCATCGGCGCCATCGAACCGGCCTTCTACCGTCAGTTGCTCGAACGCTGCGGCATCGACGATCCTGCCTTCGAGCGCCAGTGGGAGCGCGGCGAGTGGGCGGCCCTGCGCGAGAGGCTGGCGGCAGTATTCCGCACCCGTACCCGCGACGAATGGTGCGCGGTGTTCGACGGCAGCGATGCCTGCGTCGCACCCGTTCTGTCGATGGAGGAGGTGGCCGCCCATCCGCACAACGCGGCGCGGCAGACCTTCGTCGCACCCGATGGCGTGCTGCAACCTGCGCCCGCACCACGCTTCGACCGCACGCCTTCGGTGCTGCCCGGCGTCGCACCGCGCGCGGGCGCCGACACGGAGGCGCTGTTGGCGCAGGCTGGCTACCCCGCTTCGGAGGTCGCTGCCCTGCTGGCCGCCCGGATCGCATTCGCAGCCTCGGCAGCATGAGCCACGCCACGCCAGCCGCACCGCGGCGCGCCTTGCATCTGCGCCGCATTAGCAGCGAAGCCTTCGAGCGCGATGACGGGCTGATCGACATCGAGGCCGTGCTGACCGACACCCGGCCGGTCCGAACCTCGCTGGTGACCGGCCGCGACATCGAGGCCGGCCAGCCGATCCATCGGATGCGCATGCGTCTGACCATCGATCGCGAGCGACAGATCGTCGATGCCCAGGCCTTCAGCGAGGCGCGCCCCTACCGCGAATGCGAAGCCGTGGAGGGCGCCTACGCTCGGCTCATCGGCCTGCGCATCGAGCCGGGCTTCACCCAGGCCGTCAAACGCCTCTTCCGAGGCGAAGCCGGCTGCACCCACCTCACGGAGCTGTTGCCGACCATGGCCACCACGGCCTTCCAGGTGCTGTGGGCCGATCTGGATGCGACCGGCCCCGGCGCCGCAGCCGGTGGCACGCCCGTGGGCGGCTGCCATGGCCTGCGCGCGGATGGCGAGGTCGTCAGGCTGCACCTGCCGCAGTTCGCCAAGGGGGGCCGATCATGAGCGCCACCCCGGCCGCGCCGAAGCGCGTCACTGCCGAAGGCCTTCCGGTGAGCGAAGTGGAGGACGACAGCCTGGTGCTCTATGCCGCGGAAGACGGCGTGGTCACGCTGACGCTCAACGACGCAGCCCGCATGAATCCGCTCGCCGACGGGTTGATCGACGCCCTGGAGTCCGCCTTGCAGAGCGCTCGGCAGGCGCCCGACATGCGCGCGCTCGTGCTCACTGCCCGTGGCCGCGGGTTCAGCGTGGGCGCGGACCTCGCCGACTACCGCGCGTTGCTCGACGCACCGGCCGCCGCCCCACGGCTGGGCGCGCACGTGGGCCGGCTGATGGCACGCATGCAGCCCCTGCTGCTGGACCTCAAGGCCTGGCCTGCGCCGGTGATCTGCGCCATCAACGGCGTGGCCGCGGGCGGCGGGGTGGGCCTGGCGCTGGCGGGCGACATGGCCATCGCCGCCGAGTCGGCGTACTTCTACCTGCCCTTTCTGCCTGTGCTGGGCGCGGTGCCGGACATGGGCACCACCTGGCTGCTGCCGCGTGCGCTGGGCGCGCCCCGCGCCATGGGCCTGGCGCTGACCGGCGACAAGCTACCCGCCACTCGTGCGGCGCAGTGGGGCCTGATCTGGGACTGTGTGCCCGATGAGCGGCTTGCGGCCGAGGCCCGGTCGCTGGCGCTTCGGCTGGCGGCCATGCCTGCGCAGGCCATCGGCGAGGCAAGGGCGGCCTTCGCCGCTTCGGCCCACCAGAATCTGGCGCAGCAACTCGAATGGGAGCGGTCGCGCCAGATGCTCCTGGTGGAAAGCCCCAGCTTTGCGGAAGGCGTGCGCGCCTTCGGCGAGCGCCGGTCGCCGCGGCATCGCTGAGGTGCCGATGGCGCAGTGTGTCGACCGCTGGGGTGTTTCCCTGTAAAGAGTGGGCAGAGTCCGTCGCGCAGGTGAGCGGCTAGGCTGTCGCCTGCGCTCGCGCGTGCGTGACGGCCGTGCGCAGCGCCAGCCGGTAACTGTCCACCCCGAAGCCCGCGATCTGCCCCTGCACGATGTCGGCGAACACCGAGTGGTGCCGGAAGGCCTCGCGCGCATGGATGTTGGACATGTGCAGCTCCACGATGGGGCAGGTCAGGATGGCCAGCGCATCGCGGATGCCGTAGCTGTAGTGCGTCCAGGCGCCGGCGTTGAGCATCACGCCCTCCACGCCGTCGAAGTAGGCCTGGTGGATGCGTTCGACCATCGCCCCTTCGAAGTTGGTCTGGAAGGACTCGACTTCCACCCCCAGTTCGCCCGCCAGCGTCTGCAGTTCGCCGTCGATCTCGGCCAGCGTCGTGGTGCCGTACTGCTTCGGATCGCGCTTGCCGAACATGTTGTGGTTGATGCCATGCAGCATGAGGAACTTCATCGCCGTGTCTCCCGTGTTCTCACATCAGCGGCACGGTCAGCTTGGCGATGACGGCGGCCGTGTCGGGCCGCACGCCACGCCACCAGTCGAAGGCTTCGGCGGCCTGCTCGACCAGCATGCCCACGCCGTCGGCCAGGCGCTTCACACCCGTCTGCTGGGCCATGCGCAGGAAGGGCGTCAGGCCCTTGCCGTAGGCCAGCTCGTAGGCCAGGCCGTCGGCGGTGAACACCGTGGCCGGCACGGGCGGCAGTTCGCCGCGCAGGCTGGCCGAGGTGGCGTTGAAGACGAGGTCGAAGCGCTGGCCGTCCAGGTCCTGGTAGCCGCAGCCGCGCACTGGGCCGTGGCTGCGTAGTTCGGTGGCGAGGGCGGTGGCCTTGTCGACCGTGCGGTTCGCGATCACCAGCTCGGCCGGGCCCTGCTCCAGGAAGGGCAGCAGCGCGCCGCGCGTGGCGCCGCCCGCCCCCAGGATGAGGACGCGCTTGCCGCGCATCGCGCAGCCCAGGTTCTCGACCACGTCGCGGGTCAGGCCCACGCCGTCGAAGTTCTCGGCCAGCACGCGCTCGCCGTCGAACTTCAGCGCGTTGACCGCGCCCGCCAGGCTGGCGCGCGGCGAGCGCTCGGTGGCGAAGGCGAAGGCGTCGAGCTTGAAGGGTGCCGTGACGTTCATGCCGCGGCCACCGGCGGCGCGGAAGGCCTCGGCATCCTCGGCGAACTGGCCGAGGCGGCCTTCGATGGCGGTGTAGACGAGGTCCTGGCCCGTGGCCGCAGCGAACATGCCGTGGATCATCGGCGACTTGGTGTGGCCGATGGGGTTGCCGATGACGGCGTATTGGTCACTCATGCTTTCATCTCCTTCGTGTAGAGCACGCCGTCCGCCTGCATCTGGGCGATCTCGTCGGTGCTGTAGCCCAGTGCCGCGGCGATCTCGGCGTTGTGCTGGCCCAGGTCGGGCGCGACCTGGCGGATGGTGGTGTCGCAGTCCGAGAACTTGAACGGCAGGTTGGGCAGACGGATCTTGCCGAGCACCGGATGCTCCTGCTCCACCACCATGCCACGGGCCTGGATCTGCGGATCGGCCAGCACCTCGTCGATGCGCTGCACCTTGGCGCAGGGCACGTCGATGCCGTCGAGCAGCGCCAGCACCTCGGCCACCTGGCGCGAGGCCACCCAGGGCTTGACCACGGCCAGGATCTCCAGCCGGTTCGCATTGCGGCCGGTCGAGGTATGGAAGCGTGCATCCGCGCCGAAGCCGGCGGGGCCGCCGTGGGCTTCCACCAGCGCGGCGAATCGCTTCCAGGCATCGTCCACCTGCGCGGCGATCACCAGGTCGCCATCGGCCGCGCGGAACACGCCGTAGAGCGTGGAGGTAGGCATGTCGTGGCCCGTCTGCTCCGGCAGCACCTGGCCGCCCGACAGCGTGTAGCACTGCACCGCGTACTCATGCATGGAGACCAGCGTGTCGTACAGCGCCATGTCGATGTGCTGACCACGGCCGGTGCGGGTGCGGCCCAGCAGCGCGGCATTGATGGCCGCCACCGCATGGATGCCGGTGTACATGTCGCCCAGCGAGATGCGCAGCAGCGGCGGCGGCTCGCCCGGCGTGCCCACCATCTGCATGATGCCGCTCTTGGCCTCGGCGATCAGACCGAAGCCGGCACGGTGCGCGTCGGGCCCGGTGTGGCCATAGGCCGAGATGGAGCAGTACACCAGCCTGGGGTTTCGCGCGCTCAGCTCGGCATAGCCCAGACCCAGCTTGTCGAGCGCGCCGGGGCGGTAGTTCTCGATGAACACGTCGGCGCTGTCCACCAGCTTGTGCATCAGCGCCTTGCCGCGCGGGTCCTTGGTGTCGACCGACAGGCCCTGCTTGCCCATGTTGAGCTGCAGGAAGTAGCCGGAGTAGGCGTCGTCCTCACCCACGAACCAGGCATGGTGGCGTCCGGCGTCGCCGCTGCCCGGGCGCTCCACCTTGATGACCTCGGCGCCCAGGCCCGCCAGGCAGCGGCCCACGTACGGACCGGCCAGGAAGTGCGAGTAGTCGATGACGCGGATGCCGGCCAGCGGCAGCGGCTGGGTGTTTTCGGGCGCCGCGCTCATGCGGGCCTCCGCGGAATCATCAGGCGGTGTTCGCCCTTCTGCACCACCTCACCATGCTGGTTGACCAGCTCCGAGGGCAGGATGACGATGCCCCAGCCCGGCCGGCTGTTGGAGGCGCGCAGGCCGGTGACGGTGAAGCGCACATGCAGCCGGTCGTCGATCTTGATGGGCAGCAGGAAGTCCCAGGTCCAGCCCAGCGACATGCCCGGCAGGAAGCGGTATTCGCTGCGCGTCTTCAGGCCGTCGGCGATCGAGAGGCCGAACAGGCCATGCGCCACACGGGTGCCGAAGAGCGTGGTCTTGGCATAGTCCTCGTCGATGTGCACCGGTGTGTAGTCGCCAGTCAGCTCGGCATAGGCATTGATGCGCGCCTCGGTGACTTCGTATTCGGGGCTGGTGCAGGTGTCGCCTTCGTGGGCGTCGTCCCAGTACTTCTCGGGGGTCTCGAAGTGCTGCGGGGGCGGGGTCAGTTTCATGCGTCGTCTCCGGAATCGAAAGAGGTCAGCCGCGCGGCTTCACGGCCAGGGCCTGCGCCACGCTGCCGGGCGCGGCCTGGATCAGCTCGACGGCCAGGCCGTCGGGCAGCTGCAGCCAGTTGCGGCCCTGCGGGAGCGCCTTGACGCCCCAGGGCTCGGCGGCGGCCAGGGCGGCTTCCAGGTCGTCCACCATCACGCCCAGGTGGGCCAGCCAGCCGGCGTCGTTGCTGGGTGGGGCCTCGAAGCCGGGCGTGGCCATCAGCTGCAGGCCGCCGAGCGTCCAGTACTGGCGGGGGTCGTCGGTGGGGCCGTCGATCTCGCGCACGTCCATGCCCAGCACTTCATAGAAGAAGCGGATGTGCCAGTGGATGTCGCGCACACGGATGGCCACATGCTCGACATAGGCCGTGGTGGGTGGGGTGAAGGGCTTGTGGCTCATGTCTTCGTCTCCTGGTCGTTCGGTGCTCAGCGGGCCTGGCGTGCGCGCTCGACACCCTTGATGCAGGCCACCAGCGTGGCATTGACGGGTGTGGCCACGCCACAGCGCTGGCCCCAGCGGACCACGGCGCCGTTGATGAAGTCGATCTCGGTGATGGAGCCCTTCTCCAGGCTCTGCAGCATCGAGGTCTTGAAGTCGTCGGGCAGGCCTGCGGCGGCCTTGGTCCAGGGCGCCTTCGGGTCGGTGTAGGAAATCTGCACGCCGCTGGCGCGGGCGACCGCCATCGCCTCCTGCACGGCGGCGACGGCGGTCTCCTCGATCTCGGGGATGGCATAGAGCGGGCCATAGGTCAGGCCCGTGATGCCGCTCACGGCGCCGGTGGCGACGTTGATGAGCAGCTTGTCCCAGATCGTGCCCATGATGTTGGTGCTGACCGTCGTGCGCAGGCCGGCCGCCTCGAAGGTGTCGGCGATGCGCTGCACGCGAGGGCTGGCGCTGCCGTCCAGCTCGCCGATCAGGGTTTCCTTGCCGACGGTGCCGCTGATGATGTGGCCGGGCGCGAGCATCACGCCGCCCACGTAGGTCTTGCCGGCGATCACACGCTCGCGGCCCACGGCTTCGGCCAGGATGTCCTCATGGCCGAGTCCGTTCTGCAGCGACAGCACGACGGTGTCGGGGCCGACCAGCGACGCAGCCCCGGCGATGGCCTGCTGCGTGTGGAAGGACTTCACCAGCACGATGAGCAGCTCGACGGGATCCAGGGCGCTGCAATCCACCTCGGCACGCACCGCGACGCGGCGCTCGCCGTCTGGCCCCCGCATGCGCAGTCCGCCGGCGCGGATGGCGTCCACATGCGCCCGGCTGCGGTTGATGAGCACCACGTCGTTGCCGGCCTCGGCCAGCGTGCCGCCGATGGCGCAGCCGAGTGCGCCAGCGCCGAGAACTGCGATCTTCAAATGCGTCTCCTGTGATGAGGCTGCATTCTTGGATCCGGGCTTCATCGTGTGAAGCGCATGGGAAACATACACTGCATGTCGATTTCACATGATGCCCCGACCATGTCCGACCTCTCCCTGCTGGACGGCCGGCAGCTGCAGCTGATCGACCTGCTGTACGCCACCGGCAGCGTGACGCGCACCGCCGAGAAGCTGGGCCAGACCCAGCCCACCGTCAGCATCTGGCTGGCGCGGCTGCGCGAGCAGGTGGGCGATCCGCTGTTCGTGCGCACGGCACAGGGCATGCTGCCCACGCCCCGCACCGAAGCCATGATCGACACCGTGCGCACCGTGCTGGCCGGCCTGCGCGCCATCGCCGAGCCGCCGGCGGTTTTCGATGCGGCCACGATGCAGCGGCGCTTCCGCATCTTCATGACCGACGCCAGCCACATCACGCTGCTGCCGCGGCTCTTCTCGCATGTGCGGGCGCTGGCGCCGGGCATCGCGCTGGAGGCGGCGGCCATCCACGCGGACATGGCCGCCGAGCTGGAGTCGGGCGCGGCGGACCTGGCGCTGGGCTTCATTCCGTCGCTGGACGCCGGCTTCTACCAGCAGACCCTCTACGACCAGGACTGGGTCTGCCTCGTCCATCCCGACCATCCCCGGATCCGCCCCCGATCCTTCGGCATCGAGGACTACCGCCGCGAGGCGCATGCCGGCATCGTGCAGGGCACCGGCGCCGCGCTGCTCGACGCCACGGTCCGGCGTCTGCAGATCGAGCGGCGGGTGGTGCTGAGCATCCCCGGCTTCCTGGGGCTGCCGGCCATCCTGTCCACCACCGACCTGATCGCCACCCTGCCGCGGCACATCGGCGAGACGCTGGCCCGGCTGGGCGGTCTGCGTGTGCTGCGCTGTCCGGTGCCCATCCCCAGCTTTCCGGTGCGGCAGCACTGGCATTCGCGCTTCCATCAGGACGCCGGCAACCGCTGGCTGCGTGGGGTCTGCGCCGAGCTGTTTCTGAAGGCCCCATAGGGCCCGGCTGCGTCGTCCGACCGTTCGTCGGACGGCGCTCAAGTCGCCGGCCGCCATGCCGAAGAGACAAGGACCGGCTTCGCGCCAGGTGCGCCGGCTTTCGTCCGACGGCCTGCACTTGCCGCGTCGTCCCTCATGAACGCATCCCACCCGATGGGCGGCACCGCTGTGTGCACGCCCCACCCCCCTGTCGTCGCAGTCGATCGTGCGAAGCGTCTCCCGGCGCTGCCCACCTGGCTGCTCGTGGCGCTCCTTGCCTTTGCCCCACCTCTGCGTCCGGCCGCCGCCCAGATGGTCACCGCGCCCGTTGCGGAAGCGGTGGCGGTGGTCAAGCGGGTGAGCGGCGCGGTGCAGTTGCATCGCGGCGGCGGGCAGCAGGCCCTCAAGGAGGGCGATTCCCTGCTCGCGTCGGATCGCCTGGTTTCCGGCGCCGACGGCATGGCCGCCGTCGTCTTCCGCGACGGGACGCGGCTGACGGTGGGCGCCTCGACCGATCTGCAATTGCGGCGCTATGCCTTCGAGCCCAAGGCCGAGGACTATGCCTTTGATCTTTACCTGGCCAAGGGCCGCACCGTGTATGCCAGCGGAAAGATCGGCAAGCTGGCGCCGCAGTCGGTGCGGCTGGAGACGCCCACCGCCACGGTCGGCGTGCGCGGCACGCGCCTGATCCTGGAGGCGGAATGACGGCTGGCTTCCGCTGGATTCCCGCCACCGTGGTCGTGCTCGGCCTGCTGGCCGGCTGCGCCTCGCCCCCGGCGCCGCGGGCGCGCACGACGCTGGTGCTGCTGCCCGACGACGATGGCCATGTGGGCAGCGCCTCGCTGTCCACGGCCCAGGGGAAGCAGGTGCTGAGCGATGCGTTCAGTGCCACCTCGACCACCGGCGCCGCCGTGCTGCCTGTGCCCGCCGTCGGCCTTGGCCGCGAGGCCGTCGACCGGCGCTATGCGCCCCTGCTCGCGGCCCAGCCCTCGCCGCCGCGCACCATCGTGCTGCATTTCCTGCTCGACCGGGCCGTGTTGACCGAGGCGTCGAAGGCACTGGTGCCCGAGCTGCTGCGCATCGCCCGCGAGCGCAAGCCGACCGTCATCAGCATCTTCGGGCATGCGGATGCGAGCGGGACCCGCGACTACAACCTGCGGCTGTCGCAGGAACGAGCGCAGGCCGTGGCGCGCCTGCTGCGCCAGAGCGATCCCTCGCTGGATGCATTGGACGTGCGTGCCTTCGGCAGCGCCGAGCCCATCGACGAGCCCGGCGTGCGGCCCACCGACCCCCGCAACCGCCGGGTCGAGGTGCAGATCCTCTGACGCCCGCCATGCGGGCGCTGCGCTTCGCCCACGGGCTCACCCGCAGCCAGCGACTCGGCTTCTTCGCCGGGGGGCTGCTGCTGGCCGCGGCCGTCGCCCTGACGCTGGCATGGCAGCCGCTCGCCTTCGCGCGCCTCGACCACCTGTGGCTGGACACGCTGTTGCGCGCCACGGCGCGCTCCGAGCCTGCGCGCGACACCGTGGTCGTGGACATCGACGAGACCAGCCTGGCCGCCGTGGGCCAATGGCCCTGGCCGCGCTACCAGGTCGCCACGCTGGTCAACCGCATCGCCGAGGCGGCGCCCGCCGCGGTGGCGCTGGACATCGTGTTCCCCGAACCGGACCGCAGTTCGCTGGCCACGCTGCGCGAAAGCTTCCGGCGCGACTTCGGCCTGACGCTGAAGATCGGCGGGGTGCCGACGGGCCTGCAGGACAACGACGGCTACCTGGGCCGCACGCTGGCCCGTGCGGATGCGGTGGGCGCGCATTACCTTTACTTCGACCATCTCACGCCAGGATCCGCGCCGCTGCCCGATTCGGCCACGCTGCCTGCAGACCCGTCGTTCGCCCAGCTGCGGCTGCCGCAGGCCACCGGGCTGCTCGCCAACACGCCCGCCGTGGCGCGCGGCGTGGCCTACAGCGGCTTCGTCAACAACCAGGTCGACGACGACGGCATGCTGCGCCGCGTGCCGCTGCTGATCGCGCACGAAGGCCGGGTGCATCCGGCATTGGCGCTGGCGGCGGTCATGAAGGCGCGCGGCGTGCAGAGCGCGTCGGTCGAGTCCACGGCCGATGGCCCCGTTCTGCGCGCCGGGCCGCTGCGTGTGCCCATCGACGCCCGCGGCCAGGCCCTGCTGCGCACCACGCGGGAGGTCTCGGACTATCCCGCGGTGTCGGCCGTGGACGTGCTCAACGGCCAGACGCCGGCGGCGGCCTTCACCGGGCGCCACGTGTTCATCGGCAGCTCGGCGGTGGGTCTCAACGATTTCCACCACACGGCGGTTCACCCGCGGTTTCCCGGCTTGCGCATCCAGGCCGCGGTGGCAGAAAACCTGCTGCACGGCGGCTTCGCGCGCGAACCGGGCTGGGCGGTCCAGGCCGCATCGGTCATGACGCTGCTCGTGGCCCTGTCGATGGCCATCGTCTTCTCCTGGGGACGCAGCGGCGCCGCACTGCTCATTGGCGGCGTGGCGGTGGCGCTGCTGCCGGCACTGGGCAGTGCGGGGCTGTTCATGCGCGACGGCCTGTTCGTCTCGGCGGCGGCACCCTGCGCGCTGGCCGCGCTGCTGCTGCTGGGCGGACTGCTGGGCCGGTACGGCATCGAGCGACGACGCGCCCGCACCTGGCTGCGCCAGCTCGAGAACGCCCGCGAGATCACGATCGAGTCCATGGCCTCCGTCGCCGAAACCCGCGACCCCGAGACCGGCGCGCACATCAAGCGCACGCAGCACTACGTGCGTGCCATCGCCGAACAACTGCGCCGCAGCAGGCAGCACCTGAGCGTCCTCACGCCCGAGTACATCGACCTGCTCTTCCTGTCCGCGCCGCTGCACGACATCGGCAAGGTCGGTGTCCCTGATCACATCCTGCTCAAGCCCGGCCGGCTCACGCCCGAGGAGATGACGCAGATGAAGCGCCATGCGGAGTACGGCCGGCAGATCCTGCTGGGCACGGCGCGGCGCATCGACGGCGAGAACTTCCTCACCATCGCCGCGGAGATCGCTGGCGGACACCACGAGAAGTGGGACGGCTCCGGCTATCCGCAGGGTCTTGCGGGGCAGGCCATCCCGCTGTCCGCGCGCATCATGGCGGTGGCCGACGTGTACGACGCGCTGATCAGCCGCCGCTGCTACAAGCCCGCCTTCCCGCATGCGCAGGCCACCGAGTTGATGCGGGCGCAGAGCGGAACGGCCTTCGATCCCGATGTGCTCACCGCCTTCTTCGCCATCGAGGCGCGGATTCTGGACATCGCGGCGCGCTACCGCGACGAGGACGATGTCAGGATGGTGCCCATGGTGCTGGCCACCTGAAGCGCCGGCGATCGCGACCGCTGCCGTACTGCACAATCCGCCGGCCCTGCCCGCCGGCGGCGCGGCCCAACACGAGGAGACGCATGCGCATCATCACGATGCAAGGCCGGCTGATGTTGATCGCATCGATGGCCATCCTGCCGCTGGCCATCGTCTGCGGCCTGGCGCTGTATGCACTGGCCGACAGCCAGCAGGCCCAGCACCGGGCGGCCACCCTGGGCGTCGCCCGCGCCGTGGCCACCGCCGTGGACAGCGAACTGCGATTGACCATCGCCGCCCTCGACGCCCTGGCCCTGACCGAGCCCATGGGCGATCAGGCCGGCGCCGGCCTGGCCCAGGCAGCGCGCCTGGCCACCGCCGTCCGGCGCTCGCATCCCGAATGGCGGGCGCTGGTGCTGGCGGCGCCGGACGGGCGTCTGCTCTTCAACACCGAAGGTGGCGCCGCGGGCGCGTTGGCGCGCGTGGTCGATGGCGACAGCCTGCAGCAGGTGCTGCGCACCGGACAGCCTGCCGTGGGCGCGATGATGCCGGGGCCGGCTGGCCGGCTCGCCTTCGCCGTGCGCGTGCCCGTGATCCGCGACGGCCAGACCCTCCAGGTGCTGACCGCGATCGTGCAGCCGGAGGCCATCACCGCCGTGCTGGGCCGCCAGCGCGTGCCCGAGGGCTGGTCGGTGTCGGTCTTCGACGCGCGCGAGCGCCGCGTGGCGCGCAACATCGACGATGCCCGGCTGCGCGGCAGCGGACCCAGCGACACCCTGCAGCGCCTGCTGGCGGAGATGGGCACCGCGCGCGACGGGGTCGGCACCTCCACCAACCTGGATGGCGTGCGTTCGCTGACGGCGGTGGCACGGCTGGAGTCCGCGCCGTGGTTCGTGGTGCTGGGCGCGCGGGCCGACCTGGCCGAGACGCCCTGGCGCCGCACCTACATGGCCTACCTGGGCGGGCTGCTCGTCTCGCTGGCCTACGGGGCGCTCGCGGCGTGGTGGATCTCGCGCGGGGTCACCCGCCCCATGGCCCGGTTGCGCCAGCAGGCCGACGCGCTGGGTCGGGGCGAGCCGGTGGTGGTCGAGCCCTCCCGCGTGCCCGAGGTGGACGCGGTGGCCGATGCGCTGGCCGCGGCCTCGTTGCAGCGGCGACGCAGCGAGGCGGAGCGCCAGCAGCTGCTGGAGGCCGAGCGCGCCGCCAGCGGCGCCGCGCGGGCGGCCCAACAGCGGCTGACGCAGCTCGTCAGCGCTGGCGCGGTGCTGTCCCAGTCGCTGGAGGAGGACGCCACGCTGCGGGCCATCGCCGATCAGATCGTGCCGGCCGTCGGCGACCTGTGCCGCATCGACCTGCTGGACGAGCATGGCGTGCTGCAGCGCAAGCTGACGCACCACTTCGACCCTGCGCGTACGGCCGCCATCGCGGCCCTGGTGGAGACGCGCGCCGCGCCCGCGGACGCGCCCGGAGCATTCCCCTGGGCGGTGGCCACCGGCCGGACCTTCCTGCACAACATCGATGACGAGGGCATGCCCGAGGCGCTGGATCCGCAACTGCGGGAGTTCGTGCAGGCCTTCGGCATCACGGCCGGCTGCATCGTGCCGCTGATCGCGCGTGGCCGCACCATCGGCGCGATGGCCGTGCTGCAGGCCGAGTCGGGCCGCCGCATCACCGTCGAAGACGGGGCGCTGATCAACGATCTGGCCCAGCGCGCGGCGCTGGCGCTGGACAACGTGCGTCTCTTTTCCCAGGCGCGCGCGGCGCAGAAGCAGGCGGAGGACGCCAACCAGGCCAAGGACGAATTCCTGGCCATGCTGGGCCATGAGCTGCGCAACCCGCTCGCGCCCATCGCGCTCGCCCTGCAACTGGTGCAGCGCCGCGATCCGCAGGCCTTCGTGCGGGAGCGGCAGATCATCGAGCGGCAGGTGCGGCACCTGTCACGCATGGTCGACGACCTGCTGGATGTCTCGCGCATCGTGGCGGGCAAGATCGCGCTGCAATCCGAGGCGCTGGACCTGCGCGACGTGGTCGCACGGGCGCTGGAGCTGACGCTGCCTGCGCTGCAGCAGCGCGGCGACATGCCGCAGGTGAAGCTGCCTGCGCAGCCGGTGCCCGTGCAGGGTGATCCGTTGCGCTTGGCCCAGGTGGTCGGCAACCTGCTGAACAACGCCGCCAAGTTCACCCCGCCGGGCAAGGCCATCCGCGTGGTGCTGAGTGTCGATGCGGCGCAGCCGGAACCGCACGCCGTTCTGGCCATCATCGACGAAGGCATCGGCATCGCCCCCGAGCTGCTGCCGCGGGTCTTCGAGCGTTTCGTGCAGGGCGAGCAGCCCCTGCAGCGTGCTGCGGGTGGCCTGGGCCTGGGATTGGCGATCGCCCAAAGCCTGGCCCGCCTGCATGGCGGGACCATCACCGTGCGCAGCGAGGGCGTAGGGCACGGCGCCACCTTCGAGCTGCGTCTTCCGCTGCAGGCAGTGTCCTCTGTGGCGGCCGATGCATTGCCGGTCGCGACACAGCTGCGCCGTGTGCTCAGCCTCCTGGTGGTGGACGACAACCAGGATGCCGCCGACTCGCTCGCGAGCTGGCTCGAACTGGAAGGGCACCGCGTCCGCGTCGTCTACTCCGCGGAAGCGGCTCTGGCGGCGCTGGGCGAGCAGTCGGCGGATGGCGCCATCGTGGACATCGGGCTGCCCGGGCTGAACGGCTACGAGCTTGCAAGCCGCCTGCGGCAACAGCCCCCACATGCGCACATGGCGCTCATCGCATTGACGGGCTATGGACAGGAGGCGGACCGGCGCAAGACGTTGGCGGCCGGCTTCGATGATCACTTCGCCAAGCCGGCGCAGGTGGAGATCCTGCTCGCGCGCCTGAAGGCACTGGACGCCGAGCGACGAGGCACCTCGACCGCCTGAAACGCGTGTCAGTGCTTCAACGTCTGCCTCAGGCCGCGCGAAGAAGCTGGGCCACGTGCCGCGTGGCTTCCAGTCCAGCCGGGCCCCAGTGCATCGCAGGGCCGAGCAGACGACGCAAGGCTTCGCCGCGGCCAACGGTGCTCTCGCCCGCCAACACCTGGCGCAGTTCAGCCAGATCCGGGTCGAGTGTGCTGCCGTCCTCGGCCAGCGTGGCGAGCGAGAGCGGTGCCGGCCCGCGACCCGCACGCCGCGCATGACGGAAGGCACGCGGTGGTGAAGGCGCCCGCGCGCACGGCCCCGACCGCAAGAAGGGCGCCCCGTCCGCCGCGGCGTCGCCCCGGATCCAGTCGTAGATCACCTGCAGCTCGTAGTCCCCAAAGACACCGAACATGCTGGCGTGCTCTCCCTGCAGCAGCGCCCAGAAGCGGCTCTGTGCAGGGTCGCTGTCCTGTATCAGCCAGCCCTTGCGCTCCAGCGCCGCGACAAAGCCCCCGATCGCGTCCGGATCGGCCAGCCACTGGTTCACCGTGCGCCCCTCGATGCGGCAATAGTCGGAATGGGCCAGGCTGCCTTCGCTGGCGCGGCCGCCGAGCACCTGCAGCAGGGCCTGGTGGCGGTCGAAGGACGCAATGGCATCCGTCGTTCCCTGGCCGGCGTTGCTCAACATATAGCCATCGGCCACGCGGGCCCAGAACGCCTCGCGGTCCGCGAGGGCAGGCAGGTTTTCCGCGGCAGCGCGCAGCGCCCGCTGGGCATGGCCGCCCGCCGCGTTGTCCACGGTGACATGCAGGGTGAAATAGGTCGGATCGATGCCGAGCTCGTCCAGCTCGTAGGCGGTGATGAGCAGGTGTAGCGGCAACTGCTCGTAGCCGAGATTGAAGCCGATCACCTCGGGCAGCAGGGCCTCGGTGCAGGCAGCCAGCGAGAGCTGTAGCGCGCCCTGCACGTAGGCCTCGTCGGGCTGCTCGGCCCAGTCCACGATGCCCATCGAATCGAGCAGGCGGCGATAGAGCAGCACATGGTTCTTGTCGGGGTCGCCGTCGCCCAGTTCCTCGATGTAAGTGAGCACGAGGTCATTGAGGTGCGGGTTGGCGGCGTCCGGCAGCAGACCATAGAGCCATGCGCCGTCGACCAGCTTGGTGGGCGCCACCGCCCGCAGAAAGAACAAGGCGTGGGAGCGCGAACGGAAGTAGCGGCGGGGCGCCCGTTTCTTGCGCTCGGCCAAGTAGCGCTGGTAAGCCGCGCCGGTCGAGGCAAGGCTCTGCTGCTGCCAAGCGGCCAGCCCTTCGGGCGAGTCGGGCAGATCGCAGGGCTGCTGGCGCATTTCGCTGCGCCAGCGCTCGATGAAGGCGCGGGCCTGTGTCCGCAAGGCGTCGTCGGGGCGGTCGTTCGCGTGCAGCAGCGCTTCGTAGAGCGTGCGGGCACCGTCGGCAGGCTGCCGTTGCGCCTCGTTGGCGGCATCCCCCACAGGTGACGGCGGGACGAGCGGATGCGACGTGAATGATCGAGGTGCCACGACGGCTTCGGGGACCGCTTGGACAAGGCGTTGGTTCTGCATGGTTGCACCTTCGCCGGGCCTGGCGGCGCGCCGGGCAAGGGGGTCGCCCGGATGGCTGTCGGCGCGGACCGACCCCCCGCCGCCGGACGACGCCCGGGCGGCCGGCTGACTGCCCCGAGGCGCGGCGTGGTCCTACCCGTGGGCGCTCGACATACCGTGGCATGGGCTTTGGACGGGAGCGCGGCCGGCCGGTAGGCCGCTGTGGCAGCATCCACCCTCCTGCGGCCCCCCGGCCTCTTCCTCGCTGGCCGGTGCGGCGGGCGGCCCTGGTGCCTGCCGCGCCGCTCCCGGCGCCATCTCCCTCGCATGCCCGCCTCCTCCGTCGCTTCCACGCATTCGCGCCACCGTGCCGCCCAACGCCAACGCCTGGGGCTGCTCGCCCTGTCGATCGTGCTCATCGCCTTCAACCTGCGGCCGGTGTTCTCCAGCCTGTCGGTGGTGCTGCCCGACATCGTGGCGGACATCGGCATGTCGGCGGCGGCGGCCAGTGCGCTGACCACGCTGCCGGTGATCTGCCTGGGCGCCTTCGCCATGGTGGCGCCCTGGCTCGGTCGGCGGCTGGGCATCGAGCGCACGCTGCTGGCCTGCATGGTGCTGATCACCGCGGGCACGCTGCTGCGCGGGGCGCCGCAGCTGCCACTGCTGTTCGTCGCTTCGGCCATGGCGGGCGTGGGCATCGCGGTGGCCAATGTGCTGCTCTCGGCGCTGGTCAAGCGCGACTTCGACAGCCGCGCGGCGTTGATGATGGGGCTCTACACGATGGCGGTCTGTGCCGGAGCGGCCAGTGGCGCGGGCGTGACTGTGCCGCTGCAGCACGCGCTGGGCTTTGGTTGGCAGGGCGCGCTGGCGATGTGGACCCTGCCGGCCGCCGTGGCCCTGCTGCTGTGGGTCCCGCGTGCGCTGGCTTCACGGCGCGAGTCGGGCGGGGCCGCCTGGCAGGTGCGCGGACTCTGGGGCGACAAGCTGGCTTGGCAGGTCACGCTCTTCATGGGCCTGCAATCGGCGCTGGCCTATTCGGTGATGGGCTGGCTCGCGCCCATGCTGCGCGAGCGCGGACTGCCCGCGGCCCTGGCCGGACTCGTGGTTTCGCTCTCGGTGCTGGTTCAGGTGCCCACCTGCCTCGTGCTGCCCACCCTGGCCCAGCGCCAGCGCAACCAGGTCGCCCTGGCCGTGGGACTGGCGGTGCTCGGGGTCGCGGCCCTGTGGGCCTGCATGTTCGCGCCGCTGGCGGGCATCTGGGGCTGGGCGGTGCTGCTGGGCATTGCGCAGGGCGGCACCTTCTCCCTGGCGCTCACGCTGATCGTCATGCGCTCGCCCGATTCGCGCGTGGCGGCCCAGCTCTCGGGCATGGCGCAGGGCGTGGGCTATCTGGTGGCCGCGGCGGGGCCGATGCTAGTGGGCCTGCTGCGGGCCTGGACAGGCAGCTTCCGCGCTTCGGCCCTGCTGTTCGGCGTCCTGGGGGTGGCGCTGGCGCTTGCCGGGGCGGGCGCCGGGCGCGCGCGCCTCGTGCGGGCCACCGCGCTGCCGCGCTGACGCTGCGCGCGATCCCGCCGCGCTCTTCGACATGCCCCGCGTCTCCGTCAAATCGCTGTGTGCCTTCGCGGCCAAGGCCGGCGATCTGGACATCCGCTTCGTGCCGGCGCCCACGGCGCACGAGGGCCAGGCCGGCCACGCACTGGTGCAGTCGCGGCGCGGGCCGGGCTACGAGCGCGAGGTGGCGCTGGTGACCGTCGTCGACGGACTGCAGGTGCGCGGCCGTGCCGACGGCTACGACGCCGGCCAGCAGCGGGTGGAGGAGATCAAGACCTTCCGCGGCGAGTTCGAGCGCATCAAGGGCAACCATCGCGCGCTGCACTGGGCGCAGGCCCGGACCTATGCGGCCATGCTCTGCGAGCGCGATGCGCTGGCCTCGATCACGGTCGCCCTGGTCTACCTCGACCTGGCCAGCGGCGAGGAGACGGTGCTGCAGGAACACTGCCAGGCCGAAGCCTTGCAGGCCGGGCTGCGGGCCATGTGCGAGGCCTACGCGCGTTGGGCCCAGCAGGAAGAGGCCCACCGCGCGCAGCGCGACGCGCAGATGGCGGACCTCGTCTTTCCGCATGGCGACTTCCGCGCCGGCCAGCACAAGCTTTCGCGCGACGTCTACCGCGCCGCAGCGCGCCGGCGCTGCCTGATCGCCCCGGCGCCCACCGGAATCGGCAAGACGCGGGCCACCACCTACCCGCTGCTGCGCGGCATGGCCGCGCACGGCACGGACAAGGTGTTCTTTCTCACGGCCAAGACGCCGGGGCGGCAGGTCGCCCTCGATGCGCTGCGCCAGCTGGGCGGAGGCAGGGCGTTGCGCGTGCTGGAACTGGTGGCGCGCGAGTCGGCCTGCGAGCGCCCGGGCGCGGCCTGCCATGGCGACAGCTGTCCGCTGGCCAAGGGCTTCTACGACCGCCTGCCGCCGGCCCGGGCCGAGGCGGCCGAGGTCCGCTGGCTCGACCGCGAGGCCCTGCGCCGCATCGGCGTCGGCCATGGCGTGTGTCCCTACTTCCTCGCGCAGGAGATGGTGCGTTGGAGCGATGTGGTGGTCGGCGACTACAACTACTACTTCGACGGCAGCGCCATGCTCCACGCCCTGGCCCGCGAGGAGGAGTGGCAGGTGGCCGTGCTGGTGGACGAGGCCCACAACCTGGTGGACCGGGCCCGCGCCATGTACTCGGCCACGCTGGG